>CALLZC010000141.1 GCA_937858995.1 uncultured Nostocoides sp.
TTTTCAAGCAGAAGACGGCATACGAGATAGGAGTCCGTCTCGTGGGCTCGGAGATGTGTATAAGAGACAGGCGGCAACTCGTCCAGCGAGAGGCGGCGCAGGATCCGGCCGGGGCGGGTGATCCGCGGGTCGAGCTTGTGCTTGAACAGCATCTCGTTGACCTGCGGATGCGCGGAGACTTCGCCTGCGAGCAGCCGCTGCTCTGCGTCCACGACCATGGTGCGGAACTTGACCATCGGGAAGGTGCGGCCGTTCTCACCCACGCGTTGCTGCACGAAGAAGACCGGGCCGCGGTCGTGCAGCTTGATCACCGCCGCAATGAACAGCCATACGGGCATGGTGACCAACGCGATGAACGTCGAGCACAAGAGGTCGATGGCGCGCTTGGCGAAGGCGTCAAAGCCGCCGATCGTCGGCCCCTCGACGTGCAGCAACGACATTCCGGCCGCCGGGCGCAAGGTCAGGCGAGGCGAGGCGACCTCGTTGATCCCGGGGTGCACGAAGAGGTCCACGCCGATTTCCGACAGTGCCCAGCCGAGGCGACGCAGGGCCTTGCCAGAGAAGGAGGCGTCGGAGGCGACGACGACGGCTTCTGCCCCGGTGTCTCGCACGGCCAGCAGGGCCATCTCCGGGCCACCGTAAACCTGCACGTCGGCGACCCGGTTCGGATCCGGGAGATCGGAGGCGCAGGCGCCGACCACCCTCATCCCGGTCGACATGGGGTCGTTTTGGATCGAGGCAATCATGTCGTGAACGGCCAACCCGCGCCCCACGACGATGGTCGGCTGCAGCGCGTGCCCATGGTGACGGGCACGGGCCAGTCGGCCGCGCAAAATGCGGCGCGCGATGACCGTGAGCAGGAAGATCAGGGGCACGGCGACAAAGAAGAGCAGGCGCGACATCCGCCAGCCCAGCCCGACCAGGGCAACTGAGAGCAGAGCCAACAGGATGACCAGCGCGCGCCCGATGCTGCGGTACTCATCCAGCCCGATGCCCAGGGCATTGACTCGATACGCACCAGAGCGTCCGCAGATGATCACCCAGGCGAAAGGCACGATGGTGGTCACCAGCGCAACACGCAGGTTGGGTATGCCGCTATACAGCGCCAGCGCCGCCGCGAAACAGGCCACCAGCGCCGCCAGGAAGTCGCTGACGATCACCCGGCGCTGATACCGGATGCGCCAGCCCCTGCCGGGGCCCTCCTGGTCGACATACGGGTGCACCCACTCGGGCATGTGCCAGGACATCTGCTGGCCGGTGCCACGCGCGCCCGCATGACTCGCGGGCTCCGGGGCGGTGGCACCCGGCACGGAGGTGCCTGGCGAGGCGGTGCCCGGCATAGGGGTATCGCCACCGGTGGCTGCGTTCGCCGCGGCTCCCCCAGCCGCGGCCTGCTCGGTGTGCATAGTGCCGCTCACACAATCCTCCCGTTGCCCATCACAGACGGCCGCGATTGACCGTATCTGATGGTGCGAATGTGACCAGTGGTGTCCAACAGCTGACATGTGTCCCGTGGGACGGTACCGCAAAGAGCGCGATACCACGAGTCCTTGGGAAAATTAGTCAGCCACGCCGTACCGGGTCCCGCCCCGGGTGCCTCGGACCGCTCGGGTCAGGCCTCCGCGCCCTGAGTTTCCCCACCAGCGGCACCCTCGGCACTCGCTGCCGTCCCGGCGCCGTCGTCCTCGCCCAGTTCGGCGTCCATGGCCTCCTGCGAGATCATGGCCGTGACGTTGACCACAAGAGCCTCGGGGTCGGTCACCAAGGTGGCGCCAGCCGGCAGCGCAATGGCCCCAGCGAGCACCTGGGTGCCCGCCTCGAGGCCCTCGATCGAGATCTCGATGCCCTCGGGGATGTTGATCGCCTCGACCTCCACCTGCAGGGACGAGTGCTCCAGGTTCACGACAGTCTCGGGGGCTGCTTCGCCCGTGGTGTGAACGGCCACATCGACGGTGACCTTCTCGCCCTTGCGGATCAAGACCAGGTCGACATGCTCGATGATCGGGCGGATCGGGTCGCGCTGCACATCCTTGGCCAGGGCCAGTTGGTCAGTTCCCTCAATCACGAGCGTGAGCAGCGCATTGGCCTGCTTGAGCGCCATCATCGTGTCGTGCCCCGGCAGGGCGATGTGAATCGGGTCGGTGCCGTGACCGTAGACAACGGCCGGGACCTTGCCCGCGCGGCGCACTCGACGGGCGGCGCCCTTGCCGAATTCGGTGCGAAGGTCGACAACCAGGCGGTTCTCGGTGGACATGAGCTCTCCTCGGGACGCTTACGGCGCTGCCTAAGGACGGTGCGCCGTGAATTATTCGATCGGGTGCGGTGGGCCTGCGGCGCTCATCGGTACGGAGGCGCGACATCATCGGGCACCACCGCGTCGATAACGAGCGACACGAGGCCGCCCCTCGCCGAGGCATTCCCGCTAGTTTAGACGGCCCGCTTGCCCAGCACGAAATCCCGCGCTCGCACCCTCGGAACCACCGGGCGACTTAGGACAGACCGTCGAAGAGGCTCGTGACGGAGCCGTCGTTGAAGACGGCCGTTATCGCCTCGGCGATAAGCGGGCCGACCGAGAGCACCGTGAGCTTGTCGAAGTGTTGCTCGGGCTGCAAGGGCAAGGTGTTGGTGACGATCACCTCCCGAGCAAGGCTGCTGCTCAGCCGCTCGATCGCGGGGTCGGAGAAGATCGCGTGGGTGGCAGCAATGACGACACCGGCCGCCCCGGCGTCCATACATGCCTCGGCCGCCTTGACGATGGTTCCCCCGGTGTCGATCATGTCGTCGACGACCACACAGACCCGCCCGGCCACCTCGCCGACGACCCGGTTGGCGATCGAGACATTCGGCTGGGTGATGTCTCGGGTCTTGTGAATGAACGCCAAGGGTGCCCCGCCGAGCCGGCGCGACCAGTGCTCGGCGACCTTGATCCGGCCCGCGTCCGGAGAGACAACGGTGAGTTCTTCGTCGCAGTAGCGCTGCGCGACATACGCGCTGAGGACGGGCAGCGCCATGAGATGGTCGACCGGCCCGTCGAAGAACCCCTGGATCTGGTCCGTATGCAGGTCCACCGCCATCAGGCGGTCCGCACCGGCGGTCTTGAAGAGGTCCGCCATCAGCCGCGCCGAGATCGGCTCGCGTCCACGGTGCTTCTTGTCCTGTCGGCCATAACCGTAGAAGGGTAGGACCACGCTGATCCGCTTGGCGGAGGCGCGCTTGAGGGCATCGACCATGATCAGCTGCTCCATGATCGCCTCATTGATCGGCGCGGCGTGGCTCTGGAGGACGAAAGCATCGCAGCCGCGCACCGACTCCTCGTAGCGCACGAAGATCTCGCCATTGGCGAAGTCGTAGATCTGGGTCGGCACGACCACGGTACCGATCAGGCCCGCCACCTCCTCGGCCAGGTCCCGTCCGCATCGGCCCGAGAAGACCATGAGGTTCTTGCGGGTCTTCTTGGTGATGCCCGTCATCGGGGCGCCTCCCCTGCGGCGGTGCTGCGCGCATCCTCGATGGCAGCCGCCGCGGCCGCCGCGGTCGGCGTGCCGGCACGAGCGCGCGCCACCCAGCCGCGGACATTCCTTTGCCGCCCTCGGGCGACCGCGATCTCGCCCGGCGCGACATCGCGCACGAGGGCCGAGCCGGCGGCGACATACGCCCCATCAGCCACCGTGACGGGCGCGACAATGACGGTGTCCGACCCCACGAAGCTGTATTTGCCGATCGTGGTGTGCGACTTGGTCACGCCGTCATAGTTGGCGAAGATCGTGCCGGCGCCGATATTGGCGCCCTCACCGATGGTCGCGTCTCCGCAATAGGTCAGGTGCGGCACCCGGGCGCCGGCTCCGATGCGCGCATTCTTGGTCTCGACGAAGCCGCCGATCTTGCTGTTGGGCCCGAGTTCGGTGCCCGGGCGCAGATAGCTGTAGGGACCCACGCTCGCGCCCGCACCGACGACGGCCAGCACCACCTCGGCCCGACGCACCTGAGCATCCACGCCGATTTCGCTGTCGCGAATCGTCACCTCGGGCCCGATGATGGCGCCGGCCCCGACGCTCGTAGCGCCGAGCAGTTGGGTGCCCGGCTCGATGGTGACGTCGGTGCCTAGCGTCACGTCGACGTCGATCCAGGTGGTGGCCGGGTCGACGATGGTCACCCCGGCACGCATCCACATCTCGTTCTGCCGGCGGTTCAGGATCGCGCCGAGGGTCGCGAGCTGGACCCGGTCGTTGACACCCTCGGTCTGACTCAGATCGTCGATCTGGTAGGCGCTGACCAGCCCACCACCCGCGCGCGCCAGGGCCAACACATCGGTCAGGTACTTCTCGTTCTGGGCGTTGTCGGTGCCGACGCGGGCCAGACAGTCGCGCAGCACGGCCGCCTCGAAGGCATAAATCCCCGAGTTGATCTCGGTGATTCCCAGCTCCTGCGGCGTGCAGTCCTTGTGCTCGACGATCGCCGTGACGGCGCCGCTGTCGTCGCGCACGATGCGGCCGTAGCCGGTGGGGTCGGGCGCCTCGCCCGTCAACACGGTGACAGCGCTGCCGTCGGCCGTATGCCGTGCGAGCAGCCCCTCCAGCGTCTCCCCGGTGAGCAGGGGCACGTCCCCATAGGTCACCAGGATCGTTCCCGCCAGATCGGGGGGCAAGACCTCGAGACCGCACTCAGCAGCCCGCCCGGTGCCCTTGACCGCGTCTTGATCGGCGATCCGGATGGCGGGATCGAGCTGCTCGACGTGCGCTGCGACCAGGTCGCGCTGATGCCGCACGACCACCACGAGATGGGCCGGTTGGGTGGCGCGCGCGGCCGCGATCGCGTGACCCAGCAGGGTGCGCCCGCAGATGGCGTGCAGCACCTTGGGGATCGCGGACCTCATCCGGGTCCCCTCGCCTGCGGCGAGAATGATGACGGCGGCAGGACGTGGGGATGTCACGGGCGAGGAGCTCCCAGCAATGGACGTCAGGGGATGCGGTCCATCGTAGCCAGCCGCCCGCGTCCGCGAACGCAGGGCCCGGACGCGGACTCGGCACGCTGGAGCAGTACGGCGAGGACCGGCTCATCGTCATGGGGCCGGACCGGGCAGGCACCTGGTTGGAGCTGATGGCCATGCCCGCCGACGAGGCCGATCGATCACCAAGCAGGCGGCTCAGGGGCTCTCATGGCCGTCGTCGAGAAGTGGGTACCCGGCTGGGTACACGACCCAGGGTCCGCGGCCTTCAGTGTCGCAGGCCTCCTCGGCGGCGTGCCGGGTCGTCGTCAGGCCCTCGGACGTCCAACGTCGCGGGGGCCGATCTATGGTCGCAGCGGGTGCCACATCGCACGGTTATCGCACGCGAAACGCCCGCTGACTGCGTTTTGGCAGGTCAACGGGCGTTTTGGCGTGCTCCCCGGGTAGGAATCGAACCTACGTCGCTAATCCTGATTCAAAGTCAGGCGGGCCCTACCAGCAGACCAACCGGGGAACGACCCACCGCAATGGACGTGGGCGGCACCAAGGGTAGTCGAGCCTGCACAATGGCGTGGTGAGCGCATCCTCGGCGCGGGCCCGCCGCAGCGGCCCCAAGTCGCGGATGACCGGCAGCCAGCGGCGCGAGCAGCTCATCGATGTCGGACGGCACCTCTTTGCCGCCAAGGGCTATGAGGGCACCAGCGTCGAGGAGATCGCGTCCAGCGCCAAGGTGTCCAAGCCGGTCGTGTACGAGCATTTCGGCGGCAAGGAGGGGCTGTATGCCGTGGTCGTGGACCGGGAGATCGCTGATCTGACTGCGCGGATCACCGCGGCCCTGAGCTCAGTCGGCAGCCCCCGAACCCTCATCGAGAACGCCGCCCTGGCGCTTTTGGACTATATCGAGGAGGAGGCGGACGGGTTCCGCATCCTGGTGCGGGATTCGCCACCGGGCCAGAGCACCGGATCGTTCGCCAGCTTGATGAGCGACGTCGCGACCCAGGTGGAACACCTCATGGTCGCCCAGTTCAAGACCCGGGGTCTCGACCCCAAGGCAGCGCCCATGTATGCCCAGATGCTGGTCGGCATGGTGGCCCTCACCGGGCAGTGGTGGATGGACTCCAGTCGCCGCTTCACGCGCGCCGAGGTCGCGGCGCATCTGGTCAACCTGGCCTGGAACGGGCTGACCGGCCTCGAGCAGCGCCCCACGATCCGGGGCTGACCGGCGGCCTCAGGCCGGTCGCTGCCCGACGGCGAAGATCCGCCGGAAGGGCAGGATCACCCCCGCTGAGGTGCGCGGATAGGCCTCGCGCAGGCGCGCGGCATACGCGGAAAGGAACGCGGCGCGCTCGGTCTCATCAGTCAATACCTCGAGCGCGGGGCGCAACCCGGTGCCCGTGACCCACTCGAGCACCGGGTCGGCCACAGCGCCATCCGGATCGAGCAGGTGCAGATAGGTGGTCTCCCAGGCATCCACCCGGCAGCCGGCCCGGGACAACACCTGCACGTAGGTGCTCGGTTCAGCCGATCGGGCGCGCTTCAGCGCGACCGCGAGTTCGTCACGCCGGGGGTGGGTGGCGGCGACCTCACGCATCAACGCGTGGCTGGGCGCCCCGAAATTGCCGGGCACCTGCAGGGCGAGCCAGCCGCCCGGGCGCAGCGCCCGAGCCCAGGAGTCGATGAGTTCCAGGTGGCGCGGAATCCACTGCAGTGTGGCATTGGTCACGATGACATCAGGGGCCGCACCCAGTGCGGTCATATCCCAGCTGGCCAACTCCGCCTCGACCCACTCCACCCGCCCGTCGGTGTCGAGTTCGCGCGCCGCACGCAGCATCTGCGCGGAGGAGTCGACGCCCACGATGCGCGCCTGCGGCCAGCGTTGTGCCAGGGACAAGGTCAGCGGGCCGTTGCCGCACCCCAGGTCGAGGACCAGGCCAGGCGCGGGGGCCTCGACCCGGGCGAGCAGATCCGCGAAGGGACGGTTGCGCTCATGGGCGAATATGGCGTACTGCCGTGGGTCCCAGTTCGTCGACATGCCGCTGCTCCTGCGTTGGGCCGGTTTCAGCCGAACCCTAGGCACCCAGATATCTCGACGTCAAGATACTTGATGTCTAGAGTATGCAGCGTGAACCCAACGACGCTCCCGTCGCGGACCGACGATGTGGACGCGATCGTCACCGCCTGGCACCGCGAGCGACCCGACCTAGATCTGGCGCCGCTGCATGTCCTCTCGCGCGTCACCCGGCTCGCCCGGCGCCTCGATCAGGCCCGCCGCGAGGCCTTCGCAGGACTCGGGTTGGAGATCTGGGAATTCGACGTCCTCTCGGCCTTGCGCCGCACCGGCGCGCCCTACCGCCTCTCCCCCGGCCAGTTGCTCGATGCGACGCTGGTCACCAGCGGGACGATGACCAACCGGGTCGATCGCCTCTCCGAGCGGGGATTGGTGCGCAGGTTGCCGTCACCGCGGGATCGCCGCGGGGTGCTGGTGGAGCTGACACCGGCCGGGGCCCAGTGCGTCGACGGGGCCCTGGCGGCGCTGCTCGAGCAGGAGCGCGCGATCCTTGCGGTGCTGTCCCCCCACGACCAGGAGCAGCTCGCCGACGCACTGCGCACCCTGCATACCGCCCTCGGCTGAGCCAACCCCGGGGTTAGCCGAGCACCTCGGCGGCGGCGAGCCAATCCTCCTCGAGGGTGGCCACCTGGGTGTCCACCTCACGCAAGTCACTGCTGAGTTCAAGCATGGCTAGATGGTCGCTCGCCTGGGCGGCCATGGCCGCGTGAATACGCTCGGCACGTTCCGCGAGCCGCTGCAACTGCTTCTCGATCCGGGCCAGATCCTTGCGGGCCTCGCGCACCTGCGCCGCCGACGGGAGCGCGTGCGCCGGGCGCGGGGCCTCGGCGCCGTCAGATACCGGGGCCGCCGAGCCGCCCACCGTGCCTCCCGCAGCCGACGCCCGCGCTGCCGCGGAGCGCTCGAGCAGGCCGGCACGCAGCTGCAGGTACTGCTCGACCCCGCCCGGCAGGTCACGCAGCCGGCCGTCACCGAGCAGAGCCAGCTGGCGATCCGTGATCCGCTCAAGCAGGTAGCGGTCGTGCGAGACGACGACGAGCGTGCCGACCCACCCGTCGAGCAGATCCTCGAGCGCGGTCAGGGTGTCGATATCCAGGTCGTTGGTCGGTTCGTCCAGGAGGAGGACGTTGGGTTCATCGAGAAGGACTCGCAGGATTTGGAGCCGGCGGCGCTCCCCTCCTGAGAGGTCCCCGACGCGGGCCTGCTGACGGGGTCCGGGGAAGCCGAGCCGCTTGGCCAGGCTGGAGGCGCTGACCTGCTTGCCGCCGAGCAGGGTCGAGTGACGCACCATTTCGACGGCTTCGATGACCTTGACCCCGGCCAGCTCGTCCAGCTCGCGGACCTCCTGGCTCACCACCCCGATCCGCACCGTGACACCGACCTTGCGCTTCCCGGAGTCCAGCGGCTGTTGCGCGTCAAGCACTCGCAGCACGCTGGACTTGCCCGAGCCATTGGCTCCCACCAGCCCGACGCGCTCGCCCGGAGCCAGCTGCCAGGTCACCCGGTCCAGGATCGGCGTGCTCCCGAAGGACAGGCTGGCCTGGTGCAGGTCGATGACGTCCTTGCCGAGCCGCGCCGTGGCGAACCGCATCAGCTCAACGGCGTCGCGCGGCGGCGGTTCGTTGGCGATCAGGGCGGTGGCGGCGTCGATCCGAAACTTCGGCTTGCTGGTGCGTGCCGGTGCGCCGCGCTGCAGCCACGCGAGTTCCTTGCGCAGCAGGTTGTTGCGGCGTTCGGCACTCACGGCGGCCATCCGCTCCCGCTCGGCCCGCGCCAGGACGTAGGCCGCATAGCCGCCGTCATAGGACGCCACCGAGCCACCGACGACCTCCCAGGTCTGCGTGGCGACCGCATCCAGGAACCAGCGGTCGTGGCTGACGACGACCAACCCGCGCTCCGGGCCCGCCCACGTGCCGCTGAGGTATGCCGCCAGCCAGGCCACCCCCTCCACGTCCAGGTGGTTGGTGGGCTCGTCGAGCAAGAGCAGGTCGGCGTCGCCGACCAACGCCGCGGCCAGCGCGACCCGGCGCCGTTCCCCACCCGAGAGGGGCCCCACCGGGGCGTCCAAGCCGCCCACGCCACCGGCCCGCTCATCGCCGAGGAGACCGCTGATCACCGCGCGCACGCCGGCCTGACCCGACCATTCGTGCTCGGCAGCGGCGCCGAGGACGACCTCGCGCACGGTGGCGGTCGGCGGCAGCTCGTCATCCTGGGCGACCGCCGCCACGCGCAGCCCACCGGCATGCGTGATCCGCCCGGCGTCGATCGTCCGCGTCTTCGCGAGCACGCCCAGCAGGGTGGACTTGCCTCCCCCATTGGCCCCGACGACACCGATACGGTCGCCGGTGTTGACGCCGAGCGAGATCGCGTCGAGCACCGTGGTGATACCGGAGTGGACGGTGACGCGCTCGAGATTGACGAGATTCGCCATCAGTGGCGGGCCACCGCTTCGAGCCGTCCGACGACCGCGGGGCCGGTCGCCTTGCGGACATCACCCGCCGTGCCGGAGGCCGCGAGCGAGACGGCCAGGTCGATGGCGGCCTCCGCATCGCGCGCCAGGAAGGCGAGCGTGGGACCCGACCCGGACACGATGCCCGCGAGGGCGCCGAAGGAGATCCCGGCCTCCAGGACGGTGGCGAGAGCGGGTCGCAGCGATAGCGCGGCCGGCTGCAGGTCGTTGCCCAGGACGGCCGCGAGCGCCTCGGCGTTGCCGAAGCTCAGGGCGGCCAGGAGTTCCTTGCTGGCCAGCGGCTCGGTGGGCATCGCGCCGTCACGCAGCCGGTCGCACTCGGCATACACGGCCGGGGTCGACAACCCGTCCTCGGCCAGGGCAAAGACCCAGTGATACGTTCCCCGGCTCACCGCGGGGGCTACCCGCTCGCCGCGACCGGTGCCGACGGCGGTCCCGCCGGTCAGGAGAAAGGGGACATCGCTGCCCAGCCCGGCCGCCAGCTCCCGCAAGCGCTCCATCCCCAGGTCCAGTCCCCACAAGCGGTGGCACGCCAACAGCGTGCCGGCCGCGTCCGCCGACCCACCGGCCATACCCGCGGCCACCGGGATCTCCTTGCGGATGCGGATGCGCACGGGACGCTCGAGCCCACACTCCGTGGCCAGGAGCCGGGCCGCGCGCAGCGCGAGATTGGTCTCGTCGCCCGGAACACCGGCGCTGGTTCGCCCGCCGATCTCGATCCCCCACGCGCGATCAGGGCTCACCTCGATGGTGTCGTAGAGACTCACGGCCTGATAGACGGTGGCCAGCGTGTGATAGCCGTCCGCGCGGGGCGGGCCGACCCGCAATTCGAGGTTCACCTTTGCGGGCACCCGGACGCGGATGCCTGAGTGCAGCCGCGGTCCCGACGCCATGACGCCCACCCTAATGGAGCCGCGGCACTGCGCTAGAAGTCGCCCGGACCCGGGCGGGGCCGCGGCGGCTCGGGGTCCGCATACGCGCACCGGGCCGCGGCGATGTCGGCGAAGGCCGCAATGCCTAGGTGCTCACCGCGCGTGGTCGGATCCACCCCCGCCGCCGTGAGAATCGAGCTCGCGGCCGCCGGAGAGCCCGCCCACCCGGCCAGGGCCGAGCGCAACATCTTGCGGCGTTGCGCGAACGCGGCGTCGACCACTGCGAAGACCTCACGGCGCCCGATGTCGGTGCGGGGCGGCTGCCCACGCTCGATGGCAACCAGTCCGGAGTCGACCTTGGGGACCGGCCAGAAGATGGTCCGTCCCACGGTCCCGGCGAGCCGGACCGTGCCGAACCAGGCCGCCTTGGCGCTGGGCGCTCCGTAGGTGCGCGATCCGGGCGGCGCAGCCAGGCGTTGAGCGACTTCGAGCTGGACCATGACCAGCACCCGATCGATGCTGGGGAAGGCCTCGAGCAGGTGGAGCACGACGGGCACCGAGATGTTGTACGGCAGGTTGGCGACCAGCTTGGTGGGCGCGGCCGGGAGCGCGGTGACCTTCAGCGCATCCCCGGGTATGACGCCCAGCCGCGCGCTGCGGTCGCCGGCCGCGCCGGCCACCGTTGCGGGAAGGGCGGCGGCGAGCACGGGGTCGATCTCGATGACCAGCACCCGGCCGGCACTTTCCAGGAGCCCCAGCGTGAGCGAGCCCAGCCCCGGCCCGACCTCGAGGACGACGTCCTCGGGTGTGACCTCGGCGAGCCGCACGATCCGGCGGACCGTGTTGGCGTCGATGACGAAGTTTTGGCCCCACGCCTTGGTGGGGCGGATGCCGTGTTCGCTCGCCAGCCGCCGGATATCGGCGGCGCCGAGGAAGTGCACGGGCTCGTTCACAGCGGCCACCCTATGCGGGAGCCTGGCGATCTACTGCGCGTGTTCGGACCGAGGCGCCGGGCGCGACCGCGGCGGTATGTGCACCAACAAGCGCGCGCCGCCCCGCCGAGGTGGCGGGACGGCGCGAGGCGCTAGCGAGCGGACTCAGGCCGCGTGGGCGCAGCCCCACGGCGAGAGGCCAGCCACCGCGTAGTAGCGGTTGGCGACGGTGATCTGCTGTTCACGCGACGCCAGGTCGGCGCGGGGGG
The DNA here is from genome assembly GCA_937858995.1 of uncultured Nostocoides sp. Lineage (GTDB taxonomy): Bacteria > Actinomycetota > Actinomycetes > Actinomycetales > Dermatophilaceae > Nostocoides_A. The sequence continues at coordinate 11,557 of CALLZC010000141.1, forward strand.
CGAAGTCGGCGCCGCCCCAGCCGAGCCAGGAGGCCTGCGCGAACTGCAGGCCACCGTAGTAGCCGTTGCCGGTATTGATGCTCCAGTTGCCGCCGGACTCGCAGATGGCGATCCGGTCCCACATGGCGGCATTGGCCAGGTTGATCCCGGCGCCGGAGGTGCCACCGCCACCGGAACCGCCGCCGCTCGAGGTGCCGCCGCTGCTCGCGGCCGGACGGGCCTTGGTGCCGACGGCGATGACCTGGTTGCGCACGCGGGTCGTGATGTCGGTGCGGACGTAGGTGCGGCGCACTTCCTTGCCGTCATGCAGGATCACGGCATACACATTCACCTTGACCCCGGCGCGGCCGGCGGTGATGACCTTGGTGTCGCCCTTGTAGAGCGAGGAGTCGTTCTTGCGGGTGGTCTCGAAGTCGATCTCCGAGGTCTTCTTGACGGTCTTGGTGGTCACGCGGGTGATCGTGAGCTTCATGCCGTCCTGCAAGGGGGTGTCGAGCCCGGGCGCGACGATGTCGGTGCTGCCGACCTTGATCTTGAGCAGCGCGAGCAGGCTCTTGACGTCCTCTTGGGTGCTGGTCTTGGTGGTCGACTTGCCGTCGACGCGCACGGTGACGGCCTTGGGGGTGACCATGGTCAGCGCCAGGCCCTCGCGGCCCAAGAGCGCGGAGCGGGAGGCGGACAACACGGCATCCTCGGCGCGCAGGCCAAGGTCCTGCAGGGCCTGGCCGACCGTCGATGCGGTGGTCCAGTACTCCTTCTTCTCCCCGTCGATGGTGACGGTGAGTTTGCGGCCGTAGCGCACGACGATGCTCTGGCCGTCGCTGACCGGGGTGTTGACGCTGGGCACGACGAGGTCGTGGGCACCGAGGGTGATGCCCTCGTCGTCGAGGACGTCGCCGACGGTCTGCGCGAAGGCATGGACGTTGGTGGACGTGCCGTCGACGGTGAGCGCGACGGACTTGTCGAAGTGGGCGACACCGGCACCTGCCAAGGCAAGGGCACCGACGACGCCGAACTGGGCAATGCGTCGAACCGGACGAATGTTCACGGGTACTCCAAGTTTGTTACGTCCGACTCCGGGACATTTCCGTGCGCGGGCAGCAACGATCAGACGCGGGTATGAATGCGCTACCGCGGGCTGCATTGCACCGCGGTCCGGGCGGGGGGGATGGCCCGGATCGTGCTGCCGATGACGGTCGTTCGGAATCGGCTGACGTAACAACCATGCCCGGACCGGACGTGAAAGGTCAAATTTTGGTAACGACGACGGAGCGCATCTCGCCTCCTGAGTCACAGCAGTGGTATGCCGTCACTCCCCTCCCAGACCCGGTCACGGACCGGCGTCACGGGAGCGCTCACCACGGTCCGTAAAGGTCCTCGCTCGTGGCACTGACGGCCTCGCACAGGTGGGCGACGGCCACCCCGAGGACAGCGGCCGCAGTGCGGGCCGTGGTGGCCAGGAGGTAGGGCGAGTTGCCCGCGCCGCGCCACGGATGCGGCGTCAGATAGGGCGCGTCGGTCTCGAGCAGGAGCCGGTCCAGGGGCGTCACCGCGAGGGCATCCCGCAGGCCGTGGTTGTTCTTGAAGGTGATGGGGCCTGCGAACGAGAGGTAGAAGCCGCGCTCCAGGCACTCCCGGGCGAAGTTGACGTCGCCGCTGAAGCAGTGCAGGACCACCCGCCGGGGTGCCCCGCAGTCATCAAGCACAGCGAGGACCTGCTCGTGACTGTCGCGATCATGGATTTGCAGGGGCTTGTCCAGTCGCTTGGCGAGCTCGATATGCCAGCGGAACGACTCATGCTGCACCTCGCGACCCTGCGGGCCGGTGCGGAAATAGTCCAGGCCGCTCTCCCCAACGACCCGAACCCGGGGATCCGCTGCCAGTTCGGCGATGCGGGCGTATGCCGCGGCCAAGGCCCCCTGAGCCGCCAGGCGCGGCGCCTCGTTCGGATGCAGGGCCACCCCCGCGACCAGCTCGGGATGCTGATGCGCCAGCCGCACACTGATTTCCGCGGACGCGAGGTCGCAGCCGATCTGCACAATCCGGTCCACCCCGACCGCTCCGGCCGCGGCCACGGCCGCCGCCACACCGAGCGTCGGCACGTCGTCCCGCACGAGGTCGAGGTGAGCGTGGTTGTCCACCAACGGCATGGGCAACGGGTCGGGGTGCGGCGGGAGCACCTGGCGGGTGGAGTGGTGCGGCATCGAGGGGCTCAGCTACCCATCCGGGCGAGTTCTTCGGCCACCACGGAGTCCTCGAGCTTGACGAAGACCGGGGACGGCTTGCCGATGGGCGTTCCCGCTCGCACCGGGGTGCGCTCCCATCGAGGGGTGTCGCGGTAGTCGCCGGTGATGATCGGATACGGCCGCCCGTCATCGAGGTCGTTGACCTGCTCGACGTGCGGCATCGGCATGAACGTGCCCTCCCCGCCGAGCACCGCGTGCACGGCGTTGGCCGAATGCGGGAGCATCGGCGCCAGCAGGGTGTTGCAGTCGCTCACGCACTGGGCAAGGACATGCAGGACCGTTCCCAGCCGTTCGCGCTGCTCGGGCGCCTTGAGTTTGAACGGCTCGGTCCGCGAGATGTACGCATTGACCTCGGACACCACGCGCATCGCCTCGGCCGTCGCCGCGCGCAGGCGCTGGCGCCGCAGCAATTCGCCGACGCGCTCGAAGCCCCCCGCGACCAGGTCCAGGATGGCCTGGTCCTGCGGGGCGAGCGGACCGCATACGGGGATCTCACCGAAGTTCTTGTGGATCATCGTGGCGGTCCGGTTCACCAGATTGCCCCACCCCGCGACCAGCTCGGAATTGGTGCGCTGGACGAACTCTCGCCACGTGAAGTCGGCATCGGAGGTCTCCGGACCGGCCGCGCAAATGACATAGCGCAGCGCATCCGGCTGGTAGCGCGTCAGCACATCCCGCACCAGGATGGTGTGGCCCCGACTGGTGGAGAACTGCTGCGACTCCATGGTCAGGTACTCGGAGCTGACCACCTCGGTCGGCAGGTTCAAGGCGCCGTATGCGCCGGGCTCGCCCCCCTTGTCCCCCGCGCCCATGTAGCCCAGGAGTTCGGCAGGCCAGATCTGGGAGTGGAAGGTGATGTTGTCCTTGCCCATGAAGTAGTAGGACAGGGCCTCGGGGTCGTTCCACCACTCGCGCCAGCGCTCGGGCGCACCCTGGCGACGCGCCCATTCGATGGATGCCGAGAGATAGCCGATGACCGCGTCGAACCAGACATACAGCTTCTTGGTCGGCAACTCCCGCCAGCCGTCCAGGGGCACCGGAATCCCCCAGTCGATGTCACGGGTCATGGCGCGCGGTTTGATGTCGGAGAGGATGTTCAGGCTGAACTTGATGACATTGGGTCGCCAGGTGCCGCTGGCGGCCCGGTCCTCCAGATAGGCCCGCAGACTATCCGCAAGCGCCGGCAGGTCGAGGAAGAAGTGCTGTGTCTCGACGAACTCGGGTGTCTCCCCGTTGATCTTGCTGCGCGGGTTGATCAACTCCTCGGGCTCGAGCTGATTGCCGCAGTTGTCGCATTGATCACCCCGCGCCTCGCCGTAGCCGCAGATCGGGCACGTCCCCTCGATATAGCGGTCGGGCAGCGTGCGCCCGGTCGAGGGCGAGATCGCCCCCCGGGTCGTGCGCTCGATCATGTACCCATTGGCCCAGACCTGCCGGAAGAGCTCCTGCGCCACGGCATAGTGGTTGACGGTCGTCGTGCGCGTGTACAGGTCATACGAGCAGCCGAGGTCGGCCAGTTCGTGGGCGATAACGGCGTGGTTGACGTCGACGAGTTCGCGAGCGGTGACCCCCTGCTGGTCGGCCAGCACCAGGATCGGGGTGCCATGCTCGTCGGAACCGCTGACCATCAGGACCGCGTGGCCGCTCATCCGCATGAAGCGCGCAAAGACGTCGGAGGGCACGCCGAACCCGGCAACGTGCCCCAGGTGACGTGGCCCGTTGGCATACGGCCACGCGACGGCGGCAAGAACCTTGGTCATGGGACGAATTCTAGGGAGCCCCACGGGTCCGGCTGCCCACGGCCGAGGGCGAGGCCCGCGAGGGCGAGGTCAGGCGTAGCTCAGGCCGGCGTCGTCGCCCTCTGGGCCCCGACGATTGCGCCACCGGTGCACCCGGCGCCATACCCACAAGAGGATGCCCAAGAGCACGACCAAAGCGAGGATCACCAGGATCGGGATGAAGATGGCGATGAGGGACAGGCCGATGGCCGCACCATCCTCGACGGTGGATACCACGGGAGCCCCCGCGCCGAGGGTGCCGGCGTTGATGGCCGGCCGGGCCGCCATCTTGCCGCTGTGCACCAGCCCCGAGACCACGATGCCGAGCACGATGCCCAGCCACTGGTTCTGCTGCATCCAGGTGGATTTGTCGAGGGATTCGGCGGCCGACGTGGCCGCGAAGATCAGTCCACCCATACTCGGGCGGATGAAAGTCTGGACGGCGTCATTGATGGTGTCGACGGCCGGGATCTTGTCCAGGACGAACTCGGCGAGCAGCAACACGGAGCCGATGCCGATCGCCCACCAGCTCTCGATCCACGCAAATGTGCTCGGCAAGGTGATGATGTCGGTGAAGCGCGCGATCAGCGCGACGATCAGGAACGGGATGTAGGCGTTGAGCCCGGCAGCGGCCGAGAGCCCCATGCCCGTCAGAGCGGCGATCATGAACCGAGGGTAGCTTTCTGTGCGGTGGGATCGACCTGTGCGATCCGAGCACTCTCAGGAAACGCTCGTTCAGCTCCGCCGCATTCCGGCCGCCACCCACGACTCTCACGGGCGGCTCCCAGCCACGTGCGGTCGGCACGCGGCACACTGTCCCGCATGACTGCAGCCGGTATGCCGTCCGGTCCGGCCAGGCCCGAGGCACCTGCGGCGCACTACCCTCGCGCCGATCTCCCCACGACCGGGTTGACCCGGCGGCAGGTGGTCGCCGAGACCTGGCTGGTGTTGGGCGTCTCCTTAGGCGCATCGGCCATCTGGGCCATGCTGCGGATCATCGAGCGGCTCACGCGGGCGGTGGCGCTGAACCAGCAGACCGCATCGCTGAACAACTCGGTGACCCCGGATCGCCCCTGGCTCGACCTGAGCTATCAGCTCACTGGCATCGTGCTCGGAGTGCTCCCCGCCTTCCTGGCGCTGCACCTGCTGCGCCGCGACGACGCCGCAGCCCTGCGCGCGATCGGATGGGACCGGCGCCACCCGGCCGGCGACCTACTGCGCGGACTCGGACTGACCGCACTCATCGGCATACCCGGCTTGGGCCTCTATCTCGCCGCGCGCGCCCTGAATCTCAATGCCACGATCGCGGCCGCCAACCTGACCGAGAACTGGTGGGCCATCCCGGTCCTGGTCCTGGCCGCCGCGCAGAACGCCATCCTCGAAGAGGTGGTCATGGTCGGCTACCTGCTGACCCGATGGCAGCAAGCGGGCTGGCCGGTATGGCGGGCGATCGGGGTCTCGGCGGTGATCCGCGGCGGCTACCACCTCTATCAGGGCTTCGGTGGGTTCGTCGGCAATCTCGTCATGGGGCTGATCTTCGGCTACCTCTACACCCGCACGCGGCGCGTGAAGCCATTGGTCATCGCCCACACCCTGCTCGATGTCATCGCCTTCGTGGGATACACCCTGCTGCGCGATCGGGTCGGCTGGCTCTGAGCCGCTCGGGCGCCACCGGCTGCGCGGCGCGGCTACCACTGCCAGAATCGAGCCATGATGCGCCGGCTCGGGTTCCCTGACGCCTCGCATCACAAAGCACTGGTTCTTGGCCTGGCCATTGACGCCCTGGGCAGTGGCGTCTTCATGCCCGCGTCGATCGTCTATTTCCTGGTGACCACCGATGTGGGGACCGCCGGCGTGGGTCTGGCCCTGAGCGTGGCCGCCGTCGCCGCCGTGCCCTTCGTCCTGCTGTCCGGGGTGTTGGTCGACCGATTCGGTCCCAAACGCGTCATCCTGGCCGGCAACCTCATCTCCGCCGTCGCGTTCACGAGTTTCCTGTGGGCGCACAGCTTTTGGAGCATCGTCGCGGTCGAGGCATTGGCCGCCTTGGGCCTGAGCGTCTTCTGGAGCGCCTTCTCGCCGCTCGTCGCGTCAGCCACCCCCGAGGGGGAACGCGAGGTGTGGTTCGGCTTCCTGGGCGCCTTGCGCAATGTCGGCTTCGCGCTCGGTGGTCTGGTAGCCGGTCTGGCCATGACCGTCGGGACGGTCGCGGCATACCGCACCCTGGTCCTGGCCAATGCCGCCAGCTATCTCCTGGCCTTTGCCGCCCTGGCCCGGGTGCCGCACGGAGCCGCGCCCGAGGCCTCACACCCAGCGGATGCCGGCGCTTCGGTGGGCTGGGGGGTCCTGCTGCGCGATCGGGGCTACCTGGCCCTCGTCGGCGTCAACACGGCAGCCGCCCTGTGCACCTTGACCCTCAACGTGGCGATCCCGGTCTATGTGATCGACGTCCTGGGGCTGCCGGGGTGGGTCAGCGGCGCGCTCTTTGCGCTGAACACGCTCATGATCGGTTTCGGCCAGGGGCTGGTGGTGCGCCGGATGGACGGGCACACGCGCGCGATCATCGTCATCCTGAGCTTCGCCCTGTATGCCGTGGGCTTCCTCGCCCTCGCGGCGAGCGCGACCCTGCCGGCTGCCTGGGCGGTGACCGGGATCATGCTGTCGGTCACGGTCTATACGCTCGGCGAGTTGCTCGGCGGACCCCCGATGTCCGCTGCGGCCGTCGACGCCGCGCCGGTGGCGTACCGCGGGCGGTACCTGTCCGCATACCAACTGTCGTGGGTGGGTGCCGGGATCATCGCCCCCGCCCTCTATCTCGCGCTGCTCGATCACGACCGGTTCAGCCTGTGGGGGCTGCTCGTCGGGGTGGCCGCGCTGGGCGCCATCGCGATCCGGCTGCTGGCGGCCCGCCTTCCGGCCGCGCGTGCCGTCGTGACCAGCGCGGCCGCCGGCGCGGGGCCTTAGGGCGGCGGGGCCATAGGCACGGCGCAGCGTCAGGCGTTGCGAGGGGTGGGATAGAGCACCCGGAAGCGCTCGCACACCACCGGCATGTCCGGCTGGAAGCCGCGATCGTGGCTGGCGTGGGAGCGAAAGAAGTCCTCGTGAATGCGCCGCCAGGAGGCCAGGCTCAGGTCGTCCTCGCCCTCGGATCGCGCATGCTCGGCGTCCACCTGGTCGAAGGGCACCACCGCCACCGCGGTGGTCTCGATCAACGCGCGCGGGCGGGCCGAACCGTCGAGGATGATCCAGAGGGAGCCGACCTCGGCAATCGGTTCCCCCTCGGCCTCGTAGTCCCAGAGGGCGCCGGCGGTGCCGGTCTTGACCCCGTCCAAAACCAGCGCCAGCAGGCTATCCGCCTGCTCCGGAGTCGCCCCGAAGGCCCAGGCGGGCGGGATCAGGGCACTCGCCGGGTTGGCCCCGGTGTACACCTCGAAACGGTTGAGCTTGGCCTTGACCTTTGCCAGCTCCCAGAACTGCGTCAGGGCAGCGGCGTCGACCTGCGGCGAGTCGGCCGGCGGGCTGGGGTCCCGACCGGCGTCCGGAACCGGCACGGCACCCGGCGAGTCAGCTGTCATGGAAGCCAACCTTTGCATGCGATCCATCGCAGAACGGCTTATTGCTCGATGCCCCGCACCGGCACAGGGTCACCCGGTTGCGGACCTCGCACGGCGCCCCGTCGGCGCGAGTCACCACGGCCATCCCGGTCACCAGGTAGGGACCATCGTCCACCACGGCCACTCGCAGGGGTAGCGCCAGCTCGGTGTCGGCCGCGTGCTCGTCCGGCGCCCGCGTGAGGCGACCCGAGGGGCAGTGGTCGATCATCGACGCCATGGCCTGGCGGACCTGGGGATCAGTGGAGTGGACCATCCGCCATACGTGGGTGTCCGGGGTGGTGCAAAAGGTGGCGTGCTCGCACAGGTCCGGCACATCGCGCACCACCCCGTCGGCGCTGGGCAGCACCCGGGCCCGCGTGCGGTAGTCCTGGGTGGCGGCGCTCTCGGTGCCGTCGAAGCCGATGCTGCGGTGGTGCCCGTCGCAAAACGGCTTGTTCTCACTGCCTCCGCACCGACACAGCCAGTAGGTGCCCGCGCCGTCGGCTTCGCCGGAGACATCGACGCTCTCGCGCTCCACCCATTCCTGGAGCCGCGGTTCGGGGTCCGGCGACAGAGTCAGGCGGATCAGGGGCAGCCCGTGCACCGCATACGGCCCGTTCGGCGTGACCTCGATGTCCGTCATACCCCCACCCTGCCAGGTATCGCGCCGGCCGGCCGGGCGGAGCGCCTAGAAGCTGCCCGATGCGGCCTTGCGCAGGTCCGAGTTGAGCTGGGAGATGACATCCATGGGGATGCCCTTGGGGCAGGCGTTGCTGCACTCGCCGATATTGGTGCAGCCGCCGAAGCCCTCGGCGTCGTGAGTGGCGACCATCGCCCGAACCCGGGTTGCGCGCTCGGGCTGGCCCTGCGGCAACTCACCGAGGTGAGTGACCTTGGCGCCCATGAACAGCATCCCCGAGGCGTTGGGGCAGGCCGCCACGCAGGCGCCGCAACCGATGCACTCGGCGGCGACGAAGGCCCGGTCGGCGTTCTCCTTGGGCACGGGCGTCGCGTGCGCGTCGGGAGCGGCACCCGTGTTGACGGAGATGAACCCGCCCGCCGCAATGATGCGATCGAAGGCACCCCGGTCCACGACCAGGTCCCGCAGGATCGGGAAGGCATCGGCGCGCCACGGCTCGATGGTGATGGTCTCGCCGTCGCGGAAGCTGCGCATGTGCAACTGGCACGTCGTCGTCTTCTCCGGGCCATGCGCCTCCCCCGAGATCATCAGCCCGCACATGCCGCAAATGCCTTCACGGCAGTCGCTGTCGAAGGCGATGGGCTCCTCGCCCTGGTCGTTGAGGCGCTCATTGAGCACATCGAGCATCTCCAGGAACGACATGTCCGGGGAGATGTCGTCGACCGGGTAGGTCTTCAACTCGCCCCGGGACGTCGGGCCGTCCTGGCGCCAGATCTTCAGGGTCAGTCTCACGTCTGTTGCTTCCTCGTCGTATGCGGTGACTCGGGCTGTTCTTGGTGGTTCTGTTCTCGGTTGTCCGGGCATTCGTCCGGCGAGGTTGGCTGGGGAGCCGGCCCCGTTCACCTACTTATAACTGCGCTGTTTCAGCTCGATGGCCTCGTAGACCAGATCCTCTTTGTGCAAGACCGGGGCACCCATTTGGCCATCGCCGGGGCCTCCGGCGAACTCCCAGGCCGCAACATAGAGGTACTGGTCGTCATGACGCAGCGCCTCGCCATCCTCGGTCTGGGATTCCGCGCGGAAGTGTCCACCGCACGATTCCCGCCGGTGCAGGGCGTCGATGCACATCAGTTCGCCGAGTTCGAGGAAGTCGGCCACCCGCCCGGCCTTTTCGAGGCTCTGGTTGAGCGAGTCGCCGGTGCCGAGGACCCGCACATTGCGCCAGAATTCCGCGCGGAGCGAGCGAATCAGGTCGATGGCCTTCATCAGGCCAGTCTCGGAGCGCTCCATGCCGCAGTACTCCCACATGATGTTGCCGAGTTCGCGGTGGAAGGAGTCCACGGAGCGCTCGCCGTTGATCGCGAGCAACCGTGCCGTGCGCTCCTCGACCGCGGCTCGGGCCTGTGCGACCGCCGGGCTGTTCTCGTCGAGCGCGGGGAATGGCCCCTTGGCGAGATAGTCGCGGATGGTGTTCGGGAGCACGAAATATCCGTCGGCCAGGCCTTGCATGAGCGCCGAGGCGCCGAGGCGGTTCGCGCCATGGTCGGAGAAGTTTGCCTCCCCGGTGACGAACAGGCCGGGAATGTTGGACTGCAGGTCGTAGTCGACCCACAGCCCACCCATCGTGTAGTGGACCGCGGGATAGATCCGCATGGGTACCTCATACGGGTTCTCCCCGGTGATCCGGGCATACATGTCGAAGAGGTTGCCGTACTTCGCCTCGACCGCCGGACGGCCCAACCGCTTGATCGCGTCGGTGAAGTCCAGATAGACCCCACGGCGGAAGTCACCGACCATGGGGCCCACGCCCCGGCCCTCATCGCACATGTTCTTGGCCTGGCGGGAGGCGATGTCGCGCGGGACCAGGTTGCCGAAGGCGGGATAGATCCGCTCCAGGTAGTAGTCCCGGTCGGATTCCGCGATCTCGCGCGGGTCCTTCTCGCAGTCCTCCCGACGCTTGGGAACCCAAATCCGGCCGTCATTGCGCAGGGATTCCGACATCAAGGTCAATTTGGACTGGTGGTCGCCGGACACCGGAATGCACGTGGGGTGGATCTGGGTGTAGCACGGGTTGCCGAAGTAGGCACCCTTGCGGTGCGCCCGCCAGTTCGCCGTGATATTCGACCCCATGGCGTTGGTGGAGAGGAAGAAGACATTGCCGTAGCCACCGGAGGCCAACACGACCGCGTCGGCGAGATGCGTTTCGATCTCTCCGGTGACCAGGTCGCGGGCAATGATCCCGCGGGCGCGACCATCCTCGACGATCAATTCGAGCATCTCGTGCCGGGTGAACATCTCGACCGTTCCCTCGGCAATCTGCCGCTCCAGCGCCTGGTAGGCGCCGATGAGCAATTGCTGGCCGGTCTGGCCTCGGGCATAGAACGTGCGGGAGACCTGCACCCCACCAAAGGAGCGGTTATCGAGCAGACCGCCGTACTCCCGGGCGAACGGAACGCCTTGCGCGACGCACTGGTCGATGATGTTGGCGCTGACCTCAGCAAGGCGATAGACGTTCGTCTCGCGCGCGCGGTAGTCCCCACCCTTGACGGTGTCGTAGAACAGGCGATAGGTCGAGTCGCCGTCCTCCTTGTAGTTCTTGGCGGCGTTGATGCCGCCCTGCGCGGCGATCGAGTGGGCCCGCCGCGGAGAGTCCTGGAAGCAGAAGGACTGAACCCGGTAGCCGGCCTCCCCGAGCGTGGCGGCGGCCGAGGCCCCGGCGAGTCCGGTTCCCACGATGATGACCGACAGCTTGCGCCGGTTGGCCGGGTTGACCAAGGCCGCGTCGAACTTGCGCTGGGTCCATTTCTTGTCGATCGGCCCAGCCGGCGCCTTGGTGTCGGCAATGGCTGCCCCGACGCGGTAGTAGTCGGCGTCGACGCCGTCGGGTGCGCTCACGATGGTTTCAGTCATTGGATCAGTCCACGATTCCGAAGAGGATGGCCAGCGGCGGGATGAGGAAGGCGGTCCACACGAGGGCGGCGACGAAATGGCCGGCGATCTTGGCGCGGGACCGGGCGGCGGCGTTCGAGGTGAGCCCGAGGGTCTGGGCGGCGCTCCAGATGCCGTGGGTCAGGTGCAGCGCGAGCGCCGTGACGGCGAGCGCGTAGATGACCACGAGCCACCACTTGTCGAAGCTGTTCACGACATTTGCGTACGGCGTGGCCTGGTCGCCTTGCGGGGTGATCGTGTGCGTGGTCAGGTGCAAGATGTGGAAGACCACGAACAGCAGCAGCGCCAGCCCACCGAAGCGCATGGTGCGCGAGGCGAGCGACGAGGCGACGGCCTTCTTGACCACATACTTCGTGCTGCGCGCGGAATTGGCCCGCCCCCACAGGGTGAACGCGCTATAGGCGTGCAGGACCAGGCTGGCGAGCAGCACCACGCGCACGATCCACAAGAGCCCCTCATACGGCAGTATCGGCTGGCCGAAGGTGCGCAGGTGGTGCGCATAGGTGTTGAACTGCTCGGCACCCCCTAGCACCATCAGATTGCCGTAGGCGTGCAGCAGCACATAGCCGACAAAGATCAGCCCGGTTGCTGCCATGAGCAGTTTCAGGCCGATGGATGACCGCACGGCCGGCTTCGTTGCGGGGAGGGTCGAGGTTGCCACCTGGGCAACCTATCGCCCGCTGCACCCCGGCGTCTCGCCCGCCCCCCCCGCGTGGCGTGTGAGATTGTCGCTACCCGCGGGAAACCTCGGTCGCCAGCGAGCGGTTGGCCAGGATCCAACTCTTGACAAACTATTCTGTCAATTGCCACGATGCGAGGTATGACGGATCTGCAGGTGATCAGCGAGCCGGCCGCCGCCGTCGCGGCCCTCGATCCGATGCGCCGCGACATCCTGGCTGCGCTGGCCGAACCCGGGTCGGCAACCAGTGTGGCCGCCGCCCTGCGGCTGCCCCGGCAGAAGGTCAATTACCACCTGCGGACCCTGGAGGCGCACGGTCTGGTCCACGAGGTGGGCACCCGGCAGCGGCGGGGTCTGCGTGAGCGGCTGGTCCAAGCCAGCGCCACGGCATACCTCGTGGGCCCGGACGCCCTGGGCGACCTGGCCGCGGACCCGGCACGCACCGATCGGCTCTCGTCGCGCTATCTGATCGCGCTGGCCGCACGGTTGGTGCGCGAGGTCGGGCAGCTCGCGAGCCTGGCTGACGCGGCCGGCAAGCCCTTGGCAAGCCTGGCCATCGACACCGAGATCCGGTTCGCGAGCGCGTCCGACCGCGCGGCCTTCACCGCGGACCTGCGTGACGCGGTGCTGGCCCTGAGCGCGAGGTACCACGACGAGCGGGCACCCGACGGCCGGACCCACCGCCTGGTGATCGCCGCCCACCCGACCCTGCCACCCCAGACCACCACCAAGGAGCCGACATGAGCGACCACCCCGCAGTGCCCGACGCAGGAGTAGCCGAGCCCGCAGCACCCGAATCCGCCGCCTCCGAGCCCACCGCGCCGACCGGTGCGGGCGGCCGGGTCATCGACCTGTCCGTGGTCGTCGTGGGCACCCCCGAGCAGGTGTGGGAGGCCATCGCCACCGGCCCCGGGATCTCCTCGTGGTATGTCCCGACGACGGTAGCGCCGCACGCAGGCGGCGCGATGATCCAGCGGTTCGGGGAGGCACCCGAGATGGCGATTCCCGGGACCGTCACCGCCTTCGAACCGCCGCACCGAGTTGTCTTCGCGGGCGGGGAGCCCGGCGACTCGTTGGCCTTCGAGTGGCTGGTCCAGGCCCGCGACGGGGGCTCGTGCGTGGTGCGTCTGGTCAACTCCGGCTTCGGCGAGGGCCAAGAGTGGGATGCGATGTATGACGGGATGGCCGAAGGCTGGCCGCTCTTCCTGCGCAACCTGCAACTGCACCTGGAGCATTTCGCCGGCCAGAGCGGGCAGGCCATGCTGCCGATGGCGCTCTTTCCCGCGGGTGAACCCGGCGTCTGGAGCCGGCTCATGACCGCCCTCGGATGGCCGGAATCCGCCTCGCTCGGCGATCGGCTCGCCACCAGCGAGCCGACACCACCGCTCGCCGGGACCGTCGCCGGGACCGGGGCAAACCGGCTCTGGCTGCTTCTCGATGAACCCGCACCCGGCACTGCCATCGTGGCCGCCGAGGGGGCGGGCGTTTCGGTGTGGGCCTATCTCTACGGCCCGGAGGCGGCCGACGTCGCCGGCCGGTCGGGGGCGCGCTGGCAGGAGTGGTTGACCGCCCAGGCGGGCGATGGAGCAGACCAGGCTGGAAATGCGGCAGGCCAGGCCGGCGATGCCGCAGACCAGGCTCGCGCCGCGGCAGGCTGACCGCGTCGGGCCGCCCCCTCGCGCAGCTCAGCGGGCGGCCAGCACCGCGTCATACAGCAGCTTCTTCGACAGCCCTGCGGGGGGTCCGATCTCGGCGCACGCGTCCTTCAGCCGCATCCCCCCATGCACAAGGTCCTGCACCTGCGCGAGCGCAGCCGGCAGGTCCACCGCGCCCGGGACGAACCCCGCGACGACGATCGTCACCTCGCCGAGCACGCCCTCCTCGGCCCAGGCCGCGAGTTCGCAGAGTGGGCCGCGGCGGACCTCCTCATAGGTCTTGGTGAGCTCCCGGCATACGGCAGCCCGCCGGTCGGCACCGAAGGCCAGGGCCATGGCCGCCAACGTCGAGGCGGTGCGATGCGGGGCCTCGAAATAGACCAGCGTCCGCCGTTCCCGCGCGGCCTCGGCCAAGACCCGCGCCCGCTCCCCCGGCTTCCGGGGCAGGAAGCCGTCGAAGGCGAAGCGGTCGACCGGCAACCCGGACAGGGCCAGCGCCATCAGAACCGCGCTCGGGCCGGGCGCACAGGTCACCGGCAGATCGGCGGCGACCGCGGCGGCGACGAGGCGGTAGCCGGGGTCGGATACCGATGGCATCCCGGCATCCGTGACCAGCAGCACCCGCTCCCCGGTGCGCAGCCGGTCGATGAGTTCGGGTGTCATGGCGCGCTCGTTGTGTTCGTGATAGCTCAGGAGCGCTCCGACAGGGGTGACCCCCAGCGCCGCGCACAGGCGCCGGGTGCGGCGGGTGTCCTCGGCCGCGATGACATCCGCGGTGGCCAGCTCCGCGACGAGTCGGGCGCTGGCATCGCGTGGGTCGCCGATCGGGGTGGCGGCCAGGACGAGCATGGCGCCATCATCCCAGCCCGGCAGCGCGCGGGAGACTCAGCCTCGATGGCCGAGCTCGAGGCGCCGGGCCAGGCGGATGCCGTAGGCGATGATCGCCACCGCGAGAGCCAGTTCGGCCCCCAAGAGCACCGGCGCCCAACCCCTCGAGTCGGCCAGCGATCCCAGCAGCAGGCCCCCGCTCACGGCGACGGCGAGCGGACGGCCATACCAATAGGCCATGGTCATCGGACCGACCTCGGGCACGAAGGACATCTCGGGCGGGGTGCCCCGGAAGGCCGCCATCAGCGTGACACCCGCGAGCAGGGCGACCATGACCGTCACCGCCCCCAGCGCGTATGCCGGGTGCAGCCCAGGCGCCCCCGCCGCCTCGAGCGCGTGGGCGCGCCCCACGAGGGCTGCGATCGGCAGGGCACAGGCCAGGGCGAGTGCGGCCGGGGCGATCAGGTGGAGCACCGCCTCGGCGCGAAAGGACACGCCCAGCAGGGGCGGGGTGCCGGCGTTGTCGGCAACCAGGCGCACCCCCTCGGCCAGCGCCCCGAACCCGAGATAGGCGACAATCAGGGCCAACGCCCCCAGGATGCGGGGGGCCGCGGGTTGGAGCACGGCGAGCGCGATCAGGGCGCTGGACATGCCCACCCCGAGCACCCCGGCAACTGCCTGCCCCGGCGCCCGGCGATAGCCCAAGATGTCGCGTCGCACGATGGTGCTCACCCGACCCCCGGGCCGCAGCCGACGACTGCGGGCACGGGTGATGGCGGGTGCGACATCGAGCCGGGCGGCCCGCAGGTCCCCGGCCAGGACGGCCCCACCGATATGGGTGGTCCGCAGGGCGTGGGCACGCACGTCGTCGAGGCGCAGATCGCGCACCATGGCGGGCCAGCTCACCGCCCGCCCTGGGCCGCGCGGGGCGAGGGAGTGCTGACCGGCCAGCCAGAGCCACGCAAGCGCCACGCCGAGCACCGCGCCTCCGACCACGGCGCCCAGCACCGCCGCGGCGCTGCCGAGGCCGGCCCCCATCGCCGCCCCGCCGAGCAGGACGCCGATGAGGACACCGACACCGAGGCCCGAGATGAGCAGCACCCATGCCCGCTCGCGCAGCACCTGCCACCGATCGATGGCCGATCCGAGGAGGAGATCGATGAACGGCAGGGGCGGGACCAGCGGACCACGCACTCGACCCACCCGCCAGGCGAGCAGGCCGAGCCCGATGATCAGCGTCCCGAACGCCAGCAGACTCCACACCGACGCGGCTGCGGCGCGCAGCCACTGCGGATCGGAGGAGATGAGCAGGGCGCGCAGGAGGTTGAATCCGTAGACGCCCCCAAAGATCGCCACGAGATAGCCGCCATAGAGCAGCGCCCGGATCGTCCCCGTCCCCTGCGAGCCGTGCAGGACATACAGCGCGTCATCGAGCCGCTCGGCGTCTTGGGCGGTGCTTGCCGGCTCAGCCATCGGCTGCCCCCGAGGGCTCGCCGGGCGCCTCCGCCGGCCCCCAGCCCAGGTCGAGCACGTCGTCGGCCAGGAGGCGGGTCAGGTCCGGGTCGTGGGTGGCGACGATCAGGGTGGTCCCGCCGTCGCGCCGGGCGGCAAGCAGCCGGGCGACCACGACTCGCCGCTCGGTGTCGAGACGCTGCTCCGGTTCATCCAGGATGAGCAGGTCGCCCGGCCGGAAGAGTGTCAGCGCGAGGCGGAAGAGCTGTCCCTGACCGGAGGACAGTTCGTGCGGAAAGCGTTCCGCCAGCTCACCGATCCCCACCTCCGCCAGGGCTGCCTGGACCCGCTCTTCGCAGGTGTCGCTATCGCCGCCCCAGGTGGCGTCGATGAGCGTCAGGTGGTCGCGAAGAGTCAGATCGCGGTATGCGGCCGGCGCGCCCAGCAGGGCCGCCACGCGCGCCCGGATGGTCCGGTCGCGTTCGTCAGCCGGTATGCCGTCGATCTGCACGCTGCCCGTGGTGGGCTCGAGGGTTCCTGCGAGGATGCGCAGCAGGGTGCTCTTGCCGATGCCATTGCGGCCGCGGATGAGCAGGGCCGAGCCGGCGGGGGCATCGAGTGAGGTGGGCGCCAGCAGCGGGACCACGCCGATGGTCTTGGAGACCCCCTCGGCGAGCACCCGGGGGCCGGGGCCACTGGTGTGCTGGCGCCGTCCCCACGTCATACGGCTGCAGCCTAGTGCCGGCCCCCGGGCGGCCAACCGGCACGCCCGGCCCGGTAGGACGGTGGCGGCGGCGGCAGAAGTCCGGGTGGCCAGCGCGGCGACATACGATGGCGCGCGTGACCCGGACCGAGGAGCTGCGCGCGCGCCTGCTCGGGGAGCGGCCGACCGACCGGATCGCCGGGTGGGCGGGGCCGCTGCTCTTTGCCCTCCTCGGCGGCATCCTGCGCTTCTGGGCACTCGATCGACCCCATCAGCTGGTCTTCGACGAGACGTACTACGTCAAGCAGGGTGTCTCGATGCTGGAGTACGGCGTCGAGATGCGCTGGAGCGGCGAGGGCAAGGTCGTCGATCCGCTCTTCACGCACGGCAATCTCAATGTCTTCCTCACCGACAACGGTGACATGGTCGTCCACCCGCCGGTCGGCAAGTGGGTGATCGCCTTCGGGGAGTGGATCTTCGGACCGACGTCCTCGTGGGGGTGGCGGTTCTCGGTGGCGCTGCTGGGAACGCTGTCGATCCTGATGGTCGGGAGAATCGCGCGACGGCTCTTCGGCTCCACCCTGCTGGGCACGATCGCGGCCTTCCTGACCGCCTTCGAAGGCCACCACTTCGTCCACTCCCGCACCGGGCTGCTCGACCTGATCCTGATGTTCTTTGCCCTGGCCGCGTTCGGCGCGCTGCTGATCGATCGGGATCAGATGCGGGAGCGGCTGGCGGTCCACGCGGGGCGACTCTCACGGCATACCACCCAGAAGTGGGGGCCCGTGCTCGGTGCGCGGCCGTGGCGTTGGGTGGCTGGCCTCAGCCTCGGTCTGGCGGTCGGGACCAAGTGGTCCGGCGCCTTCTTCCTCGCCGCGTTCGGGCTGATGAGCGTGCTGTGGGATATGGGCGCCTACCGGGCCGCCGGCATCCGCCATTGGGTCAGCTCGGCGCTCTGGGTCCAGGGGCCCTTGGCGTTTGTGGCCATGGTCGGCACGGCAGCCGTGACCTATCTCGCCTCCTGGACGGGCTGGTTCCTCTCCGCGCACGGTTACAAACGCGACTGGGGACAGGTCCACCCATCGGCGGACTTCGGCTGGGTGCCGGATTCGCTGCGGTCGCTGTGGAGCTACCACGAGGAGGCCTACCGCTTCCATCAGGGGCTGACCTCGCCGCATGACTACATGGCCAATCCGTGGAGTTGGATGGTGCAGGCGCGACCCACCTCCTTCTTTTACGAATCGCCCAAGCAGGGCGTCGATGGCTGCACGGTCAGTGAGTGCTCCAAAGCGATCACCTCGCTCGGCACCATCTCGATCTGGTGGCTCGCCACCATCGGCATCTTCTTTTGCCTCTACCACTGGGGGTTCAAGCGCGACTGGCGCGCGGGGGCGCTGCTCTGTGGCCTGGCCGCCGGCTGGTTGCCCTGGTTCGACCTCCAGCATCGGACGATCTTCCAGTTCTATTCGATCGCCTTCCAGCCGTATGTGGTGCTCATCGCGACCTTCATGCTCGCTTTGATGCTCGGCCCGCGCGCGGCGCCCTGGCCGCGTCGGCGGCGCGGGCTGCTCGCCGTCGGGGCCTTTTGCCTGCTCACGCTCGCGCTCTTCGCCTTCTATTGGCCGATCTATACCGCGCAAGTGGTGCCGTATTCGTTCTGGCGGCTGCACATGTGGTTCCCCAGCTGGGTCTAAGCGGCATCACGGCCCACCGCGGGCGTCCACGCGCCCGCCCGCAGGCTTGACTGTCGGACCCAGCGCTTAGGGTCGCCGGTGTGTTCATCCTTCCCGGAGCGCGCCGCGCCACGATCAGTGCCTCGGACCTGCGCGCCGCGGCGGCGTGCGAGTGGGCCGTGCTCCGGGAGTTCGACGCCGTCCTGGGCCGCGCGGACCGGCCCCCGGAGGCCGAGGACCCGCTGCTGGCCCGCACCAGCGCGCTCGGCCTGGCACACGAGCAGAGTGTGCTGCGTGAGCTGAGCCGGGACCACCCGGGCCGGGTCGCGCAGATCGCGCGCCCACCGCATACCGCTGCGGGGATCGCCGCGGCGGCCGCGTCAACTGCGGCCGCGCTGGCCGCGGACGTCGACGTCATCTATCAGGCGGCCTTCACCGATGACCGCTTTCTCGGGTTCGCCGACTTCGTGGTCCGAGACGACGCCAGGCGCTGGCAAGTGTGGGACACCAAGCTGGCCCGGACAGAGTCCGTGGCGAGCCTGCTGCAACTGGCGCTGTATGCCGAGCGACTGCGCGCCCACGACGTGCCGGTCGCGCCGACGGCCGTGCTGATCCTCGGCAATGGGGACCGCCGCGAGTTCCCGCTCGACGTCATAGTGCCCGTGGCAGTGGCTCGCCGCGACCGACTCCTCGAACTGCTCGATGGCCACCAGGACGGCGGGATGGCCGCCCAGTGGGGAGCAGCGGGCAGCCACGCGTGCGGCCGGTGCGCGGCCTGTGACCTCGAGCTGCGGGCCCGCGAGGATGTGCTGTTGGTCGCCGGGGTCCACACCTTCGAGCGCAAGCGCCTGCTGGCCGACGGCGTGGCGACGATGCGCGAGCTCGCCGAGCGCGCGGCTCCGGTCGCGGACGTCCCGGACGCGCTGCTGGCGCGGCTGCGCGCCCAGGCCCGCTTGCAGCTCGACCAGGCGCGCACCGGGACCGTCAGCTCGCAGATCATCGACCCTCAGGCACTTGCCGCCCTGCCGACACCGAGCCCGGGGGACATCTTCTTCGACTTCGAGGGTGATCCCATGTGGCGCGAGCCGGGCTCCCAGCAGTGGGGCCTGGAGTACCTCTTCGGCGTCATCGAGGCGCCGGTCGCGGACCAGCCACCGCTCTTCCGAGCGTTTTGGGCGCATGATCGGGGCCAGGAGAAGCAGGCCCTCGCCGACTTCCTGGCCTACCTCGCGCAGCGTCGGATCGCCCATCCCGACCTGCACATCTATCACTACGCGGCCTATGAGAAGGCGGCCTTGCTGCGTCTGGCCGCGCGCCACGGGGTCGGGGAGCAGCAGGTCGATGACCTGCTGCGTCACGGTGTCCTGGTCGACCTGTATGCGGTGGTACGCGCCAGCGTGCGCGTCTCGCAGGAGTCCTACTCGCTCAAGAAGCTCGAGCCGCTCTATATGGGCACCCATCTGCGTTCGGGGCCGGTCGCCACTGCCGGGGACTCGGTTGTCGCCTACCACGAGTATGTGCAAGCGCAGCTGAACGGACGCACCCAGGAGGCGGCGCAGCGGTTGGCGGCCATCCGCTCTTACAACGAATACGACTGCCTCTCCACCCTGCGGCTGCGGGACTGGTTGCTGGACCAGGCGGCGGCGGCCGGGGTGCCGGCCACCCCTGTCCCGGGCGCCCGCGATCTCAGGCCCACCGCGGCCACGGAGGGGCCCGCCGAGGGAGCGAGTTCACCTGTGTGGCAACGCGCCGAATCCCTCGAGCGCCGACTACGGGAAGTGCTGGGTGCTCGCCCCGAGATGGAGCACAGCGACGACGAGCAGGCCGTGGCCGTGCTGAGCGCCACCTTGCAGTATCACCGCCGGGAGCAGAAACCCTTCTGGTGGCAGCACTTTGACCGACTGCGCCACCCCGTGCACGAGTGGGCAGGTCAGGCCGACGTCTTCTCGATCACCGCGAGCCACCTCCAGGAGGACTGGGCGACGGCAGGACGGCAACGGTCCCCGCGCCGCCGGTTGGAGCTGACCGGCCGGCAGGGACGCGGCAGCCGACAGGTGCGGATCGGTGACACCTTCACCGTGCTCTATGACACGCCGCCGCCTCCCCAACTGTGCCCGGCGAGCGTCGGTGTCCGCGTCGCCGAGACCTCGGCACGGGTCAGCGATGTGCGACCCGGTCCGGACGGCCAGCAGATCTGGATCGTCGAGGAGGCGCTGCCGGGACGCTTCGAACCCTTCGCCGCGACGCCCCTTGCTCTGGTGCCGGGACCACCGCCGGGAAGCCGGCATCTCGACAATGCCACGGCCGAGGTGGCCGAATCGGTGCTCGCCGCGTGGCCGCAGTTGCCCGAGTCGGCCGGCCTCGACCTGCTCCGGCGCCGGCCCCCTCGGCTGCTGGGCGGCGTCTCGCTGCCGTCACTCGACGGTTCCCCAAACCAATTCGTCACCGCCGTCAGGGCCGCCACCCGGCTGCTGGATCGCTCCTATCTCGCCGTTCAGGGCCCGCCGGGCACTGGCAAGACCTATGTCGCTGCCCAGGTCATCGCCGACCTGGTCGGCGCCCACGGGTGGAAGATCGGAGTGGTGGCGCAGTCGCACGCCGCGGTCGAAAATGTCCTCGACGCGGTGGTGCGTGCCGGGCTACCGGGTGACCGCGTGGGCAAGCACGCGCCCGGACGCACCGATGCGCCGTGGCGGCACTTGGCGCACCGCGACAAGGATCTCGCCGGGTTCGCGGCGGAGCACGCGGACGCGGGCTACCTGCTGGGCGGCACGGCATACGACTTCACCCATCCCAAGCGGTGCGCGCGCGGCCAGCTCGACCTGCTCGTCATCGAGGAGGCCGGCCAGTACTCACTCGCCAACACCGTGGCGGTTTCGGTGGCCGCGCAGCGCTTGCTGCTGCTCGGCGACCCGCAGCAACTGGGTGAAGTGAGCAAGGGCGTGCATCCCGAGCCCGCCGGACGCAGCGGGCTCGGCTGGCTGATCGGCGAGCAGGAAACCCTCGACCCGGCCTATGGCTACTTCCTGGCCACGACCTATCGCATGCACCCGCGGCTCGCGGAGCGCATTTCCCGGCTGGCGTATGGCGGGTGCCTCGCGGCCCATGAGGGCGCGGGATCCGCGCGTTCGCTGGCCGGGATCGAGCCGGGGGTCCACGTGCTTCCCGTCCCGCACCGCGATAACACCGTCGAATCCGCCGAAGAGGCGCACGCCATCGCCGCCCGCATCCACGACCTGCTGGGAACGCAGTGGTGCGACCCCGACGAACCCGGCGGTCCGCGCGCGTTGCGGCAGAGCGACATCCGCGTTGTCGCGCCGTACAACGCGCAGGTCGACCGATTGCGCGAGACCCTGGACGCAGCCGGTCTGCGCGAAGTGCCCGTCGGCACGGTCGATCGGTTCCAGGGCCAGGAGGCGGTGATCGTCTTCGTCTCGATGGCCGCGTCGGCCCGCTCGGACGTCTCGCGAGGCTTGGGCTTCTTGTTGAACCGGAATCGGCTCAACGTCGCGCTGTCGCGCGGCAAATGGGCGGCGTATGTCGTGCACTCCCCCGAACTGACCGACTTCACCCCCGCCTCCCCACGCGAGTTGCTGCTGTTGGGCGCCTTCCTGCAGCTCACCGCTGCGGAGTCGACGGCTTGACGCCGCCTCCAGCAGGCGCCCCGAGCGCGTACCGGTAGCGGGAGGCGCCCGGGTGGAGTACCAATGGAAGATGCGACGTCATCCCTGGGTAGCTGGTGCCATCGCCCTGGTCATCGCCTGGTCGGCCGGGACGGCCGCGGCGGCACCGGCCGCCGCTGCCGCTGCAGCACCTGCTCCGCCGCCGGTGCGGGTGCGAGTGATCACCGGTGGGCTGACGATCCCGTGGGATATCGCCTTTATGTCCCCCACGCGTTACCTGATCACCGAGCGCTCGGGCGCGTTGCGGGTGGGGAGCACCTCCGGTGGGGCATCCCGGGTGGTCAGCGCCGACTTCAGCGACCTCTTCGTGGTCGCGGAGTCGGGACTGCTCGGCTTGGCCCTGCACCCACAGTTCGCCACCAACCGGCTCTTCTACACCTGCCAGTCCCATGCCCCGGCCATGGACAACCGGGTCGTGCGGTGGCGTTTGTCGGTCGACGGATCCGCGGCCGTGCGGGTCGGGGCGCAGGTGCTGACCGGCATACCGCTGGGGCCCATTCACAACGGCTGCCGGCTGCTCTTCGGCCCGGACGCAAAGCTGTGGGTCACGACCGGCGACGCGGGGGTGGGCACGAGTCCACAGGACCTGGAGAGCCTGGGCGGGAAGGTGTTGCGGATCAACGCGGACGGCAGCGCGCCCGCCGACAACCCGTGGGCCGCCAGCCCGGGCGACGCCCGGTTTGTGTGGAACATCGGGCACCGCAACGTCCAGGGCCTGGCGCGGCGCCCCGGGACCAGCCAGTTGTGGACCTCGGAGCACGGGCCGGACCGCGATGACGAGGTCAACCTGGTGCGCAAGGGTCGCAACTACGGGTGGGACCCGATCTTCGGCGACGGAAGTCCGGGATACAACCAGCGGGTCCCGATGACCGATCTGGTGAAGTTCCCCGATGCGGTGCGCGCCGCGTGGACCTCGGGGATTCCGACGATCGCGACGGCCGGCATCAGCTTCGTCACCGGCGCCCGGTGGGGCTCCTATGACGGCGCGCTGCTCGTGGCGCAGCTCAAGGGTGCCGGAGTGATGGTGCTGACGCTGAGTCCCGCCGGTGCCGTGACCTCGCGCCGCGAGTTCCCGGCACTGAACGACCGCTTTGGCCGGTTGCGCACGGTCCGCCAGGGGCCGGACGGCGCGCTGTACGTCCTGACCGCCAACGGGGCGGGGACCGACACGATCCTGCGGGTCGCTCCCACCGGCTGAGCAACCACCCGGTTCCAGGCATGGGGCCGGGCACTAGGGTGCGGGCATGATCGCCGCGCTGGCCGCGGACCGGACTGCGCCGGTCGGGCCCTGATGGAGCCCTACGGCCGACGCGCCGTTGTGGCTCCGGGAACACCGGGCCGGGCCTGGGTGGACCAGCCCCTGGACCTGCGCGACCTGCCCGTGGGCACGACCTCTTTGGGTTCGGCGCTGGTCGAGACCCATACCGACGCCTTCCTCGTCGTTCACGAGGGTCAGCTGATCATGCAGTGGTATGCCGCGCCGGACCGGGCCGCGCTCCCGCAGGCCCTGATGTCAATCACCAAGTCGTTCGTCGGCGCGCTCGCCGGGATACTGATGCACCAGGGGCGGCTCGATCCCGACGCGCTCGCCACGGCCTATGTGCCGGAGCTGGAGCGCGGCGGATACGCGCCGGCAACCGTGCGCGACCTGCTCGACATGCGCACCGGGGACGACTACCGCGAGACCTATGGCGATCCGCAGGCCGAGGTCGAACTGCTCGGTCGAGCGTTGTCCGACCCGCCGAGCGCCCCCGATCTGCGCACCCAGATGGCCACGATGGCACGGCCGGCGCGGCACGCTGGTCCGTTCAGCTACCGCTCCTTCGACACTCTCGCATTGGGCTGGGTGCTCGAACGTGCAGGCGGGGCATCGATGCCACAGTTGCTGGCGCAGCACCTCTTGCATCCGCTCGGCATCGAGCAGCCCGGAAGTCTCGGAGTGGACCAGAGCGGCTGGGGCAACCACGCCGGCGGGCTGGCACTCACCGCCCGCGACCTGGCCCGGTTTGCCCAGATGCTGCTAGACGGCGGCTCGGTCGGGTCGCGGGACGTCATACCCGCCGCCTTCATCCGCGATACCCGCCACGGAGACGCGACCTCGCAGGCCGCCTTCCAGGCCAGTGCCGGGGCAGCCCAGGGGGCTACGAGTGCACCCCGGGGCATCTATCGCAACCAGTTCTGGGTGCCGGAGCAGGGGGCTCGACGCCTGCTG
Organism: uncultured Nostocoides sp.; assembly: GCA_937858995.1. Classification (GTDB taxonomy): domain Bacteria; phylum Actinomycetota; class Actinomycetes; order Actinomycetales; family Dermatophilaceae; genus Nostocoides_A. Next base: position 35,645 of record CALLZC010000141.1, read on the forward strand.
GGGCTGGGGATCTACGGGCAACTCCTGCTCGCCGACGCGGATGCCGCGGTGGCCGTCGTCAAGCTCTCCAGCTGGCCCGGGCCGCAGGACCCCGAGCGTTTCTCGCTCGGTATGGCGTGCGCGCAGGCCGTCGCCGAACACCTGGGGGGTAGCCCTCGGCCCATCCGTTCCACGATGATCTAGCCGCGCCCACCGTTGACCGCACTGGCCCCGACCGAGAGGATTCCCCGATGACCGATCTCCCCCGCAGTGCCGTCACTCAATTCGCCGAGGTCATCGAGGTCCCGGATGTCGACGTGCGGCTCCCGGAGGAGCGCGACGAAGAGCGCGCGGTGGCCGCTCTGGTGGCCAAGCACGCCAACCGACGGCTGCGCAATATCTCGGAGGTGCGCGCCTTCTTTCGCACCAACCAGACGCCCATCTTCTTCGTCGGCCCGACGGCATTCAACCTGCTGGGTGTCGACCGGTGGGTGCGCAACTTCTCGTTCATTTCCTACTACGACTCGTGGGACGGCTACCACCCGCGGGTCTTCAGCCCGCCGGAGATCGAGCACCCGGAGTTCCTCAGCGGCGAGGACATCAACAACTACCTGCTGACGCACCCGGCCGTTCGCGAGCACATCGACGCCCACGCCCGCCGGACCGGCAACCGGCCCAAGATCGCCATGGTCTTTTTCGACGAGGAGACCGAGCGCATCTGCCGGGAGCAGGGCTACGACCTGATCCTGCCGTCATACCAACTGCGCAACCACCTCGACTCCAAGATCACCACGACCCGCCTCGGGAACGAGGCGGGGGCCCCGTCGGTCCCCAATGTGCTGACGACCCTCACGGACTACGAGGACCTGCAGCGGCAGAGCGCCCAAGCCGGCCTCGGCGACGACCTGGTGTTGCAGACGCCTTATGGCGACTCCGGCAAGACCACCTTCTTCGTTGCCTCGCGGGAGGACTGGAACAAGTGCGCGGCCGATGTGGTCGGCGAGCAAGTCAAAGTGATGAAGCGCATCCGCAACCGGGCGGTTGCGGTCGAGGCGGTCAACACGCGGCATGGCACGGTGGTCGGCCCGTTCATGACCGACTTGACCGGCTACCCGGAGCTGACGCCCTATCGCGGCGGCTGGTGCGGCAACGACCTCTACCCGGAGGCGCTCACGGACGACCAACGCGCCCGGGCCATCGAGCATGTCTCACGGCTCGGTGACCGCCTCCGGCAGGAGGGTTATCGAGGCTTCTTCGAGATCGACGTGCTCGTCGACCTCGACACCGACGAGGTCTACCTCGGCGAGCTCAACCCACGCATCTCGGGCGCCAGCTCGATGACGCATGTCACGGCGGGGGCGTATGCCGACCTGCCGCTCTTCCTGTTGCACCTGCTGGAGTTCCTTGGCGTGGACTACGACCTCGACGTGGCCGAGATGAACGAGCGCTGGCGCGAGTTGGCGGCCGTAGATGTCTGGAGCCAGCTCATCATGAAGACCTCTCAGAGCCAGATCCGGCACATCGATGCCGCACCCGCGACGGGCATCTACCGACTCACCGAGGATGGGCAGCTCGAATACATCCGCAACACCTTGGACTGGCATTACCTCGAGGACCCGGCCGAGGCCTTCTTCCTGCGGGTGTATGGGTCGGGCGGGTACCTCTTCAAGGGAGCCGACCTGGGCATTCTGGTCACCAAGTCGCGGATGCAGACCGAGGGCGGTGAACTCACCACGCGCTGCCGCCAGTTCATCGAGGGCATTCACGAGGGGTATGAGGCCACGCCGATCGACGCCGCCGTCCAGCCCTCGAACCTGCTGGCCTTCCTGAAGTAGGCCGTCCCGCGGCCGGCCTGTCAGGAAGCAGCCACCGGGCCGGCGAGGGTCGCGTCAGGGCGAGGTCAGATAGCGCGCGATCTCGCGGAACATCCAGATGGTGCCGGACAGCTTCTGCGCGGACTGCGGCAGCGGCCAGGACGACAGCTTGACCCCGACGACACCCGTGGCGGGCTCGACGAAGACCATCTGTCCGTGGATGCCCAGGCACAGCAGGATCGGTCCGTTGTCGCCCGGCACGAACCAGAACTGGTTGCGATACCAGCCGCCCGGCAGATACGGCTCGTTCTCCGATCGGGCGAAGGCATCCCGGACATCCGCCGGCGGGAACAGGGCACCGGAGATCCACTCGGCCGGCACCACCTGCCGCCAGGCACCGTCCGGGCCCAAAGCCCGGCCCTGCTGGAGCAGCATCATGCCAAAGCGACCCAGGTCCCGCAGGGTCGCCGAGACGCCGCCGTCGTGGATCGCCGAGCCCAACGGATCAGCGGTCACCTCGGCATCGTGGAAGGCGCCGATCGGCTGCCAGACCCGGTCACTGATCAGGTCCGCCATGCGCACCCCGGCCGCCCGCTCGCACACCCACCCCAGCGTGTCGGTGTCGATCGAGCGATAGGTGAAGACGCCGCCGTGCTCGCCCTCCGGGGCGATGGTCAGGATGTAGGGGTACATCCCCAGCGGGTCGCCGTGGTTGCGCGGCGCCCACCCCATCGAACGTTCCATCACCCGGACCTCCGACTCGGGGTCGAGATAGGTCTCGCGGAAACGGATTCCCGAGCGCATGTCCAGCAGCGTGCGCACCCGGGCCCCGGCATACCCCGACGCGGCGAGCTCGGGCACATAGGTCTCCACCGGCGCTTCCGGGTCCAGCAGTCCGTCACCAGCCAGGCTCCCCGCGACGCACGAGACAATGGACTTCGAGATCGACATCACCAGGTGCCGGCGCCGGCGCACCATGGGCGGGGTGTAACGCTCCGCCAAGATCGCGCCGTCCTTGAGCACCAAGAATCCATCGGTCTCGGTGCGCGCCAGCACCTGGTCGACTGTGTCGGCCCAGTCCAAGCCGGATACGGGCACCTCCCCCAGCTCAATGGGGCGCTCGGGCAGGGCCAGAGGCGCCTCGTGACCGAGGATCACCTGAGAAGGCATCACCTCGCGCATGTGCTGGAAGGACCAGTGCAGGTGTGGCTCCTCCTGCCAGTTCGCCAGGGTGACCAACGGCTGGCCGCTCGGCAGCAGGGCGTCGTGGCGATCGACTCGCGCCCAGGCCGAGTCCGGCTCGGGCGCGTAGTACGGGTGAACCGGCGCCGTGGCGTCGGCCGTCTCGGAAGTCATGCGGGGCATCCTAGGCGCGGGTTCTTCCACCCAAGGCGCCCGGGTGCGGCAGCATGGGGTGAGGCAGCATGGGATGCGGCTGCCGAAGCAGAGGAGTCTCATGACCACCGATCAGCCGACGATCCCGGTCAAGGCAGCGCCGACCTCACACCGAGCCCAGATTGCCAGGCTGCGGCGCGTGGCGCTGGCTGCGCTGGGGAACTATCCGCTTCCGGCCGGGCGGTTGCGCTTCGTGACGCACGGGGAGAACACCACCTTTCGCCACGATAGCGCTGGTGGGAGCCATCTGGTGCGCGTGCACCGGCCGCAGCGCCATGGTCGCGGCGTGGACTCTGCCGCGGCCATCCGGTCCGAGATCTGCTGGCTTACTGCGATCCGCCTCGACACTGACCTCTGCGTGCCCGAGGCCCTCGCCGCGTCCAGCGGCGCTAGCACGGTCGAAGCTACCGCTGCCGGGCAGACCCGCGTTTGCTCGGTGCTGCGGTGGATGGATGGGCGGATCATGGAGGAGTCGGCGCGCCCGATCCACCTGCGCCGCCTCGGGGAGGCGATGGCGCTCCTGCACAACCAGGGCGACCACTGGAGCCCACCAAGCGACTTCGTGCGGATCCGGTGGGATCGCGAGACCTTCTTCGGTGACGTGATGGTCTACGGCGACACCCCTGCCGCCGGCTGCTGGGACCTGTTGCCCCTGCCGGTCCGCACTCGCTTCGAGTTGGTAGCCGCCCACAGCGGCGACCTCATCGACACCAGCGGCGACTGGGGGCTAATCCATGCCGACCTGCATCTGGGGAACGCCCTTTTCCGCGACGGTCAGGTCAAGCTGATCGACTTCGACGACTCCGGATATGGTCCGCGGCTGTACGAGCTCGCCGTCGCCGTGTGGGAGCTACGCGACGAACCCAACTATGAGGATTTCCGGGACGCGCTGCTGGCTGGCTACCGGATGCACCGTGAGGTCGACGCCCGGCACCTGGATGACTTCATCGCGGTGCGACAGGTCGCGTTCGGACTGTGGTTCACCGGAATGGCCCAGACCAATCCCGACTTCGCGGGCCGCCTGGATAGGGTTCATCGGTGGTCACTCGCCATGCTTGATGAGATCCAGCCGGCGATGTAGTGCATGGCGGGACGTCCAGCAGCACACGACCACGGAACCGCGTCCGGCGGACCAACGAGAGGCAGAGTTGCGTGGGTTATGACGTGGGCGGAGCGTTCCAGGGACTGCACGATGTGCAGCTAGCGATTCCCGAGGGCGCCGAAGACAGGTGCCGGATGCCGACTTCCCGGGGATGCGCCGCTTCCACGCCCGTGACCCGCTCGGGAACCGGCTCGAATTCTTGAACCGGAGGAAGTATGACGTTTCGCGACCAGCCCCCAGCGACACGCGGGCTGTGAAATGAAACAAGCTGGAGGTTGTGAGAGCGGACCGGATCATGTTGCAGGACAAGCCTGCTTGTGTTTCTGCCAAGCCGCCTTCACGCTGATCAGCGTGGCACCGGAACCCCTGCCAGAAGGTCGGGCCAGCGGGTCAGCACCGCGACCGCGGTCGGCTGGGAACTGGCGAATGCGGACCACACGTCGGGAAATGCCCACCGCGCCAACGAGATCAACCGGCGGCCGTGCCGCCGACAGGCCGGGGAAGCCGCGTAACCGGTCGCTGAGCCTGTCGAGGCCGGCCAGGGTCGGCGGCGCTGTGAACCGGGACAGGCGCACCTGCCCGTCTGGAAAGGGAGGCCTTCCAAGACATGCAAGCCCCTTTCCGGGGCCCCTGCACCCCGACCGATCACGGTCGGTGCCACACTGTTCGATGGCTCCCCTCACCGCGGCCCTGCAGTCTGACGTGCATCAGGTCTCCCGAGTGAGCACGAGCCCGCACCCGAACCGAGGGTCGGCCCACGAATGAACTTCCCCATAAGACGATGCGCAGAACCCCGTTGTCATAAGTCGATGTCGACCATAGGTGACGTCGCGCTGACGTGACGAAGGTACCGGTGAGCTCCGTGAAGCGCGGACCAACCGTGACCTGCTCCAGGTGCACTTCCCTAGGGTCGATGCGGAACACGCCTGCTGCGTCCCCAGATCAGTGAACCGCCGCCAACAACGAGGACCACGCCACCGAGGGCGACGAGCGACCAGTTGTACAGCATCGTCCCGATCCAGTTCTCGCCTCCTTGGTTCACCCACCAGGCGAAAAGGCTGAGGGGAAGGGCGACGAGAAGCATGACGCCACGCAATATCCACTTGCCCGTTGTCGAGAGAGGCCGCGCCCTGTGCGTCAGGCTGAGGTGAGACACCCCTTCTGAGTTCTTTCCCTCTGCACGGGGCGGAGAAGCGAGACACCTGATGACCATGACGTTGGCTGATGCCGCCCGCCTCGATGATGGGGTGGTGACCCCGAGAGCTGACCAGCCCAAGCGCCGGATGTTCACCGCGGAGTACAAGGCGCGGATCCTGGATGAGTACGACACGGCGGACCGGGGTGAGCGGGGCGCGATCCTGCGCCGCGAGCACCTGTACTCATCCCACATCACCGAGTGGCGCAAGGCTGCCGAGGCCGGTGCGACCGCGGCGCTGGGACCCAAGAGCCCGAAGACCCGGGACCGCCGCGACCGGGAGGTCGAGCAGCTGCGAGCCCGGGCAGAGAGGGCCGAGGCCGAGCTGGTCCGGACGAAGGCGGCGTTGGAGATCGTGGGAAAAGCACACGCGCTCTTGGAGATGCTCTCCGAGAGCACGAACCTGCCGAAGCGGCCGCGGTGATCAACCCCGCCGTCGACGAGCTCGCCGAGCAGGTCGGGGTGAAGCACGCCTGTGCGTTGCTGGGCCGGCCCCGCGGCAGCCACTACCGAGCGAAGAAGCCGCCGGCCCACGGACCGGCACCCAAGCGGCCCACGCCACCCAACGCCCTCACGCTGGCCGAGCAGGCCCAGGTGCTGGCCGTGCTGACCAGCGAACGGTTCTGTGACAAGAGCGTCTCCCAGGCCTGGGCCACGCTGCTGGACGAGGGCACCTACCTGTGCTCGATGTCCACGATGCACCGGATCCTGCGCCGCAACGACGCAGCCGGGGAACGTCGCCGGCAGGCGGTCCATCCGGCGAAGAAGAAGCCCGAACTGCTGGCCACCAAGTCCGGGCAAGTCTGGTCGTGGGACATCACCAAACTCCGCGGCCCCGGCCGTGGGATCTGGTTCCAGCTCTACGTCGTGCTCGACATCTTCTCCCGCTACGTCGTGGCTTGGACCGTCCAAGCCTGCGAGGACTCGCAGATCGCCAAGACCATGCTCGAGGAGGCATTCGGCCTGCACGGCATCCCCGACGCGGTCCACGCCGACAGAGGCACCTCGATGACCTCCAAGCCCGTCGCCCAGCTCCTGCTCGACCTGGGCGTGGACCGCTCCCACTCCCGACCACGGGTCAGCAACGACAACCCCTACAGCGAGTCGGCGTTCAAGACCTTGAAGTACGCCCCCGTGTTCCCCGACGCGTTCGGCTCTCTGGCCGACGCCCGCACGTTCTGCGAGGCGTTCTTCACCTACTACAACCACGAGCACCGACACTCCGGGATCGGACTTCATACCCCCGCGTCGGTCCACTTCGGCACCGCCGCCGAGATCCGCGCCCAGCGCCAGGCCACCCTCGACGCCGCCCACGCCACCCACCCGCACCGATTCGGCAACCGCCGACCCCAGGCACCCAAACTGCCCCAGGCCGCCTGGATCAACCAACCCTCACCGGAGGCCCTCATACAGACCGCGTAACGACACGTGTCTCAGACTGCTTGACATCTTCCGGCGTGGCTCGCGCAATGAGCAAGAAAGCAATGCCAGCCAGGGCCACGAACAAAGGAACTGACCACCAATGGAATGCCATCAGTTCTGCACCTCACTCAATGTAAGCGGCCTTGTCGCCCGGGTATCCTCCGGGAGGCTGTTCGAGACCTCCATCGGACTGTAGTCCACGGGCATGGGCGGGACGTCCAGCAGCACACGACCACCGAACCGCGTCCGGCGGACCGACGAGAGGCAGAGTTGCATGGGTTATGACGTGGGCGGAGCGTTCCAGGGCCTGCACCATGTGCAGTTGGCGATTCCCGAGGGCGCAGAAGACAGGTGCCGGATGTTTTGGGGTGACATCCTCGGCTTCACCGAGCTGGAGAAGCCTCCAAGGCTCGCGGCGCGCGGCGGATGCTGGTTCCGCGGCGGTGGACTCGAGGTGCACTTCGGTGTCGAGAAGGACTTCCGTCCAGCCGCCAAAGCGCACCCGGGCATCCTCACTCGTGGGATCGATGCCATCGCCGAGCGGCTGACCCAGAGCGGGATCGAGGTCACCTGGGATGCCGAATTCCCGGGTATGCGCCGCTTCTACGCCCTTGACCCGCTCGGGAACCGGCTCGAATTCTTGGAGCCGGAGGACGTATGACGTCGCCCGGCGCCGGGACGCGGAGGGCGAGGGCGAGGGCGTCCGGCTCGTGGGAGGCTGCGGGGATGATCCGCACAAGCCTCTGAACAGCGTGCTTGGTGGAGCTGAGGGGATTCGAACCCCTGGCCTTCTCATTGCGAACGAGACGCGCTACCAACTGCGCCACAGCCCCAAGTGCGAAGAGAAGGTTAACACCGGCTTGGCGGCATCCCGAATCCGGTCAGCCGTTGATCAGGGTGGGGCCGCACCGACCGTGGACGGGGGCAGAACCCGGGCGCAGCGAACGGTCACCCGGCTCGTGCCACCGGGGTACGTCGTGACCGTGGCCTGACGCCGCCACCAACCTCCACGACTGGCCTGCTCCAGTCGAGCGGAGGACTTGCAGGGCGGACGGCCTTCTCAGGCGGCCTGCGAGCCGTTCGCCACCCGAGGTTCCTGGGGCGCTTGGAGCTCAGAAGCGGGTCGAGCCGACGGCTGGGGCCAGCAGGCAGCACCTGGGGCCTTTGATCGACCCAGTCCGGATGGTCGAAACTGCCCACGACCTCGCCGCGAGTGCTCACGGGCCTGATCCGCCGGGTCGCGGAAGCCGTCCTCTAGAGGTGCAGGACGCGGCTCACGATACGAGCGGGGTACGTCAGCTCGCCAGTATGCAGGCTCCTGACCAGCACAAACGCGCACGTGGACAGTCAAATCGGAGAAAGTGGCACGAGTCAGGTCAGGGTGGGGCCGCTCCGACCGTGGACGGGGGCAGAACCCGGGCGCAGCCAACGGTCACCCCCAGGGTGCCGGCACTAGGCTCGGGCGAGTGACGCAACGGCATACGGAATCTCGAAGCGACGTACCGCACGGTGTCCGCGCCGCCAGCGAGTGGTCGTGGCGGCTGCTGCTGATCGCCGCCGCGATCGGGCTCCTCGGCTGGCTCATCGGGCATCTGAGCGAACTCGTGGTGCCCATTATCGTTGCGACGCTGCTCGCGGCCCTATTGCAGCCGGTCTTCCGGCGGCTGCACAGCGTGTTGCCGCGGGGCGTGGCGGCGGCCATCACCGTGCTGGGGACGCTGGCGGTCATCGGCGGGCTGATGGCCTTTGTCGGGAGTCAGTTCGCCAACCAGCTGCCCGATCTGACGGATCAGGTCGGTGAGGGGCTGGATCAGATCCGGGACTGGATCCGCACCACCTTCAACATCACCGACACCCAGTTCACTCAGTACTTCGAGCGGGCCCGCGATGCACTCACCAGCGGGGGCAGCGATCTGGGAGGCACCGCAGCCAAGTTCGGATTGACCGCCACTCATGTGGTGGCCGGATTCTTCATCTCGATGTTCGCGCTGTTCTTCTTCCTGCTCGAGGGCCCGCAGATCTGGGCCTGGATCGTGCGGCTGTTCCCGCGCACGGCCCGCGCGCGGGTGGCCTCCAGCGGCGCCATCGCCTGGAGCCAGCTGCAGGCCTTCTGCAAGGCGACGATCCTGGTCGCGGCGGCGGACGCGACCGGCATCGGGGTGGGCGCTGCCATCCTGGGGGTACCCTTCGCCAGCGGGATCGGCCTGCTCGTCTTCCTGGGGGCGTTTATCCCGGTCATCGGTGCCCTGCTCAGCGGCATCGTGGCCGTGCTGCTCGCGCTGGTAGCCCTCGGCCCGGTCAAGGCCCTGATCATGCTCGGCATCGTGATCGGGGTTCAGCAAATCGAGAGCCACGTCCTGCAACCGTTCTTGCTGGGGCGTGCCGTCCGCGTGCACCCGCTAGCGGTCATCCTGGCGATCGCCGCCGGTGTCATCGTCTGGGGCATCGTCGGCGCACTGATCGCGGTTCCGGTTGCCGCCGTCGTCAATGCCGTGGGTCATCACCTGCTGGCCGACCCCGAACCGTTGCCACCGAGCGTCGAAGCCACCGAGATCACGCAGATCACCGAGATCGGTCCGAGCGAGGCCTGAGCCAGGCAAAGCGCGCGTTCGCGCACGGCCCGCCCTCATCAGGCAGTACCGGTGTGGCTACCCTCGGCCGGCAGCGGCGAGCCATCCGCGGGTGTCGGTGTCGCCGTCGCCACCCTGACCAAAGGGGCTCGCGACGTCATCGTCCTCGTCCTCGAAAACCTCTGGGCCACTGGCATACACGGCCTTGGCCTTGAGCGTGTAGGTCGGCGGCGGCACGGGGACCGGGCTCCAGCCCTCCGCGGCCGCTGCCTCGGCAACGGCCTGCCGCTCGACCGCCTCGATGGCCGCTAGGTCATAGAGAGTGCCCCGAACCGGCGCGTATGCCGGGTCGCCGGTCTCGTGCATCGAGTCGCGATCCGCGGTCGGCACCGCCGCCGGCGAGGGCTCCGGCACCTGGGTCGCTCCGCCTGCGGGAGCGTGGGAGCGTGGCTGCGCGGCCCGAGGGACTCGCGCGCTCTGCCGAGTTGGCGCGGTCCTGCTGTGCTCAGCGCGCCCGCGAACAGCGCGGGTCGGCGTGGATTGCGTTGGCGCGCCTGGGGCTTGCCGAGGCCCTCTGGTGGCAGAGCGAGGCCGGGCGACTCGCCGCTGGGCGGCAACCGCCCGCCGCAACCACCAGATGGCGAGGGCCGTGACGGCGAGCGCCAGCACCGGAATCCGCCATCCGATGACCTGAAGCGCAGCCAGCGCGCTCGCCAGCAATGCAACGGTGAGGCTCCCGATGACCAGGACCCCGCGCGTGGCCCGCCCCATGACCGGCATCTGTCCGCCGGGGGCGGCAGAGCCACGGACCCGTCGAGCCCGTGCCGCTGCGGCATTGCCCGCCATCTTGGCCCGCTGCCCGGCGTCCGCCACGCGAGCGCGACCCACCGTGGAACTCTCGGTCATCGATGCCAGCAATGATTCGGCGCGCGAGGCGGTCTCTGGGCGCCGGTGCACCCGGGCCGCCGAGACGGCCGGTCGGGCCGAAGCCTCCGCCTGCTCGGGGGCGGCCGTGCCGCGATCGAGGATGCGCATCGACTCCGAGAAGCGGTCGACGGTGCGCGCTGTGGCGAGATTCTCCCGTCGCCCCATCCAGTGCTGGACCAGGAAGGCAGCCCAAACGGCAATGACGAGAAGGAAGATCAGGCTGCTGGGCTGCACGGAGTCCACCGTATGTAGCCCACTCGCGTGAGCGCGGGATCATCGGCGGTGTGTCGCGCATGCGGTCAGCTTGCGGGCGGTCGAGGAGCCGCCTCGAGCCGGCCACGCAAACCACCGGGACCAACTTCCTCGGCCGTCAGAGCAAAGGACAGGTGGTCCCGCCACGCCCCGTCGATGTGCAGATACCGCTGCCGCAGGCCCTCGGCGCGGAAGCCGAGTTTGCGTACGACGGCCAGCGAGGCCGTGTTCTCTGGCCGGATGTTGATCTCGATCCGGTGCAGGCCGCCCGCGCGCAGGGCATAGTCAGCAGCCACCGCAACGGCCAGCGGCGCGACGCCGCGCCCGGCATACTGCCGACCCACCCAATAGCCGACGGTGCACGACCGGAGCGCGCCCCCGGTGATATTGCTCAGGTTGAGCTGTCCGACCAGCTTGGCGTCGAGTGTGAGCGCAAAGGGCAGGTGGGTCCCCGCCCTGGCGGATGTGCGTTGCTCCCGCAACAGCGACGCGAAGGAAACGGTCCGCGGCGCGTCATCCGGACTCGTGGGCTCCCACGGCCCCAACCAGTCCGCATTGCGGGCGCGCAGCCAGACGAGCGCGTGCTCGTCGCCACGGGCCAGCGCTCGCAACCCCAGCCGAGCGCCGTCCGGCAGATCGGCACCGAGCTCGACCGGCCAGAGCCGCTTGCTCACCTAGTGATCACCGCCGCGCACTTGGCTCACCAAGTGCCCAAGGACCGGCTCCAGGACGCGCAATCCGTCGCGGACTCCCCCGCTGGAGCCCGGGAGATTGATGATCACGCACTGCCCGACCACCCCCGCCACCCCCCGCGAGATCATGGCCGTGGGTATGCCGCGCGCGACCCCGTCCGCACGGATCGCCTCCGCGACACCCGGGATCTCCCGGTCGATGACCGCACGCGTCGCCTCGGGCGTGGCGTCGGTGGGTGAGCAGCCGGTGCCTCCGGTCGTGATGATGAGGTCGTATGCCGTGACCCCCTCCCCCAGGGCCGCCGCGACCGGTGGCCCGTCCGGCACGACCACCGGGCCGGTGACCGCCGCCCCCCAGCGCGTCAGCTCCGCGACGATGATCGGCCCGCCGCGATCGGGATAGACCCCGGCAGCCGCCCGCGTGGACGCGGTGACGACCAGAGCCCGGACGCCGGCGAGTGAGCCACTCACGACTCCTCTACCCAATCCCCAGAGCGGCCACCGGATTTCGCGATGACGCGGATGTCGGTGATTCGGCCGTGCTTGTCGATGGCCTTGACCATGTCGATGACGGTCAAGGCGGCAACCGCGACCGCCGTGAGCGCCTCCATCTCGATCCCGGTCCGATCCGCCGTCCGCACGGTGGCGCGGATGTCGACACCATCGTCGGTCACATCGAGATCGAGGCACACGGCGTGCACGGCGATCGGGTGCGCGAGGGGGATGAGGTCAGGGGTGCGCTTGACCGCCTGGATGCCAGCGATGCGCGCGACCGCCAGCGCGTCTCCCTTGGTGACCGTGCCCTCATGCAGGGCGGCAATCGCGCTCGGGGACAGCAGGACTCGGCCTTTCGCGGTGGCCTCGCGGGCCGTCACGGGCTTGCCCGAGACATCGACCATATGCGCCGAACCGTCCGCGCGAACGTGCGTCAGGCGGGCGCCGTCAGCGTCCTGCGTCACCACTTGGTCACCTCCGGGGTCACCACTGCATCCCCGGCTCGTTCAGCAACCAGACCTCTACCTGAGCACCGGCCTCGAGGTGGCTCACGTCCGCGGGGACGATCACCAGACTGTTGGCCCGCACGAGGTCGGCGATGAAGTGCGACCCTTGGCCCACCACGGGATCCACCAACCAGCTCTCGCCACTTCGGGTGGTCACCGCTCGGGCAATCTGCGTGCGACCGGCTGGCGAGAAGAGCTCATGGCCCATCACCCCGGTGACGACACGGCGCTCGTGCGTGCCGCCCATCATCGCCTCCAACGCGGGTGCGACGAAGACCTCGAAGGAGACGAAGGCGGACACCGGGTTCCCGGGAAGGGCAAAGACCGGCACCCGCTGCGCTCCGAAGACCCCAAATCCCTGGGGCTTGCCCGGTTGCATCGCGACCTGGACGAACTCGACGCCGTGATCGCGCAGGGCGGCCTTGACGACGTCATACGCCCCCATACTCACCCCGCCGCTGGTCACGATGGCATCGCATTCGCCGGCCAGGCCCGTCAGCAGTTCCACGAATGCTTGCGGATCGTCACCCGCAGAGACCGAGGCGATCACGGTGCCGCCCAGCGTCTCGATCGCCGCCGCCAGCATGACCGAGTTCGATTCGTGAATCTGACCGAGCCGCAAGGCTTCTCCGGGGGGGACAAGCTCATCGCCGGTGGAGACCACCGCCACCGCGACCCTGGGCCGCACCCGCAAACTCCCATGCCCGGTCGAGGCGGCCAGGGCCAGCGTGCGCGCGTTGACCCGCGACCCGGCTGGGATCACCACGGCGTCGTACTCGACGTCCTCGCCAGCCGGCCGGATCGACCGGCCGGCGGCCACAGGTTCGAACACACTCACCCGGTCCAGCCCGCCGTCGGTGCGCTCGACCATGACCACGGCGTCGCAACCGATCGGGATCATGGCCCCGGTCATGATGCGGGCCGCCTCTCCGCGGTGCACCCAGAGGCTTGACGCGTCAGCCCCCGCGGCCACCTCCCCGACAACGGTCAATACGACGGGAGTGGCGGCGCTCGCGCCGGCGACATCCTCGGCGCGCACGGCATACCCATCCATGGCGGAGTTGTCGAAACCCGGCAATTGGACTCTCGCCCGCACGTCCTGGGTCGTGATGAGGCCGAGGCAGTCGGCCAGGGGCACGTCCGCGGGCGCTAGCTGCGGGATCGAGGCCAGAATCGTGTCGCGATGTTCAGTCAGGGATCGCATTGCGGCTCAGTGCCTTCCGCTCAAGACGGTGCCGTCGGGGACGCGTCGAATGCCGGTACCGGTGATGGTCACGTCGCCCACACACCGAACACGCGCCCCGAAGGTGACGTCCGCGTCGATGGTCAGGCTCGTGCACTCCCGCATGCTCGGCACCCCGTCGGGAAAGCGCGCCAAAAAGTCCGGCACGTGCCGGTATGCGGAGCCGAGCGAGATCGCCGGCTCGGCGTGGGCGATCGTGGAGACCAGCTGCCCTTGCTCGTCCAGTTCGAAGATGTCCGACTGCACGAGGAGCAACTCGTTGGTCGACTTCACCGGGCGGAATCTGCTGCGTGGCACCGCGATTGCCCGCGAGCCGGCAAAGACCTCGATGGCGGCGCCCATGGCGGACTCGATTTGGATCACCGGCGTGGAGGTGGGGTCCGTGGGATCGACGGACTTGCGATTGACGATGATCGGCAGTCCGAGGATGCCGCCGCGCTCCGCCAACAGGCCGGCGAGGGCCTCTAGGTCGACCCACAGATTGTTGGCGTGAAAGAGGGTATGCCGCGTGTTGTCCTGGAAGAACTCTTCCTCACCCGGCGCGACCATCGCGCTGTCGCGCAGGATGAGTTGCCCGTCGGCCTTGCGCACCGCAAGGTGACCGCCCTTGCGGTCATTGGCCGTCCGCTCGCAGACCTCCGCGGCATAGGGAATGTCATTGGCGATCAGCCACGCGGCGATGTCCGGGTCACAGGTCGCCCCGAGGTTATCCGCATTCGACAAGAAAACGTACCGAATACCCTTGGCGCGCAGGTCATCCAGCAGCCCGGTGCCCTGCAGGGAGACGAAGACGTCGCCGTGACCGGGCGGACACCACTCCAACTCGGGATCGGCGGGCCAGGACACCGGCTCCAGCGTGTCGGCCACCAGTTTCGGCTCCGCGTTCTGCACGAAGTCGAGCGGCAACCCATCGACGGCCAGGTCTGGATAGGCCGCCAGGATTGCCAGCGACTCCTCCCGGGTGCGGAAGGAGTTCATCAGGACCAGGGGCAGGCGCACGTCATACCGGGAGCGCAGGGCACGGGTCTGCCGGGCGATGATGTCGAGGAAGGTCAGCTCACCGCGCACGGTGAGCGCGGTCTTGGGCCCGGAGAGACCCATGCTGGTGCCCAACCCCCCGTTGAGTTTGATGATCGCTACGCGTGCCAGGGCCGCTCGCCGCTCTGCCTCGCTCGCGAGCATCCCGTCGAGGGTGGGCACATCGGTCAGCGGATCGATGCTGGCCTCGGGGATGAGGCCCTGCTCGCCCGATTCCAGCATCCGGTAGAAGCGCTCGAAGGTGGCAACCGCCGCATCAGAGGTTCCACGCTCGACCATTGCCGCACGCGCCTGCTCGAGCCCACGCTCACTCATGGCAGCAGCCTAGATGGCGGGGCCTACGATGCCAGCGTGGGCTTGAGCGCCAAGCAGCAGATCCGCGCGCAGCGGCGCGCCGCGCGCCGCGCGATCGTCGGCGCACGCAACCTGGCCGAGGATGGCGAGCAGATTGCCGAGCATCTCCAGCCGCTCCTGGACCACCTGGAGATCGGGGCCGGGGACTGCGTCCCGGCATACGAAGCCTTGCCACTCGAACCCCGCATCGATGAGGTATGCCGGGTGCTCACCGCCCGCGGCGCCCGCGTGCTGGTGCCCCTGACCCTGGCGAGCTTCGACCTGGATTGGGCCGACGCCGCGGACCCCGAGCGCACGGCACTGGGGGTGGCCGCCCTTGCCGACGCCCGCCTGATCCTGGCTCCCGCCCTGAGCGTCGACGTGGCGGGCACCCGGCTGGGGCAGGCCGGCGGCTGCTATGACCGGGCGCTGCCGCGCGCCGCTGCGTCGGCGGTCATCGTCGCCGTGCTGCACCCCGGCGAGTTCGTCAACGGCCGGCTTCCTGCCGATTCGTGGGACCACCCGGTCGACGCCGTGGTGAGCGCCGCCGGGGTGGCGTGGACCGCATACGGGATGGTGCGTCACGCAGCCCTGCCGGACTGAGAGGATGACGCGAGACTCGACCTAGACCGGAGGCGCCGATGCTGCCGATCGCCAGCAACACCGCCGCGGGGTTCACGCTGGGCGATCTCACCACCGTGCTGCTGATCGGTTCGGCAACCCTCATCTTCTGCGCCCTGGCGGTGCGCCTGTCCGCCCGCACCGGTCTGCCGTCGCTGCTGATCTATCTCGGGGTCGGTCTGGCGATGGGCGAGAACGGACTCGGCATCGACTTCGAGGATCAGCAACTCACCCTGGTGCTCGGCTATGCGGCACTGGTCCTGATTCTGATCGAGGGCGGGCTGACGACCCAATGGAGCAGCATCCGGCGCTCCATCGCGCCCGCCGGGCTCCTGGCCACCGTCGGGGTGATGGTGTCGATCATCGTGGTCGCGGCCGCCGGACGCTACCTGCTGGACTGGTCCTGGACTACCGCGCTCCTGGTGGCTGCCATCGTGTCCTCCACCGACGCGGCCGCGGTCTTCTCGGTGCTGCGCAGCGTGCCCTTGCCCCGGCGGCTGACGGGCATGTTGGAGGCGGAGTCCGGCTTCAATGACGCCCCCGTGGTCTTGCTTGTCGCGGCGCTCGCCGAGCGCGCAGCGGCGCCCGAGAGTGCGCAGCCACCGCTGGCCATCGCCGGGCTGGCGATCCTCGAACTAGCGGTCGGCGCGTTCGTCGGGGTGGTGGTCGGCTACGTGGGCGGGCAGTTGGTGCGGCGGGGGGCAACCGCGAGCTCGGGGCTCTTCGCGATCGGCATCGTGGCGGTCGCGGTGCTGGCCTATGCCGCCGCGGCCAGCGTCCACGCCTCCGGCTTCCTGGCCACCTATGTCGCCGCCCTGGTCTTGGGCAATATCGGCCTGCCCCACCACGTGGCGGTTCACGGTTTCGCGGCAGCCCTCGGGTGGCTTGCCCAGATCGGATTGTTCGTCCTGCTCGGCCTGCTGGCCTCGCCAGCCGGCTTCTCCGATCAGATCGTGCCCGCCATCGTCGTCGGGTTGGTGCTGCTGTTGGTCGCCCGGCCGCTATCCGTGGCGGCTTCGGTGTCCTGGTTCGGGTTCAGCCTGCGTCAGCAGGCGTTTCTGTCGTGGGCCGGGCTGCGCGGCGCCGTGCCCGTCGTTCTGGCGACGGTGCCCGTCATCGCGCGTGCACCGAACGTCGAGTGGATCTTTGATCTCGTCTTCGTCTTGGTGGTCATCTTCACCGTGGTGCAGGCGCCCACCCTGCCGTGGGTCGCCCGGCGGCTCGGCGTCGTCGAGCAGCATCGGGCCCGCGAACTCACCCTGGAGTCGACTCCCATCGAAGAGCTGGGGGCTTCGCTGCTGCATGTCGAGGTGGGAGCCAAATCGCACCTGCACGGCGTTGCCGTCTTCGAGTTGCGGCTGCCGCAGGGGTCCGATGTCACCTTGATCCTGCGCGGCGGTGAGAGCATGGTGCCCACCCCCCGGACCCGGTTGCTCCACGGGGATCAGTTGCTCATCGTCACCACCGATGCGCAGCGGGAGCAAACCGAGCGGCGGCTGCGAGCGATCAGCTCTGCGGGGCGGCTTGCGGAGTGGAATGGCGGCACCCGCCGCCCCCTGCGCAAACGGCCGGGGCGGCCCGCTTCACCGCAGGCGTGACTCCGGCTCCGCCCCTGCCCGGTCAGACCCGAGTGGGATCGCTGGGAATAGCCGCCGAACCAGCGCCGTAGAATGGGTGTCAGTTCGCCCGACCGGCATGCGCATGAGGCGTGCCGTCCGGGATCGCGCCATCCCCGGAGGAGCACGTGCCCACGTACGCCTATGCCTGCGCCGACTGCGGCCATGCCTTCGACATCGTTCAGTCCTTCAGTGATGACTCCCTGACGGTCTGCCCCGAGTGCGAGGGCCGACTGCGCAAGCAGTTCAACGCCGTAGGTGTCGTCTTCAAGGGCAGCGGTTTCTATCGGAACGACTCGCGCTCCAGCACCTCCTCCACCAGCCCTCCGGCACCCGGCTCCAAGGGAACCAAGGGTTCCGACGCAGGCGGAAGTGGCGATGCCAGCGGAGGTGGCGGTGCCACGAGTGCGAGCGCCCCGGCGGCCAGCGCCCCAGCGGCTTCCTCCACAGGCACCACGAGCAAGTCCGCGGTGTCCACAGGCTCCTGACACCGCGCTTCCCTCGCGCGGCGCCCGGGCCGTAGGGTCGCGCCATGACGCAACCTGCATCCCGAGGCGAGCCGCTTGCCAGCATCGGCGTGATCGGCGGCTCGGGCTTCTATACCTTCTTCGAGGACGCCGAACGGCATTCGGTGAACACGCCCTTCGGCGACCCGAGCGATGACCTGGTCATCGGCACGGTCGACGGGCGACGGGTGGCCTTCATCGCTCGTCACGGCCAGGGGCATCGAGTCCCTCCCCATCGGATCAACTATCGCGCGAACCTCTGGGCCCTGCGCAGTGTGGGGGTGCGTCAGATTCTGGCGCCCTGCGCGGTGGGCTCGCTGCGCCCGGAGTATTCCGCGGGGACCATCGTGGTCCCGGACCAGATCTTCGACCGGACCTCCGGTCGGGAGCACACCGTGTATGACGGGCAGGGCCCCGTCGCGCACGTCTCGTTCGCGCACCCCTACTGCGCGCGAGGCCGCGCCAGCGCGCTTGCCGCATTGCGCGAGCGGGAGGCGCCGCACGTTGACGGTGGCACGCTCGTGGTCGTCAACGGTCCCCGATTTTCCAGCGGGGCCGAATCGCGGTGGCATCAGGCCGCGGGCTTCAGCATCGTCGGGATGACGACGATGCCCGAGGCCGGCATCGCGCGCGAGCTGGCCATGTGTTTCACGACGATCGCCCTGGTGACCGACCATGACGCTGGCCTCGACGGTGTCGAGCCGGTCAGCCATGCCGAGGTGCTTGCTGTCTTTGCGCGCAATATCGAGCCGTTGAAGGCGACCCTGCGGGTGGCCATTGCCCGTCTGCCGCAGGATGAGTCCGACGCCGACGCCACCTGCCCATGCCGCACTGCCCTGAGCGGTATCGATCTGACGCCCGAGCCGGCCTGATCGAGATGGTCCCATGACCAGGCTGGCGCCTCGGGCCGCCGTAGCGCGGTTGGCCGCAGATTCCTCGCTGGCCGGGGTCATCGGCGCGGGTCGGCGTGCGGCGTGGCGACGCCACCTCATCCGGCGCGGGCTGGCCGGACTCTTGGTGCTCGCGGCGCTCGTGATCGCGCTCACCCAGAGCGGATGGGCACCCGCCGGCCGCCTCGGGGCGGCGGGGTCGTCTGGGTCAGCGGGGTCGTCTGGGGCGGCGGGGTCGGCGCAGAGCGGGTCATCTGGTCCGGACGCTACGGGGGATGACGCACTGC
>CALLZC010000142.1 GCA_937858995.1 uncultured Nostocoides sp.
GTACTCGACGTCGATCATCGTCACGCGGTCGCGGCGGCGACCGGGGCGGCGGACCCGACGTCGCGCTCCGCGAGCTGCTCGACCTCGATCGCCGCGGCGACCTGCGCGAGGCGCGCGACGACGCCGTACGCGTAGAACCGGTTCGGCGGGCACCCCACGGGGGCGCCGAGGTCGGGGATGCACGGCCTCCGGGTGGGGCAGCGAGCCCTCTTTCTCGGTGGCAGCCTGGCACTACCCTGTCCACCCACCGCCAGTTGCCTGGCGCCGACCCAGTGGCCCACCGACGGCGCCATCTTCGATCCCGCGGTCGGGACCTGGCGCACCTTCACCTACCCGGGCGCCGAGACCAGTGCCTCCGCTCCGGTGCCGGTCGGTGACCGCGCCGTCTTCGCCTCGGGCACGGCCTGGCTGGCAGTGTCCGCCGCAACCGGCGAGGTCGCGGCCCTGCCGGCCTGGACGGGGGCGGAGCCGCTGCCGCCGCTGACCAGTGACGGGCGTCGGGTGTATGCGGTGCGGCAATCCGACGAGGTCTCGGCCACCGTGAACTCGGACGGGGCCCCCGACGTTGCCACCGCGACCGCCGGCCGCGTGCGGGTCCTGGACCTGAGCTCGGGGGCGTGGAGCGAGCTGCCCGCCG
The DNA here is from genome assembly GCA_937858995.1 of uncultured Nostocoides sp. GTDB lineage: Bacteria > Actinomycetota > Actinomycetes > Actinomycetales > Dermatophilaceae > Nostocoides_A. The sequence continues at coordinate 638 of CALLZC010000142.1, forward strand.
ATCCCCTCGGCCCCTCCTTCGACCGCTCCCTGATCTGGTGCGACTCGGGCCTGGTCGTGCTCGCCAAGAAGCTCGTGGCGAGCCCCGGCGGCGCCGACGGGCCGGCGCTCGTGCGGGCGGCAGTCTTCGCCGATGGTGCCTGGCGCCGGTTGCCCGACCTGGACTGCATCGGTGGCTGGTCGTGGCGCTGGACCGGTCGACGCCTCGTGTCTCCGCTGCTCGGGGGCGCCGACGGTGGCGAGACCAATGGCTACGGCCGCACCATTGCCTTCCATGCCTGGCTTGACCCGGTGACCGGGCAGTCCGGCCCGCTGCCCGATGCCCCCGCAAGCGAAGCGATCACTCAGTGGGTCGACGGCCCCGCCGACAAGAACTTCATGGTCGTGCAGGGCTGGCTGTATGACGATGACGCCGGCACCTGGACCCGCCTGACGCGCCCCGGTGGCGGGCAGTGGATCGACAGCGCCGGCGTGCTCCTCGACCGGCAGTTGATCGTGGCCGGTGGCTATGACCAAGCCGATGACTATCGCTCGGAAGCGGGTCTCACCGCCGCCGCGTGGCAGCTGAAGTTCTGAGGCGTCGACGGTGGTCAGACCTTGCGCAGCCGGATCCGCTCGACCTGATGATCGGCGCCCTTGGTCAACACCAGCGTGGCACGGCCGCGCGTGGGCAGCACATTGTCGATCAGGTTCGGTTCGTTGATCGAACGCCAGATCTGGGTCGCCGTGGCGCGGGCCTGCTCATCGGACAGCCCGGCATACCGCCGGAAGTAGCTGTCCGGGTCGGCGAAGGCCGTGCGCCGCAGCCGCAGAAAGCGCTCGACATACCAGCGCTCGATCTGGGCCGGGTCGGCATCGACATAGACCGAGAAGTCGAAGAAGTCACTCACGGTGAGGGCGTCGGTGTGATCCGGGGCCGGTTGCAGGACGTTGAGGCCCTCGAGGATCAGCACATCCGGCTTGGCGATCGGCGATCGCTCTGGCAGCACGTCATACCGCAGATGGTCGTAGGTGCGCGCCTCGACGACCGGCATCCCGGACTTGATGTCTGCAACGAAGCGCAGCAAGGCGCGGCGGTCGTAGGACTCGGGGAATCCCTTGCGCTGCATCAGGTTTCGTCGTTGGAGCTCGGCATTCTCCAAAAGGTAACCATCGGTGGTGACCAGCTCGACGCGTGGTGTGTGCGACCAGCGAGACATCAGCTCCTTGAGGATCCGGGCCGTCGTCGACTTGCCCACCGCGACCGAACCGGCCACGCCGATGATGAAGGGGACGCGCGATGGCCGCTCGCCGAGGAACTCTGAGGTCGCCAGCCGCAGCCCGTGGGTCGCCTCGACATAAAAATGCAGGAGCCGCGACAGGGGCAGGTAGACCTGCTCGACCTCCTGGAGGTCGAGCGGGTCGCCGAGGCCTCGGAGCCGGGTCAGGTCGTCCTGACTCAGGCTCATGGGGTGGTTCTCCCGCAAGTGGGACCACTCGGCCCGGCTGAACTCGGCATACGGGCTCGGTAGCCCGCGCTCGGTGGCTGTCGGCGGCACGGGCGCCATTGTGTCGTATGCAGTGGGGCCGGGTCCCCGACTGTGCCGCGCGCCGCGCTCGCGTGGCCCCGCTGCCCCCATAGGGTGCTGAGCCATGTGTGGAATCGTCGGGTATGTCGGAGCCAACGCCGACGACAGGGCCCTAGAGGTCGTCATGGACGCGCTCGCGCGGCTCGAATACCGGGGCTACGACTCGGCTGGTGTGGCCGTGGTGACGCGGGAGGGGGTGGCCAGCGACAAGCGAGCGGGCAAATTGGAGAACCTGCGGGCCGCGCTGGAGGCCCGCCCGCTGCCGCACTCGAGCACCGGAATCGGGCACACCCGGTGGGCCACGCACGGAGGCCCTACCGACACCAATGCCCACCCGCACCGCGGAGGCGACGCCGACAAGCTCGCGCTCATCCACAACGGCATCATCGAGAATTTCCACACCCTCAAGCGCGAGCTACAGGCGCAGGGGGTCCAGTTCGACAGCGAAACCGACACCGAGGTTGCCGCCAAACTGGTCGGTGCGCAGTTCGACGCGACCGGTGACCTGACCCAGGCGCTGCTCAACACGGTGAACAAGCTGGAAGGCGCATTCACGCTGCTTGCCATCCACGCCGACCAGCCGGGCGTGGTGGTCGGGGCCCGACGCAACAGTCCGCTCGTGGTCGGCCTCGGGGAGGGTGAGAACTTCCTCGGCTCGGATGTCGCGGCCTTCATCGGATACACGCGCCGGGCCCTGGAACTGGGTCAGGACCAGATCGTGACGATCACCGCGGACACGCACTCGGTCATCGGTTTCGACGGCCTGCCCGCGCAGGGCAAACACTTCGAGGTCACCTGGGACGCCGCGGCCGCGGAGAAGGGGGGCTACACGACATACATGGAGAAGGAAATCCACGAGCAGCCGCACGCGGTTGCTGACACGCTGCTCGGTCGAACCGACGAGACCGGGGCCCTGGTCCTGGACGAACTGCGGATCAGCGAGGAGCAGTTGCGGGGCGTCGACAAGATCACGGTGGTGGCCTGCGGCACCGCGGCGTATGCCGGCATGGTTGCCAAGTACGCCATCGAACACTGGGCGCGAATTCCGGTGGAAGTTGCTCTGGCGCATGAGTTTCGCTACGCGGACCCGGTTCTCGATGAGGGCACGCTGGTCGTCTCGATCAGCCAGTCCGGAGAAACCATGGACACGCTCATGGCGGTTAGGCATGCCCGCGAGATGGGTGCCCTCACGGTCGCCATCTGCAATACCCACGGGTCGAGCATCCCGCGTGAATCCGACGCCGTCCTCTATACGCACGCGGGTCCGGAGATCGCCGTCGCCTCGACCAAGGCCTTCCTCGCGCAGATCACCGCCGCGTATCTCCTGGGGCTCTACCTCGCCCAGTTGCGGGGTGGCTCGGCTGCGCAGGATGCCCACGAGGTGATGCGCGAACTCGCCACGATGCCGAGCAAGATCGACGACCTGCTGGGTCGGATGGACCGGGTGGCCGAGATTGCCAACTTCATGGCCGACACCCGGTCGGTGCTCTTCTTGGGGCGTCATGTGGGCTATCCCGTGGCGATGGAGGGGGCGCTCAAGCTCAAGGAACTGGCCTACATCCATGCTGAGGGTTTCGCGGCCGGTGAACTCAAGCACGGACCCATCGCGCTGATCGATGCCGGCCAGCCGGTCTTCGTGGTCGTGCCCAGCCCCGACGCCCCGCACGCCTTGCACCAGAAGGTGGTCTCCAATATCCAAGAGATCCGGGCCCGCGGCGCCCGAACCCTCGTGATTGCGCATGACGGCGACGACGAGGTCACGGCCTATGCGAGCGAAGTGATCCGGATCCCCACCTGCCCGCCGTTGCTGGCACCCTTGTTGGCCGTAGTGCCGCTGCAGGTGTTCGCGCTGGAACTCTCCCGCGCCAAAGGCCTCGACGTCGATCAGCCGCGCAACCTCGCCAAGTCCGTCACGGTGGAGTGACGCCATGATCGTCGGAGTCGGAATCGATGTCGTCGATGTGGATCGCTTCGGCGAAACACTAGTGCGCACACCGCGATTGGCCGAGCGCCTCTTCACGCCGGGGGAGCGTGGCCTGCCAGTGAACTCCTTGGCGGCCCGGTTTGCCGCCAAGGAGGCCTTCGCCAAAGCGCTCGGTGCCCCGGTCGGCCTGGACTGGCAGGACGCGGAGGTGCACCGGGGGACCGACCGGCGACCCTATTTCGAAATCCGTGGGACGGTTGCTGCCCGGATGGCCGAACTGGGCGTCACCAGCGTGCACCTGTCGCTTTCGCACGACGCCGGGATCGCGTCGGCGGTCGTGATTTGCGAGGCACTGCCGTGATCGATGCCTTTGCCACCACCACCGTGTATGCCGCGGAGCGCGCCCTGATGGCCGAGCTCGCCGAGGGTGAGCTGATGGAGCGCGCGGTCGCCGGTCTCGCGGCCCTCGTGCGAATCCGGCTCCAGGAGAGGGGCTCCCGTCGGGTCGTCGCCTTGGTCGGGCCCGGTAACAATGGCGCGGACGCGCTGTATGCCGTCGCCGCGCTCGCTGCCGATGGCTTCCTCGCTGGCGCGGTCCTGCGCGACGGTCAGGTCCACGCTGGGGCCCTCGCCGCCGCCGCTGCCGCTGGCGTGGTTCTTGTTTCGACTGGGACGCCCACAACTGACCGGGCCACGACGGACCGGGCCACGACCGACCGGGCCGCGACGGACCTCATCTCCGAGGCCGACATCATCCTCGATGGGATCCTCGGGATCGGGGGCCGGCCGGGGGTGCCGGACGCCGCGGTTCCCTGGGTGGCCGCCATCCCGGACACGGCATACGTCATCGCCGTCGACCTGCCGTCGGGCGCGGACCCGGCGGGGGAGGTCGGTGATCCCGACGGGGTCTTCGCCGACGAGACGGTGACCTTTTCGGTCCCCAAGCCGGTCCATCTGCTGCCTGCGACGGAACCGGCCTGCGGCTTGCTCACGGTCATCGACATCGGCCTGGAGCTTAGCGCCGATCCGCCCGCCGTCCGGCGGCTGGAGCGGCGCGATGTCCCGGCGCTCTGGCCGCGGCCCACCCCGCGCGACGACAAATACTCCCGCGGCGTCGTCGGCATCGTGGCCGGAAGCGAAAAGTACACCGGCGCAGCGGTGCTCGCGGTGACAGCGGCCGCCAACGCGGGTGCCGGCATGATTCGGTATGTCGGCCCGCCCACCCCCGAGGCTCTCGTGCGCGCGGCGGTTCCCGAGGCCGTCCCGGGTCCCGGGCGCGTGCATGCCTGGGTGCTGGGACCGGGGTTGGAGGTGGGGGTCCCTGACGCCATGGGCGCACCGCACCTCGAGGTGGCCCGCCATGCCTGGGCATCCGATCTCCCGGTTGTCGTGGACGCTGGAGCGCTGGAGCTGGTCCGCGGGCCGCGTTCTGCGCCAACCCTTCTCACGCCGCACGCCGGAGAGTGCGCGCGGCTGCTCACCCGGCTCGCGGGCCGGGGGGAGGTCACCCGGGCCGAGGTCACGGCATACCCCCTGCGCGCGGCGCGCGAGCTAGCCGACCGCACCGGGGCCACGGTCTTGCTCAAGGGGGCCTGGACCCTCGTCGTCCCGCCGGGCGACGGTCCGGTCTTTAGCCAATGCGATGCGCCGGCGTGGCTGGCCACGGCGGGTGCCGGCGACGTGTTGGCCGGGATTGCGGGGACACTCCTCGCCGCGGGCCTGGATCCGAGCGTGGCCGGTGCCCTGGGTGCCCTGGTGCACGGGCTGGCGGCGGAGACGGCCAATCCCGGGGGTCCGGTGCGCGCCCTGATGCTCGCCGACGCCCTGCCGCGGACCATCGCAGCGCTGCTCCGCCAGTCCTGAAGGCTCGTCGTCGGGCGGCGCCCAATCAACCTTTCCGAGGGCTGCGGCGTCTATGGGGTGTCGCTGATTCGGGTGACCTTGGAGAGGGAAGAATTCATGTCTCGCACCACCATTTCCGCCGTCGCTGGCGCGGCAATGCTTGCTCTGGGAGGCCTCGCGGCATCCCCAGCAAGCGCCGCGCCCGTCGCTGCCGTCGCGTCGGGGGAGGCGCCGGCCTGGACCATCGCGGATGTCTCACCGCGGCCGTACCAGATCGTCGGGGATGTGTCGAAGTTCGCTGACTTCGGCAACTACGCCAACGTCTCACCCAGTGGAGCCCACTGGTGTCAGGCTTCGGGGCGCGATGACCTGATGAGCACGATCGCCGGGCGGAGCTGGCTGTTCGTGCAGGACTACACCACCGATGGTGAGGGGCGGTACAAGAATGACGCCAGCATCACGGTCAGCGGCTGGTCGGATGGCCAGGCGGCCTTCCAGCGCTTCGCCGGGGATCGGCTCATGTGCACCTGGCTCGATCCGCAGACGCGGCTGACGTGGTCGGATAAGAATCCGCAGCGCTACTGGCTCTCGACGGCGGGCAAGATCGACACCAAATTCCGCTTTACCGCCGCCGTCCGAGTGGGGGACATGATCGTCTCGGTGACGGCCGGCTCCACCGACCAGGCCACCGCGCGAGCGATGGCCACCCGGATGACCGTGGCCGTCGAACGCAATCTGCGCGCCACGCTCGTTGTGCGCGCGCCGGGTGCCGCCTCGGCATACTGACCCGCGCCGAGCCCATGGCGACCGGTCGGGTCCACCAGTGCCCGGCCACCGGGCCGCCAGACCCCTGAGCGGCCCGACCGCGGCCCGATCCGCGGCCCGATCCGCGGGGCGATCCTCGGTCCCGCGCCCATCTCAGCACAGGTTGCGCTCAGCTCCACAGGATGCATCCTGTGGAGCTGAGCGCACGTGCTGCTAGCAGAGGTTGCATCAGGGGGGCGGGTTGCATCCTGTCTCTTATACACATCTCCGAGCCCACGAGACGGACTCCTATCTCGTATGCCGTCTTCTGCTTGAAA
>CALLZC010000143.1 GCA_937858995.1 uncultured Nostocoides sp.
GGCCATGCGGGCGCTGACGTATGCGGTCGCGGCGACGGTCACGCCCGGCTCGCGCAACCGGCTCGGCACCGACGCGGCGAAGCTGTTCTGCTCGACGGCGGCCAAGGAGGGCGCCGACGCCGCCATCCAGGCGCTCGGCGGCTACGGCTACACGCGCGAGTACATGGTCGAGAAGATCCGGCGCGACGTCCGCATCACGACGATCTACGAGGGCACCTCGGAGATCATGGAGATGACGATCGCCCGCGACCGGTGGCAGTTGCACCTGAAGTCGATGGGCCGTCGTTACACCGACCTCGCGACCGAACTCGAGCAGCTGAACAACAGCAAGCCCGACGTCGGCGCCGGCATCGCCGCCCTCGGCGCCCGCGCGCTGGCCGCGGTCCTCGAGGCGTGCAAGGTCGGGCGCCTGACCCGCAGCCAGCACGTGCTCTTCCGGCTCGGCGAGCTGATCGCCTACTGCGAGGGCGCGTCCGAGTTCGCCAAGGCCGCTGCCGCGGCGCAGGACGGAGCCCGGCACGAGAAGAACCCCGGCCGCTTCGACGGCGCCGCCACCTCCGCCATGGCGCGGGTGTATGCCCGTGAGGCCGCCCAGCGCATCGCGCTCGACGGAGCCCGGTATGTCGCGGGTGCGGCCGACCCCGGCTCTCCCGCCCTGGCCACGCTGGCAGGAGTGCCCACCGACGCGATCCGGGCCGCGCAGGCCGGCGGCATCGCCGACATGGATGCCATCGCGGACGTTCTCTACGACCGGGCCTGATCCGCGCCACACCGATCCGACCGGGCCCAGGCTCAGCCCGGCCCCGACCCGACGACCGACGCACCGCGCGCAGCGCGCCTTCGCAAGGAGACCACGGATGAGTACTCACGGCGAACCGATTGCCGTCATCGGGACGGCGGCCATCATGCGGCGGCGTACCACCTCTGGGCTGAGTTGCCGGACAACCTCGGCCAGTTCCGGTTCGAGCGGCGTCTCGGCTAACTGGGCCAGGAAGGGGTAGACCTCGGCCAGGCGCGGGCCGAGGACGAAGCGTCCCTGCATGTCCCGTGACACCAGGCGATGGTGTTCCAGGGCAACTGCCAGCCGATGAGCGGTGGGGCGGGCCAGCCCGGTGGCACCGACTAGCTGGGCCAGGGTGGCCGGCCCGGCTTCGAGGGCACTCAACACGATGGCGGCCTTGTCCAGGACGCCGACGCCGCTAGAATTGTCCATGCACTGATACTGCCGTCTCAGGGCGTGAGACGCAAATCCACGGTGTGCAGGGCTTGGACAGGCTGGCCTCGACATAAGTGTGTCAGCTGGGCAGAAGGGTTTGTAGCGATGGCAGGAACACTGGCCGAGAAGGTCTGGGAATCGCACCTGGTTCGACGGGCTGAGGGCGAGCCCGATCTCCTCTACATCGATCTGCACCTGCTCCATGAGGTGACCAGTCCGCAAGCGTTCGACGGCCTGCGCCTGGAGGGCCGCACGGTCCGCCGGCCCGACCTCACGCTTGCCACCGAGGACCACAACGTCCCCACGACGCCTGGCCCCATCACTGACCCGGTCAGCCTGACCCAGGTGCAGACCTTGCGGCGCAACTGCGCCGAGTTCGGCGTCCCGATCTTCCCGATGGGCGACCCGGAACAGGGGATTGTCCACGTCGTGGGTCCGCAGCTCGGCCTCACCCAACCCGGCATGACGATTGTGTGCGGCGACAGCCACACCTCGACGCACGGCGCCTTCGGTGCGCTGGCTTTCGGCATCGGCACCTCCGAAGTCGAGCACGTGCTCGCGACCCAGACGCTGCCGCTCAAGCCGTTCCGGACCATGGCGGTCACGGTCGATGGTGAGCTGCCCTCGGGTGTCACGGCGAAGGACATCGTCTTAGCCGTCATTGCTCGGATTGGTACTGGTGGTGGTCAGGGCTATGTCATCGAGTTCCGGGGGAGCGCGATCGAGGCGCTCTCCATGGAAGGTCGGATGACGGTCTGCAATATGTCGATCGAGGCGGGTGCCCGTGCCGGGATGATCGCGCCGGACGAGACGACCTTCGCCTATCTCCAGGGCCGTGACCACACCCCGACGGGTGCGGATTGGGAGGCGGCGGTGGCCGATTGGCGCCGCTTGCGCACCGACGACGACGCCGTCTTCGACGCCGAGGTCCTGATCGACGCGGCCTCGCTGTCGCCCTACGTGACCTGGGGCACCAACCCGGGGCAGGGGCTGCCGCTGTCAGCCACCGTGCCGGATCCGGCGGCCAGCGTCGATGAGAACGAACGCCTCGCTGCGCAGAAGGCATTGGACTACATGGGCTTGCAGGCCGGTATGCCGTTGCGAGACATCGCTGTTGACACGGTCTTCGTGGGGTCGTGCACCAACGGGCGGATCGAAGACTTGCGGGCCGCGGCCGAGGTGCTGCGGGGCCGCCAGGTTGCCGAGGGGGTGCGAGCGCTTATCGTTCCCGGTTCGGCGCGCGTGCGCGAGCAGGCTGAGGCGGAGGGGCTGCACGAGGTGTTCCTCGCGGCCGGCGCCGAGTGGCGACTGCCGGGCTGCTCGATGTGCCTGGCCATGAATCCCGACAAGCTCGCGCCGCAGGAGCGCAGCGCGTCGACCTCCAACCGCAACTTCGAGGGACGCCAGGGCCCGGGGGGCCGCACCCACCTGGTGAGCCCGCTCGTCGCCGCTGCTACCGCTGTGCGGGGGACGTTGTCCTCGCCGGCAGACCTGTGAGGAGTCGATCATGGACAGCTTCGTGACCCACACCGGCGTCGGAGTTCCGTTGCGCCGCAGCAATGTCGACACCGACCAGATCATCCCGGCCGTCTACCTCAAGCGGGTCAGCCGGGACGGCTTCGAGGACGGGCTCTTCGCGGCCTGGCGCGAGGACACCAGCTTCGTGCTCAACAACCCCCGGTATGCCGATGGGTCGGTGCTCGTCGCCGGTCCGGACTTTGGGACGGGCTCCTCCCGCGAGCATGCCGTCTGGGCCCTGATGAACTATGGGTTCCGCGCGGTGTTGTCCTCGCGTTTCGCCGACATCTTCCGCGGCAACTCGGGCTGTCTCTTATACACATCTCCGAGCCCACGAGACGGACTCCTATCTCGTATGCCGTCTTCTGCTTGAAAA
>CALLZC010000144.1 GCA_937858995.1 uncultured Nostocoides sp.
CCACCTCACCGTCCGCGACGGCGACGCCTACGTCATCCCCCGCGGTTACCACGGCCCGTGCGTGGCAGCGCCCGGCTACACGATATACTACCTGAACGTGCTCGCCGGCAGCGCGCACAGCCTCGCCGGCTGCGGCCAGCGCGGGGCCGGTAAAGTAGGTTTTCAGGCCATACGGCTCGCCCTTGAGGTACGACAGGTTCCACTGCAGCCAGGCGCGCTGGTAGGCGGCCTGCAGCTGGCTGCGCGTAAATGGCTCGACCGCCCGGCCGACGAGCGCCCCGAGCCGAACGCCGCGCTCACCCTCGCCACCGCGCGGGTCACCGGGCGGCACTGGGGCGTCTTCGGGGTCGGCGCGCTGGCCTACACCCAGGGTCACGGCATCCACCTGGAGGCGAACTTGATCGGAACGCGGACCCGGGCGAGACCGCATACCTCTGGGACGAACTAGCGGGGCACGCGATCTGGTATGCCGGCGCGGCGGTCGTCATGTCCGTCCTGGCCGCCACGATGGCGAGAGAGTCACCGCGCGCCCACCCGCTCGGGGTGCTGGCGGCCCTCGGTGTCGGGGCGACGTGGGCGACGAACGCCCTTGGCGGACATACGATTCCGTTGGCGATAGTCGTCGCTCTGGCGGGGATCGGATGGGGCTGGACGCGGCGGCATACCGTGGCGTCGCTCACCGGCATCGCTGGTGCGGCGGCGCTGGTGGTGCTGGCCGGAGCCGCCCTCCTCTAGCGCTTGCGCTTCTCTCGCACGCGCACCGAGACCTCGATCGGCGAGCCTTCGAAGCCGAACTCCTCACGCAGCCGGCGCTCGAGGAAGCGGCGGTAGCCGGCCTCCAGGAAGCCGGAGGCGAAGAGCACGAACCGCGGCGGGCGGGTGCTGGCCTGGGTTCCGAACAGGATGCGGGGTTGCTTGCCGCCGCGCACCGGGTGCGGGTGGCCGGCGACGACCTCGCCCAGGAAGGCGTTCAGCCGCGCGGTGGGGATCCGCTTGTCCCACGACGCGAGCGCCGTCTCCAGGGCCGGGACCAGCTTGTCCGTATGCCGTCCCGTGCGGGCCGAGAGGTTCACCCGGGGCGCCCACGGCACCTGCACCAGCTCCCGCTCGATCTCGCGCTCCAGGTAGTAGCGCCGCTCCTCATCGAGGGTGTCCCACTTGTTGTAGGCGATCACCAGGGCCCGACCGGAGTCGATGACCTGCTGGATCACCCGCACGTCCTGCTCGGTGATGGAGGTCCCGGCGTCGATCAGCACGACGGCGACCTCGGCCTTCTCCAGCGCCGCCTGGGTACGCAGCGAGGCATAGAAGTCGGCGCCCTGGGTCTGGTGCACCCGCCGCCGGATGCCGGCCGTGTCCACGAACCGCCACACGGTCCCACCGATCTCGACCAGCTCGTCGACGGGGTCCCGGGTGGTCCCGGCGACGTCGTCGACGACGACCCGCTCGGCGCCCGCGAGCTTGTTGAGCAGCGACGACTTGCCGACATTGGGGCGACCGATCAGGGCGACCCGGCGCGGCCCGCCGTCGCCCGCTCCCCCGGCGACCCGCGACTCCAGCGGCAGCAACTCCAGGACCCGGTCGAGCAGATCACCGGACCCGCGACCGTGGAGGGCCGAGACGGCATACGGCTCACCGAGCCCGAGGCTCCACAGCGCCAAGGCCTCGGTCTCCACCCGCTCGTCGTCGGCCTTGTTGGCGACCAGGATCACCGGCTTGCCGGAGCGGCGCAGCATCCGCACGACGGCCTCGTCGTCGTCGGTCGCCCCGACCTTGGCGTCCACGACGAACATCACGACATCGGCCAGCTCGACCGCAACCTCCGCCTGCTCGGCGACGCGCAAGTGGATGCCGGTGGCATCGATACTCCACCCCCCGGTGTCGATGACCGTGAACGGCCGCCCCGACCATTCGGCCGTGTAGGCGACGCGGTCGCGCGTCACGCCCGGGACGTCCTGGACCACGGCTTCGCGCCGGCGCAGGATCCGGTTGACGAGCGTCGACTTGCCGACATTGGGCCGGCCGACGATCGCGACGACCGGCAACACGACACTCGTGCCGCCCGCGCCCTCCCCCGGCCCGTGGCCCTCCAGCAGGGCCCGGTCCTCCTCGGTCAGGTCGAAGTCGTCCAGTCCGACCCGCAGTGCGCGGTCGAGGGTGGCATCATCCCCGTCGAGGGAATCCGAGGGCGGGGAAGTCGTCATACCCCCCAGTCTCCCGTATGCCGGGCGTGCCCCCGAAATCCCGCACCACGCCGACGCCCCCGCCCGCACGAGGAGGTCCCCGCGTGCCGGCCCCCACGCCTTGGCCCGGCACCGTCAGCGCACCGGGGGGTCAGCCCTCAAGAGGAACGGGCGTCAGTCCCACAGGTCCGGCGGAATGTCCGTCGGCAGTGGCAGGTCGTGCCGCCGGGCCGCGCCGCTCACATGCTCGGCGAGCCCGACCCGGATCTGGTCGGCCACCGCCGCAATGCGCTGCTTGCCCGGAACGCCTTGGGGGACCTCGAAATCCAGCGCCGGACCGAACTCCACCACCAGCCGCGAGCGCACCCGCGGCAGCGAATCCGCCAGCGCGCCGGTGGCCCGGGTCCCCAAGCAGGCCGTGGGTATGACGGTCGCACCCGACTGCAGGGCCAGCCACGCCACACCCCGCTGGGCGTCGGCGAGGTCGCCGCGTCCGCGCGCCCCCTCCGGGAAGATGCCCAGCACGCCCCCACGCTTGAGCACCTCCATGCCATCGCTGAGCCCTTGTCGGGCACCGCGATCGAGGCTCAGCGGGATCTGCCCACTGGCCCGCAGGATCAATCCCACCTGCCGGTCAAAAGACTTGTCATAGACCAGGAAGTGCGCCGGGCGCGGGGCCATCCCCACGACCAGCGCGCCGTCCAGGAAGCCGGTGTGGTTGACCGTCAGCAACACCGGCCCGCGGTCCGGGACATGCTCGGTGCCGACCGCGCGCGCGGCATACAGGATCCGGAAGAGGGCTCCCCCAACGGGACGCGCCCAGGCCGCCTGCCACCCGTGGGGGGCGGTCATTCGGACGCGTCGGCGAGCGTGGCCGTGACGATGGCCAGGGCGGCGGCCACGCTGGCGTCGAAGTCGAGCTCCGAGGTGTCGAGCAAGCTCACTCCGTGCGCGGCCTGCGTGAACTCGGAAACGGTGGAGTCGTCTCGATCGCGCCGCACCACTTCGTCATGGGTTGCGGCGACGCTGGTCGTATCGGACGTGCCATGCAGTTGGGTGCTGCGACGCGCCAGGCGGGCCTCCTGCGAGGCGGTGAGCAGGATGCGCACGTCGGCGTCCGGGGCGACCACCGTGGTGATATCGCGTCCCTCGGCGACCACTCCCCCGAAGTCGTCCGCGATCAGGTCGATGAGCTCGCGTTGCTGCTCCTGCAGGATCGCGCGCACCCCCAGGTTGGTGGCCACCGCCGACACGGCGCCCGAGACCTCGCTGGTGCGGATGGCCTCGGCCACATCGGCGCCGTCGAGTTCGACGCTCGGCTCCTGCGGGTCGACTCCCAAACCCAAGGGCAGGTTCTCGGCCGCCGCCACGACGGCCGCGGCGTCGGTCAGGTCGATGCCCTCGCGCAGGCACCACAGTGTCACGGCGCGATACATGGCACCGGTGTCGAGATAGCCATATCCCAGGTGGGCTGCGACCGCTCGCGACACACTGGACTTGCCGGACCCGGAGGGGCCGTCGATCGCGACAACGGGAGCCATGGCGCACACCCTAGTGGGAGCGCGCTCAGTCGTGGACGCTCCAGCCGCGAGCGCGCAACACCTCGGTCAGCTCACCGGCCACCGCCGGCACAACGGACAGCTCCAACTGCCCGAAGGGTTGCCCGAGATTGTGTTCGAGGTTGAGCTCCTCCAGGTTGATCCCGGCGTCCCCCACATCGCGGAACAGCCTGCCGAGCTGCCCCGGCTCGTCGGGGATCAGGACCGTCACCAGCGCGTATGCCGTCGGCGCCGCCCCGTGCTTGCCCGGGATGCGCGCGTGGCCCGTGTTGCCGGCGGCAATCGTCCGGGCCAGGACGCCGCGGGCGCCCGGCGCCTCGACGTGCCCATCCGATCGGGTGCCGTCCGCCAACTCCTCCAGCGCGCTGATCACGCGGTCGAGATCCCCTGCGAGAGCGCGCAATTCGCGCGCCACCGCCCCGGCGTTGCCGGTGAGGATCTGGGTCCACAAGACCGGGTCGCTGGCGGCGATCCGGGTGACATCCCGCACCCCCGTCCCGGAGAGGCCGACCGCGTCCTCACTCAGCTCCGCCAGCCGCGCGGCGACCAGGCTGGCGGCCACCTGCGGGACATGCGAGACCACGGCGACCGCGGCATCGTGCTCCAGCGGGCTCAGCGCACGCACCACGGCGCCGGCCGCCTCGGCAACCCCGCGCACGAGCGCCACCCCGGCAGGATCGGTGTCCGGTGTCATCGCGACCACCCACGGCCGGCCCTCGAAGACGTCGATCCGGGCGGCAATGGCCCCGGAACGCTCCCGGCCGGCCATCGGATGCCCGCCGACATAACGCTCGATGCCGGGCACCCGCCGGGCGTCCAATTCGGCGCGCACCATGCCCTTGACCGATGCGACATCGGTGACGATGGCACCCGGCCAGCGTGCGAGGGCATCCAACACCACGCCCGCCGTGACGTCGGGCGGGGTAGCCACCACGACCAGGTCGACCTCCTCGCCGGCCCCGCGCCGCGCCCCGCTCAGGTCCGCGGCCAGGGCCTCATTCGTCGGCGAGCTGTCCGCGACGCTGACGCTGAGCCCGGCGCGCACGAGCACCATCGCCAAGCTGGTCCCGATCAACCCGGAGCCGATGATGTGGACGCGCTGCGGCAGGGCGGCCGGGGGCAGGGTGTGCCGCATGGGGCTCAGAGCCCCACCGCGTCATACAGCTCGCTGACCTCGCGGGCGGTCAACGCGCGGACCTTGCCCGCCTTGGTACTGCCCAAGCGCACCGGGCCGAACTGCACCCGCGCCAGCGAAATCACCGGATGACCGACGGATTCCAGGAGCCGGCGCACCACCCGGTTGCGTCCCTCGTGCAGGATCACTTCCACGACGGCCTTGCCGGGGAAGGAGTCGACGAGCCGGAAGCTGTCGACGGTGACCGGACCGTCATCGAGGACCACCCCGGCCCGCAACTGCTTGCCCAGGTCGCGGGGCACCGGCCCCGGGATCTGGGCGACATAGGTCTTGAGGACCTCGTATGACGGGTGCGCCAGCCGGTTGGCCAGCTCGCCGTCGTTGGTGAGCAGCAGTAGGCCCTCGGTGTCGGAGTCGAGCCGCCCCACGTGGAAGAGCCGTTCCCGGCGGCCCGCCACATAGTCGCCCACGCACGGGCGCCCCAGGTCATCGCTCATCGTGCTGACGACGCCCAGCGGCTTGTTGAAGGCGAGATAGACCCGATCCGGGTCGGTCTGCACCCGCACCCCGTCGACGTGGATCAGCTGCCGGGTCGGATCGACCCGGACGCCAAGCTCGGTGACGATCTGCCCGTCTACCTCGACCCTCCCCTCGACGATGAGCTGCTCGCAGGCGCGGCGGGAGCCGATCCCACAGGCGGCCAGCAGCTTCTGCAGCCGGATGCCGTCCGGGTCGTGGATTTCGACCTCCGCTCGCGTGGGCTCCACGGGAACCCGCGTGGGCTGGCTCTTCTTGGTGGTCCCGGCATGCTGCGGGCCTCGGCGACGGCCGGGCGTTCCCCCGGTGCTGTCTCTTATACACATCTGACGCT
>CALLZC010000145.1 GCA_937858995.1 uncultured Nostocoides sp.
TTTTCAAGCAGAAGACGGCATACGAGATAGGAGTCCGTCTCGTGGGCTCGGAGATGTGTATAAGAGACAGCTCACGATGTAGTTGAACCTTCCGGTGGGCGTGCGGCCGACGCACCCAGGTCATGGCTGCGTCGGCGTTAGGTGGCCGGGGTGTATCGTAGTGCCTCGGGTTGCTGAGGCCACGGGGCGATGACGCAGTGGCGGGCCTGCCCCAGCGTGCGTCCCAGCCGATGCACACCAGAGACATCCAGTGACGAAAGAGTCGGACACTTCCCATGGAACTTCGCGAATTGCTCACGCGCCTTGGCCGCCGCCTGTGGCTGCTGGTGATCATCCCGGTCGCCGCGCTGCTGTTGGTCCTCGGCCTGAACGCCCCGAGCGGCACGAAGTACAGCAGTTCGGTGGATCTGCGCGCCACCAACCCGATCGGTGACCCCACCGTCGCCTCGATCAACCTGGTGGCCGGTTCGCTGGTCAACGCCGCGACCTCCAGTGAGGTCGTGGACAGTATTGCCAGCGACGCCGGAGTCGGGGCCGACCGGGTCCGCAAGGGCCTCGGCGCCAACCGCATCGCCGACACCGAGCTGGTCCACATCACCTTCGCCGACTCGGACAAGGCCGTGGTCGAGAAGGTCATGAAGGCCATCCCGGCGGCCGTCCAGGAGCAGGCCTTCGCCCCCGCCCTGCGGCAGGCTCAGGTCGCCGCCGACGAGGCGCAAAAGGGCCTCGACACCGCGATCGCCGACCTCGCAGCCGTCCAGAAGAAGACCGGGTTCACCAACGCGGATCGCGAATACCAGGCGGCCGCCTCCGAGGTCACCTCCCTCAAGGTCGCGCTGGCTACGGCCAAGGGTCGCCCCGACACGATCACGACCAAGCCGATCGAGGACGCGCTCAAGGCCGCCCAGAAGCGGGTCACGGAGATCAGCGAGGCGCAGGCCGACTTCACCGCGCCGCAGTATGCGGTGGACAACGCCCGGGCGGCGCTGGCCGATCGCACGGCGGCCGTCGGTGACATCAAGGCCCGCCAGGCGGCGAGCATCACCGAGTCCATCGAAACCGAGGTTGGGCAGCTCCCGTGGCGTACCGAATACCTGCGCCAGGCGGTCAGTGCGGCGCTCATTGGGCTGGCCCTAGCGGTTCTGCTCCTGGCCATCCCCGAGGTGCTCCGCAGGAGCCGCGAGGGTAGCTACGACGAATACGACGAGTTCGACGAGCAGCGCTGAGACGCGGGCCAGATGACGAACGCCGATTCAGTGCGCGTGGTGTTCGTCGGGGGAACCGGCCGCAGCGGTAGCACCGTGGTGGCCAACGCCCTCGGCGCCCTCGACGACGCCGTCAGCGTCGGTGAGGTCCGCTATCTCTGGGAACGCGGCATCGGCGAAAACCGGCTGTGCGGCTGCGGCCAGGCCTTCGCGGACTGTCCGTTCTGGCAGGAGGTGCTGCATACGGCATACGGCACCGCGGTGCCCGATGCCGGCGCTGTGCACGCTCAGCTGACGGCAGCCACCAAGCTGCGGACCCTCCCGCGGATGCTGCGTGGCTCCGCCGCGCGCCGGGAGGCCCCGCAGGAGTTGTCCGCCGTCCTGGCGCCCCTGTATGCCGCCATCAGCGCCGTCTCCGGCAAGTCCGTGGTCATCGACTCCTCGAAGCTGCCCACGTATGCCGCTCTCCTCGCCGGGACCCCCGGTCTCGACGTCGACGTCGTCCACCTGGTGCGCGACCCGAGGGCGGCCGCCTTCTCCTGGCAGCGCAAGAAGGCCAAGAACGACCAGGGCGGGTTGATGGAGCGGCGGGGAGTGGTGAAATCGGCCACCCTGTGGACCGCCTGGAATGCCGGTCTCGAACGGGCCTGGCGCGGGTCACCACGTTATGTCCGGCTACGTTACGAGAGCTTCGCGACGCACCCGCGTCAATCCTTGCAAGTCCTTGCTGATGCCCTGGCGTTGACTGGAGTGGACGCGCTCGTGGACGAGCAAGGCCGCGTGGACTTGCCCACGAATCACACGGTCGCCGGCAACCCGGCGCGGATGGCAATCGGTCCCACGCCGATCACCCTGGACAACGAATGGGCCAGCGCCATGGATCGCCGTGAGGCGGGGGTCGTGACCGCGCTCACCAGCCCGCTCCTGGGACGCTACGGCTATCCTCGCGCCGTGGCCGCCCGGGAGCCAGCCGAGCTGGCCGGACGCTGACCTGATGCGCCGGAACCGCCCAGCAACGGCCCTGGCGCTCGCGGCCCTGCTCCTTGGCCCGGTGGCGGCCTGCGACACCGCAGTCCCACCGACGCCGACCGCGCCCACGGCCACCGGGCCCCTCAAGACCATCGCGCCGGTCATCCTCGAGGGGGGCGCCGCCGACATCGGCATCAAGTGGAACTGGAATCTCAAACCCCCGCTAGCGGCCGCCGAGGCGGTCGGCTGGGGGGAGACCTTCTATGAGGTGGAGTGGTGCGCCCTGCGTGATCGCCCCGCCGCGCAGCGGCTGGCACCGGTCGAGCGGATCCTGGGGATGTCGCAGGCGATGGGGTATCGGCTGATGCTCAAGATCCGCGTCGGCAACTGCCAGGGCGGCGCCGAGCAGCTCGACCCTGCGGAGGGGACCCGCAAGCGGCCGAGCACCTTCCCCGACGACCCGGCGGCCTACCAGCAGTTCGTCTCAAACCTGGTGACCCGCTACCGGGACCGTGGGGTCAAGATCTGGGCGATCGAGAACGAGGTCGACGCGAGCAACTTCTGGTCGGGAACCCCCGATGAGTATGTCGAGCTGGTTGCCCTGGCCAGCCAGGCCATCAAGGCCGCCGACCCCGAGGCGAGCATTCTCGACGCCGGGATCTCCAGCACCGGCTACGGCATCGAGCTGGCGGGAGAATTGCTCGACGCCGGCCAGGACCAGCAGGCCCTGGACCTCTATACGGCGTGGTTCGCCCGACGGCACGGCGGTGGGTCGGCGCGCTTTCCCGCGGTCGAATCGATCGGGGCGCTCAAAACGTTGATGGCGGACGGGCGGGCCCAGCGGGTCCGCGCGATGGTGGCCGCGAACTGGCGGGCCGTGAACGCGGGCGGGGTCACGGCATACCAGCTGCACTTCTACGAGAACCCGGACCTGCTGGCCACCCTGCTCACCTATGTGCGCAGCCACCTGACCGTGGAGATCCCCATCCAGGGGTGGGAGATCGGTCAGGCGTGGCCGGGGCCGGGCTACACGACGGCGGCGCACGGGGCCGAGACCGCGCGCCTGATCGGGATGCTCCTGCGGGAACGGGTGAGCCCGGTCGTCTATTTGCCCTTGGCCTTCACACCCGGTGGGGCGACCAAGGTCGAGATTTTCCGTGGGCTGGTCACCCCCGAGGGCGTGGACTTGCCGGCCGGGCAGGTCTTCGATCGGTATGCCGCTGCGCTGCGGGGGTCGCGGGAACTCCATGGCGTAACCTTCGCGGGCGGCTCTGGTGTGGTGATCCTCGGTGCGAGCGAGTCGCTGGCCGTGGTGTGGCCCGACAGCGGCACGACCCTGGCGGTTGCCGGCCCCGGTGCGATCTCGGCCGGGGCCCCGGAAACGACCGTGCCGGCGGGGACGGCGACCGCGGATCCGGTGCTGGTGCCCCTGGCGCAGACTGACCTGGACGCGGTGCTGAGCGCCCTGACCACCCTGGTCACATCGCCGGTCACGCGCAGCGGTTGACGCGGCTTCGGCCACTGAGCGTTCGCTCGATCTGGACACGGGTTGGTCCGTTACCTTGTCGTGATCTAGACTGCGACGGTTGCGCTCGACCCCGTGCTGCCTATCGCACGGGCACGTCCCCTGTATGGCCGGTCCACACACCGGCGAGCGCGACAGACCGCCGTCGTCGCACGAGTGAGATGCACCACATGACACACAGCCCCTCCTTCCGCCTACTCTCGGGCGCCGTGACCGGTTCGGTCATCGCGTCCGGAGCGCTTCTCGTCGCGGCCGCACCGGCCGGGGCGGCCGGATCGGTCATCGAAGTGGCCACGACCGGAAACGACGCCAACTCTGGCGCGCCGGGTCAGCCGCTGAAGACTGTTCAGGCCGCGATCGACAAGGCCGTCCCTGGGACGACCATCAAGATCCACAAGGGCACGTACAACCAGCAACTAAAGATCCGAAAGTCCGGCACGACCAGCGCGCCCATCACGGTCACGACCGCTGGCGACGGCCTGGTCACGCTCACGGCCAGCTTGTCCATGCCCGCGTGCAACAACAGCCAGCCGGATGGGCAGCGCACCATCTTGATCATCGACGGCTCGGACAACTGGACCTTCCAGGGCCTGACCATCGACGGCGGCGTCTACGCCACCGGTTCGGATGCCGGCTCGGCCTTCACCTGGCACGACAACCTCGTGACCAAGGAGGACTGGCAGACCCGTCGCAAGGTTCCCGGGGCTGGCAGCTACAACCCTGCCGCCGCCAAGCAGGTCATTCCCTATCTGCGCACGGTGACCAAGGACCCCGATCTCGACTCCGCGGACGGGTTGAAGTTCATCGGCAACACCGTCAAGCGCAAGGGGCTCTTCTTCCGGATGAGCTCGTATGGCGTCCTGTCCGGTAACAAGATCAGCGACATCGCCTGCGGCACCGGGGCCGGGATCTGGCTCATCACGTTCTCGAACGGGTGGCAGGTCACGGGCAACGAGGTGTCCAAGGTTGCCGCCTCGACGTGGAAGCACTTCATGCAGGAGGGCATCCGCCTGGGCACCTCCTCGAACTACAACAAGGTGACGAACAACAACGTCCATGACCTTCCCGGTGATGGGCGAGCCTTCAACACCGATGTCGACAGCAGCTGGAACACCTTCACCAACAACCGGGCCACCAATGTCGCCATTGGGTACAACGACCAGATGTCCGGCTGGGGCAATGTGTGGCAGCGCAACACAGTCACGACCTTCCGGACCTACGGGTATGGCGTGCGGCTGAAGGACGGCAGCTTGACCAAGCCCTCCTTCAACTCCAGCGCCAACAAGATCAATATGTCGTGCAATGTCGCGAGCAAGCCGGTGGCAGGTGCCAAGTCCTTCGGGGTCGGCGGCACGATGTTCGGGACCTATACCGGCAACGCCTGGACCAGCGCGCAGGTCGGCAAGCACGTCAAGACCTATTGGGGCGCCTACGGGAACCTCTTTAACGGCAAGAAGACCGCTCCGCCGGCCACCTTCCCTGCGAGCAGCTGCTGATGGGCACCACAACCATGAACCCCCGACTGCGGGCTCCCCGAGTCTCGGCGCTCGCCCTACTCATCGGGGCGACCGCTGGTGCCAGCACGCTCGCGGCCAGCCCCGCCTGGGCGGCCGGCGAGTTGCACGTCGCAACGGGCGGATCGGACTCGGCCGCCGGGACCGCCGCAGCACCCTTGCGCACGGTGCAGGCAGCCATCGACCGCGCCACTCCTGGCACCACGATCAAGGTGCATCAGGGCACCTACTCTCAGGTGCTGAACATCAAGAACTCCGGTACGTCCGCCGCCCCCATCACGGTGACCAATGCCGGTGATGGCCCGGTGACCATCACCTCGAGCCAGGCGCCGGACTCGTGCAGCAATCGCCGGCCCTCGTCGCGACGCACCATCAAGATCATGTCCGGGGCCGATCACTGGACCTTCAGCGGTCTCAACATCGTGCACGGCGCCTATCTCAGCGGTAAGGGCTCGGGCAAGACCTACTCGTGGCATGCCGGACTGGTCAAGAAGAGCAGCTGGGAGCCGCGTCGCAAGGTGCCGGGTGCGGGCACCCGGGATCCCGCCGCCGCTCGCGGGGCGGTCGCCTACCTGAGCAAACAGCTCGGGACGGCCCTGGATCCGGTCGAGGGGATCAGTTTCGTCAACAACCGGATGACCGGGCGTGGGATCTACGCCAGCCTGTCCAACTCCGGGGTCGTCAAGGACAATGTCATCAGTGACATTCTGTGCGGGACCGGCCCGGGCCTGTGGGTGATGAACCACAGCAACTTCTGGCAGGTCAGCGGCAACGACATCTCGCGTATCAAGCCAGCAGTGGGCGCCCACTTCATGCACGAGGGCATCCGCTTCGGATCCGCCGCCAACTACAACACGATCACGAACAACTACATTCACGATCTGGACGGCGACGGGCGGGCGTTCAACACCGACGTCGATGGCAGCTGGAACACCTTCAGCAACAACCGGGCGGCCAATGTCGCCATCGGGTACAACGACCAGATGTCGGGCTGGGGCAACACCTGGACCAACAACACGGTGACCCGGTACCGCACCTATGGGTTTGCCTTCCGCATGAAGGACGGCAGTCTGCGGGCCCCTTCCAAGCACAGCAGCACCAATGGCGCGATCGTGAGCGGCAATGTCGCGAGCAGCCCGGCCGGCGGTCGTGGGCTCGGGGCCGGTGGGATGATGAACTCGCGGTTCACGGGAAACACCTTCCCGTCGGTGTTCCTCGGCAAATATCTGAAGGGCTATTGGGGCTCGCAGGGCAACCTGTGGAATGGCTCCGCCACCCCACCGAGCAGCTGAGTTCCCGGGTCGTCTCGAACTGGGCTGAACGTCCCGGGACTTCCCCGAACCCAGTGCATCCCGGTCCATCCGGAACTCAGCGCACGTTAGTCAAATCCGCGCACCTTGCAAGGTGCGCGGATTTGACTAACTTCTGCTAGCAGAGGTTGCGTGGGAGGGGCGGGGGTTGACGCGGGCGAGCGCGCGCCTAGCAGCCGGTGGTGTTGACGGTCGGGGTGCGGCTCGGGAGTGCGCTTGATCCGTCCCACGTGTTGCCCTGAGCACTCCAGTAGGTCTGCAGGTTCTTGCTCAGGAAGATCAGCGGGGCAGTGTTGCCGACGAAGGTGCCATTGGTCATGCCGCCGATGCCGACCGCCTTGGCCGTGCCCACTGCGCCGGTCATCACATTGCACTTGACCGTGGCCAGGTGCGAGCTCGTGGACTTCGAGGGCGCCGTCAGCTGGCCGTCCTTGAGCCGGAAGCCCATCCCATACACCCGATAGTTGTTCACCTGGTTGTATTCCCAGCGGTTTCCCCAGCCGGACATCTGCTCGTTGTAGCCGATCGCCAGGTTGCTGACGGTGTTGTGGTGGATGTAGTTCCAGCTCGCGTCGACGTCGGTGTTGATCCCGCGACCATCACCGGGCAGATCGTGGACGTTGTTGTTGTAAATCTCGTTGTAGTCCGCGGCGGAGCCGAACCGAATGCCCTC
The DNA here is from genome assembly GCA_937858995.1 of uncultured Nostocoides sp. Classification (GTDB taxonomy): domain Bacteria; phylum Actinomycetota; class Actinomycetes; order Actinomycetales; family Dermatophilaceae; genus Nostocoides_A. The sequence continues at coordinate 7,197 of CALLZC010000145.1, forward strand.
CTGCATGTAGTGGGCCCGGGTGGAGACGGCGATGTCGGTGACGTCATTGCCATAGACCTGCCAGCTGTGCGAGAAGGTCATCAACCAGATGCCGGGCCCGATGCCGCAGGGCACCTTGGAGATCGTGTTGTTGGCGATCACACCCTTGCTCGTCAGCGCGCCGTAGATGCCACGGCCGGTGAAGTCGTTGTCGAGGATCTTGATGCCATCCGCCGAGTCGATGTCGGGGACGCCGGTGACCGATCGCAGATAGGGCACGATGCTCGCCGTTGCCGCCGGGTCGTAAGAACCGTGCGAGGGGACGGCCCGCCGGGCCGCCCAGTTCTGCTGATTGACCAGATTCGTCAGCCACGAGTAGGCGACATTGGACTTCTTGCCGCTGATCCACAGGCCGTTGTGGATCGCCAGGTTGTCGATCTGCCAGTGGTCCGCGCCGTTGGCGATGGTGATGGTGCGATCGGCGGCCGGCTGGCTGTTGTCGCAGGGCTGAGGACGGGATGCATAGGTGAGCTGCACCGTGCCGGGGGTCACCGCGGTGATCCGGATGGGGGCGGCGGCGGTGCCAGATGTCTTGATCTTGATCGCGCCCGTGTAGGTGCCCGGTTGGATCTTGATCGTGGTCCCGGGGGTTGCCTTGGTGACGGCAGCCTGGACCGAGCGCAGCGGCGCGGCCGCGGTTCCGGGGTTGCTGTCCAGGCCGGTGGTGGCGACGTACAGCTCGCCCGCGGCTCCGGCCGAGCTGCTCCACAGCACGGGACTCGCAGCAGTCGCGGTGGTGGCGAGAGCAAGGGTGATGGTGCGAAGGGAAGGGCGCACTGGTTCTCCGTGGGCGCGTATCACTCGTGGGGGGCGAGTGGGGAGGCACGTCTTGCCTCGCGGTCGGGACAGGTGCCCTGTCGTTCGCGACGTCCGGCCAGGTGACACAGGGAGCTGGAGTTTGACCGATCAGGGCGCGAGAACCATAGCCATGACGTGGCCCAATGCTCAAGGGGTTGCCCGCGTCCGCACGCGGCAGTACCCGCTCAGGACGCCGCAAAAGGGGGCGTTGTGCGCCCGCTCACACGGGAAAGGTGGGCTCGGGAGCAACACGCGTGACATGCGTCACATTGTTGGTGAGCCGTCCCTGGGCTCCGCGCGCAAGCGCGCTCCGGCTCAGTTGGAGTTGAGCTTGAACACGCTGACGCGCTCGTTGCCTTCCTCGGCGATATACAGGCGATCACCCGAAATGGCGAGCTGCGCGGGCTGGAAAAGCTTTCCGGCCGCGTAGCCCCGTTGCGAAATCGACTGCACGAAGCCGCCCGCCTTGGTCCAGACCTTCACCCGGTGCACCGGGACGTCGGCGACATACACCCGCTCATTGTCGACCGCGATGCCGAAGGGCCCCGAGAGCTGGTTGTCACCGGTTCCGCGACCGATGCTCAGCTTGCCCAGGAAAGCGCCGGTTGCACTCCAATGGGTGATCTGCACCTTGGCGCTGTCCGCCACCCAGATGCTTTGATCCTTCGGATCGACGGCGATGCCCTTGGGATAGGAGAACTGAGCTCCGCTACCGATCGTCCGCACGTAACCGCCCGTGGAGTTGAGCACCTGGACGCGCTTGTTGTTGGAGTCGGCGACGTAGATGGTGCCATTGGCTGACACGGCGACGGATTGCGGATTGCGGAACTGGCCGGCGCCGGCCCCCGAGGTTCCGGAGGCCCACTTGTAGGCGCCGTCCTTGCTATAGGCGACGATGCGCCCATTGTCGGTGTCGGTGATGATCCAGTCGTTGTTCACCGGATTCGAGGCAACCATGCGGGCGTAGTTGAACTGGTTGGCACCCCGGCCGCGCCGGCCCCACTCCTTGATGACGCCGCCGGTCGGCTTGAAGGTCTGGATCCGCCAGTTGTAGGTGTCGGAGACGGCGACCGTGCCGTCCTTGGCGACGCCGACCCCGCGGGGAGCGTTGAAGCCGCCCAGGGGTGGCCGCTGCGCAGGGTTGGGGGAGGCACCGAGGAAGGCGCCATTCGCCGTGAACCGCTGGACCCGGAAGTTCGGCATGTCGGCAACCCAGAGATTGCCCGCGTTGTCGACCGTCGCCTCGCGACCGCCGTCCGCGAATTGGCCGTTGCCGTAGCCCTCGGAGCCCCACTTGTTGATGAAGTTGCCATTGGTGTCGAACTTGCTGACCTTGTTGCCTTCGCCGTCGACGACGTAGACCCAGCCCTTGGTCTTGTTGATGGCGATACCGCGCATGTCGCCCTGGAACTGCCCCGGACCCGAACCCTTCGAGCCCCACTTGCGGATGAAGTTGCCGTTCTTGTCGAAGACCGAAATCCGGAAGTTGCCGGGGTCCACGACATACAGATTGTCGTTTGCGTCCAGCGCCAGCCCGTGCGGGCTGCGCAACTTGCCATTGGCGTTGCCGAAGCCGCCGATGCTCTTGATTTCGGCGCCCGTGCCCGTCAGGACGGCGACTGTGTGATCCCAGGTGTCGGCCACATAGACCGTGCCCGTGCTGCTCACTGCCACCCGCGAGGGGTAGAGGAACTTGCCGGCTCCCGAGCCCTTGCCGCCCCACGAGCGCAGGAAGGCCCCGCTGGCCGAGTAGACGTCGATGGTGTAGCGGTCCGTATCCGCGAGATAGATCTCACCATTGCGCGGATCCACCGCTAGCCCGTATGGCGTGTAGTACTGGTTGGCGCCATTGCCGCTGTTGTTGATGACGGTGCCCAGGCTGGCCCCACTGGGGCTATAGCGCTGGACCCGGTAGTTCCAGTAGTCCCCGACCAGGATGCTGCCGTCCTTGGCGGTGGCCATGCCCCAGGCATACAAGCCCGCGTGGCCCTTGCCTCCGATCACCCGCTCGAAGGATGGGGAGATGGAGCCTTTGGCGGCCGAGTCGGCGCTGCTGGTGGTTGCTTGTCCCGCCAGCGCTAGGGCGCCAACGGCCCCCACTGCAATCAGGCGGATGTATCGGATCGATTGGGCCATAGGAAACTCCCCCGGAACGGGCGTCGATAGGTGGCGGCGCTCACCAGCGCTTCGAGACGTGGCCATCGTAACCACGCCCACCGACATGCGCGACCTGCTCTCGCGGGGATCGGGCTAGCTTTGGGCATTTCGTCGCGGCACCCGCGCGTGGGAGCATGGCTTTCGCTGTTCGTATCCTCGGCCCAACAGGGCCGGGGCATTGGTCGAGGGGAATATTCGGGTGCGAGTCGTTACTGCCGCCATGTCCGCTGTCATCGCAGTGGGAGGGTTAGCGGCTGGGTCCGCCGGGTCGGCGGGGGCGAGCGCCGCCATGATCGGGGAGCCCAGCGCGATTCTGGGCGGTCCCGGTCACGCTCTGGTCTACCCCTCCGGGATGGAGGTGGCGCCCGACGGGACTCTCGTGGTGGCTGACACCGGCAACGACTCGGTTGCCAAGTTCCGGCCCACGGGGACCTTGGTATGGCGGGTCTCGGCGGGCACCGGCGAGGGAGACGAGGCGGAGAACGCCCGCGATATCGCCGTGGATGACCAGGGCTTCATCTATGTCGCGGATGCCGCCGAGTTCCGCATCATCAAGCTCGACCCGGTCGACGGCCATACGATCATGACCTTCAACGGACCTGCCGGCGACCGACTCGGTTCGCCGATCGGGATTACCGCCAAGAAGAACAAGATCTATGTTTCAGACGGTGCGAAGAAGAAGATCCGGGTCTTCGACACCGCGGGTGTCCAACGGCAGACCTTCACGTCAAGCGGCGCCTGCGACCTCTCGGCCGTCCGGGACGCGGACGCCGACGCCGCCGGCAATGTGTATGTCGCCAACTACAAGTTCAACAACATCGTCAAATTCTCCCCCAGTGGAGCGTGCCTGACGACCTGGGGCGGCCCCGGGACGGCGACCGGTCAGTTCAAGAATCCCTATGGCGTGCGGATTGCCAAGGACCCCAAGTGGGGGGAGGTCGTCTACGTCGCCGACTCCAACAACAACCGCGTGCAGGTCTTCACCAAGACCGGAGTCTTCAAGGCCTCTATCGGCCGCACCGGACCGTTCTCCGAGACCGGGACATTCACGACGATGCGCCGGGTGGCGGTCGCCAAGGACGGCGACATCTGGGGCGCCGACCTGTGGGGTTGGCGCCTGGTGCGCTTCAACCGCACGGCGACGGGCTACGCCTACGCGCAGACCATCGGGGGGCAGGCACCGCCGCTGGCCAACACCAAGGTGTTCAACGAGCCGCGGGCGGTGGCAATCGGCCCGGACGGCAAGCTCAACATCATGGATACGGTCAATCAACGGGTGGTCACCATGACCGCCACGGGCACCGTGCTCGGGGCGTGCGGTCAGCGCGACTTCCGCCCCGTCTCGCTCAACTGGCCGCGTGGGGTAGCCCTTGACCCGGTCACCGGGCAACGCTGGATCGCCGACACCAAACAGTCGCGCCTGCAGATCTTCCCGGCCACGTGCGGCTTGCAGACCTACCGTCTGGGCGGTATCGGCACCGCCGTGGGTCAGTTCAATTGGCCGTTCGCCATTGCCATCCGGGCCAGTGACCGCCTCGCGTTTGTCGCCGACACCTGGAACGACCGGGTCACCGTCTGGGATGTCGCCACCCGTGCCCCATTGGGTTCGTATTCCGGCACCTTGGACTCCCCTCGGGCAATCTCCGTCGACGCGGCCACAGGTGACCTGGTCGTCGCCGACGCCGCCAACAACCGCATCGTCACCTTGTCCTACAGCCGGACCGCCGGGTTCGCCGAGGTGTCAACGATCACCCCGACGGGTCTGTCGATGCCCGAGGGCGTCGCGCGGGACCGCCACGGCGACTACTGGGTCGCGGACACGGTCAACGGCCGTGTGGTGGTGGTCTCCGCCGCCGGCACGGTGCTCGCGACCATCACCAGTGCCGCCGGAAAGGCCCTATCCAAGCCGACCTCGATCACCGTGGACGGCACCAAAATCTATGTCTCGGACACCAACAATGACCGTGTCCTTGTGTATACGAACTGAGGTCGCCCAGTGAGCCTGCGGGTCTTCGTCGCCGATGACCACCCGCTGTGGCGGGACGCCTTGATCGCTGACTTAGTGGCTGCTGGGTATGACGTCGTCGGCTCGGCCGCCGACGGCCCCTCGACCGTGCGGCGCGTCAAGGCGACGGTGCCCGAGGTGCTCCTGCTCGACCTCAATCTCCCGGGCCTACATGGGGCGGACGTCTGTGCCCAGGTCGCCGGCCTCGCCACCCGGGTCCTCATCCTGTCGGCCAGTGGCGAGGAGGGTGACGTGCTGGCGGCCCTCAAAGCCGGCGCGTCCGGATATCTCGTCAAATCGGCTACGCCCCAGGAGATCCGTTCGGCCGTGGCGGCCACCGGGCGCGGTGAGGCAACCTTCACCCCTGGCCTGGCCGGGCTGGTCTTGGGGGAGTACCGCAAGCTGGCCAACGAGCCGGCGACGGACGAGCGGCCGATCCCAGAACTCACCGACCGCGAGACAGAAGTCCTGCGACTGGTGGCGATGGGACTCTCGAGCCGGGAGATTGCCGATCAACTCGTCATCTCCCACCGCACGGTGCAAAATCACGTGCAGAACACCTTGGGCAAGCTGCAGTTGCACAACCGGGTCGAGCTGACCCGCTTCGCCATCCAGCGCGGCCTCGACGCAGGTTCGTCAAATCTGCATACCTAGCACGGTGTGCGGATGTGACTAACCTCTGCTAGCAGAAGTTAGTCGAACAAGCCCCCCCGAGTGACCTGCCCGGCATCCGGTCGGCGCATTCGGATCCGGCGGCTGCGCATATTCTGGGGTGGTGACCACGACCGCCACACCGATGAGCCTGCTGCTCGATGGCCCGGCCCGGCCCGCGGCGCAGCAGCCGAAGTGGCCCGATGATGCGGCGCTGAAGTCCGCGATCGACACCCTGTCCGCCATGCCCCCGATCGTCTTCGCCGGGGAGTGCGACCTGCTCCGGGATCGGATGGCCGCCGCCTCCCGCGGCGAGGCCTTCGTTTTGCAGGGCGGCGATTGCGCTGAGACCTTCGTCAACGCCACCGCCGACAACATTCGCGATCGCGTCAAGACCCTGCTGCAGATGGCTGCCGTGCTGACCTATGGCGCCTCGGTGCCGGTGGTCAAGGTCGGGCGGATGGCCGGGCAGTACGCCAAGCCGCGTTCGAGCGACACCGAGGTCCGCGATGGGGTAGCGCTGCCCGCATACCGCGGCGACATGGTCAACGACTATGAGTTTGATGAGGGCACCCGCACCCCGGACCCGCAGCGGCTGGTGCGGGCCTACCACGCGAGCACCGCCACCTTGAACCTGGTGCGGGCCTTCACCACGGGCGGGTATGCCGACCTGCGGCATGTCCACGAGTGGAACCGGGGCTTCGTCTCGACGCCGGCCAATGCGGCATACGAGAAGCTCGCGCGCGATATCGACAAGGCCATGAGGTTCATGGCCGCCTGCGGCGCCGATTTCGACGCGATGCGGCAGGTGGAGTTCTTCAGCGCCCACGAGGCGCTCGTGCTCGACTACGAGCGGCCCCTGACCCGCGTCGACTCGCGCACCGGCAACCTCTATGACACCTCCGGGCACTTCGTGTGGGTGGGGGAGCGCACCCGGCAACTCGATGGCGCGCACATCGACTTCATCTCCCGGGTGCACAACCCGATCGGGGTGAAGCTGTCGGCGGCCAGCGACCCGGCATACATCGAGGAGCTGATGGATCTGGTGGATCCGCAGCGCACCCCGGGGCGGCTCACCTTCATCACCCGGATGGGGGCAGGGCGGATCCGCGACGCTCTCCCCGGGGTCATCGAGGCCGCCTCTGCGGCCGGTTCGGCGGCGACCTGGATCTGTGATCCCATGCATGGCAACACTTTTGAATCCGCCAGTGGCTTCAAGACCCGCAACTTCGACGACATCGTGGAGGAAGTCCACGGGTTCTTCGACGTGCACCACGCGCTGGGCACCGTGCCCGGGGGCATGCACATCGAGCTCACGGGCAATGACGTCACCGAATGTCTGGGCGGTGCCGAAAAGATCCTCGATGCCGACCTCAACAAGCGCTACGAGAGTGTCTGCGACCCGCGCCTGAACCACCGGCAAGGCCTCGAGTTGGCCTTCCTCGTCGCCGAGATGCTGGCTCGCGAGTGACCCGCGCGTATGCCGTCGACCTGCTCTCCGACACCCTGACGCGGCCCAGCGCCGGTATGCGGTCCGCCATGGCCGCCGCCGAGGTGGGCGATGACGTCTTCGGTGAGGACCCGACCGTCGCCCGGCTCGAGGCGCGCGTCGCCGAGCAGCTCGGACATGAGGCGGGTTTGTTCACACCCACCGGATCGCTGGCCAACCAGTTGGGCCTGCGCCTGCACGTCACCCCGGGTCGCGAGGTCATTGCCGACTCGATGGCGCACATCCTGCGAGCCGAACTCGGTGCAGCGGCGGCATTCTCGGGCATCACCTCGCGCACCTGGATCTCGCAGCGGGGGCGGGTGCTCCCCGAGCAGGTGCTGTCACTGATGGTCGTGGGGACGGATATCTATCACGTCCCCACCGCGCTCATCGCGCTCGAGAACACGCACAACTTCGGCGGCGGCACCATCCTGCCGCTGGACACCATCGCGGCGGTGCGGGCCGGTTCGCAGCCGCACGGCGTGGCCATGCATCTCGATGGTGCCCGGCTCTGGAACGCGCACATCGCCACGGGGGTCGAGCTCGCGGCATACGGCCGGCTGTTCGACACCGTCTCGGTCTGCCTGTCCAAGGGCCTGGGCGCCCCCATCGGGTCGGTGCTGGTCGGGTCGGCCGCCGCCATCCGGGAGGCCCGGGTGTGGCGCAAGCGGTATGGCGCGGGCATGCGTCAGGTGGGCATTCTGGCCGCCGCGGGGCTCTATGCCCTCGATCACAACCTGGCGCGGTTGGCCGACGACCATGCCCGGGCGCAGCGCTTTGCGCAGGCGGTGGCCGCTAAGGCTACGGTGGTGGACCCGGCCGAGGTCGAGAGCAATATCGTCATCCTCGACGTGGCGCAGCATCCCCGCTCCGCCGCCGAGGTCGTCGCCGCCCTTGCCGATCGCGGCGTGCGCGCCTACGCCCTCAGTCCCACCCGGGTGCGACTGGTCTGGCACCTCGATGTCGACGACGCGGCCACCGACTACGCCAGCGCCGCGACGATCGCCACGCTGGGCGCGGCCTGATCGCACACCCTGGCTGCCGCTAGGGAGCCTCGTGGTGCAGTGCCTCCATCGAGCGGCGCTCGGTGGGCGGCGCGGTGCGCCCGCGGAGTTCGGACAGGTACATCGCGGCGAGCACCAACCCCCCGCCCACGAGCATGCGGGAGGTCAGCGATTCCCCGCCGAAGAGCACGGCAAAGAAGGCGGCGAAGACCGGCTCGGTGGTCATGATGATTGCCGCGCGGGTGGGGTCGACATGGGCTTGGGCCCAGGTTTGGGCCCAGAGGGCGAACGCGCCGGCCACCAGGGCCATGTACAGCAGGGAGAGCCACTGACCACCGGTGGCGGGCAGGGTGATGCCACCGGGGAGCGCGGCCACCAGGGTGACTCCCGCGATCACGACGGCCTGGACGCACGCCATACCCGTGGCTTCGGCGGGCGTGGACCAGCGACCCAGGCCGAGGATGTGGAAGGCATACAGCAGGGCGGCGGCCAAGGTCAGCCCCTCGCCGAGGCCCACCGCGAACCCGCGCAGCGAGAGCACCGCCAGGCCGACCGTGGCCAGCGCGACCGCCACCCACATGGCGCCCGGGAGCCGATCGCGCAGGAGCAGCGCGCCGAGGATCGGGGTCAAGACGACATACGCGCCGGTGACGAACCCGGAGACCGACGCCGAGGTGTGCTCCAAACCGATGGTCTGCAGGATCTGGGCGCAGCCATAGACGACGCCGAGGGCCAGGGACGCGCGCAGGGCCGCCAGCGGCAGGGCGCGGACCTGCCGGTGGAAGACCAGGCACATGGCGATCGCGGCGATCGTGAAGCGCACCACCAAGAAGTCGGCCGCCGGGACGTGCGCGACGAGATCCTTGATGAGGAAGAAGGTGGAGCCCCAGGCGGCCGTCATGGCGAGCAGCAGGGCCGTGGCGATGACCCGGGTGCGATCCTGCGGGTCGCTCGTGCTCATTGGGCTCAGACGATCGTGATTGTGACGACACTGCCCTTGGGGGCGAATTGCCCTCCGGACGGGGTCTGTCCCGTGCAAATATCCAGGGGCGCCCCCAGGAACCTATTGACCTTGACCTCGAAACCGGCCGCCTCGAGGATCGCGACCGCCTGAGCCGAGGATTTTTGGAAGACGCTCGGGACCTTCACCAGTTCGGGACCCTTGGAGATCTGCAGCTCGATCGTGTCGCCCCGCACCACCTGACCGTCGGCGGGTGCCTGGGTCGCGACCGTCCCCTTGTCGTAATCCGTGGAGAAGACGCGCTCGGTGGCGATCTGCAGGACCAGATCGCTTTCCTGCGCCAGATCCTGGGCGGCCTGAGGGGTCAGGCCGCGGAAGTCCGGGACGTCGAAGGGTTGTGGCCCGCCGCTGATCACCAGAGCGACCGTGCTCCCGCGCTTGAGCAGGGTGCCCGACGGCGGGTCTGCGGAGATGACTCGCCCCTTCTCGATCGAGTCGCTGAACGCGGTGGTGACGGGCCCAACCTCCAGATTGACCTTGGCCAGCCGGGTCGTGGCGGTCTTCTGGTTGATATTGAGGAGCTCGGGGACGGCATACCGTTCCTTGCCCTTGGAGATCACCAGGGTCACGTCGGCGCCCCGACCCAGTGATGCGCCCGCTCCCGGGGTCGATGAGATCACGATGCCCTTGGCGATGGTCTCGCTGAACTCCTGTGTCTCGCGGGCATCCAGGTGGGCCTTATCGAGGGCGGCGACCGCCTGGGCGCTGCTCAGGTTGACCAGTTGCGGCACCGTGGTGGGCGCGCCCGGTCCGGCCAGGAAGTACCAGCCGGCGGCGGCCGTGGCGGCGAGCAGGGTGAGCAGGACGGCGAGTATGCGGCCCCGGCCGCGTGGCGTGCCTGACTCCGGTTCCGGGTTCGGGGCGCCCGGCCCCGACGGAAGCCCGCGACCCGGCGCGCTGGGCGCCGCGGCCACACGGCGCAGGGGTGTCGCGACGCTGGGCGGCGCCGGTGCGACGGGGCGCGCGGCAGGCGGGATCGTGGCAAAGGGCTGGGTATCGGCGCCGGGGGCGAGCGAGCTGGCAGTGGCGGCCACCGGTAGGACCGTGGTGGCCGCTGGCGCCGAGTCGCTCGAGTCTGCGGCCCGGGGCACGGTGGCCTCGGCGCTCGGGGAGGGCGCCGCGTCCGGGGTGCGATCCAGTTCGCGCGGCGAGAGCCGGCCCCGGACATGGCGGACCTCGGCCAGGAACTCCGCCGCGTCCTCCGGTCGATCGGCGGGATCCTTGGCGGCCGCGTGCAGGACCAGTGAGTCCAGGCTGGGCGCCAGCTCGGGGACGAGGGTGGAGGGGGCGGGGACGCCATGGTGGACGTGTTGGAACAAGACATTGGGGATGCTGTCACCGGCAAAGGCCTTGCGTCCCGTCAGCATCTCGAACAGCATCAGGCCCGCGGCATACACATCGCTGCGCGTCGTGACCGGCCCCGCCTCGACCTGCTCGGGGGAGATGTAGGACAGGGTTCCCAAGACCTCGCTGGTCGCGGAGGTCGCGGTGTCGGTCGTCACGGCGCGTGCCAGGCCGAAATCGGCGACCTTGACCACGCCGTCGTCGCGGATGAGCACATTCTCGGGTTTGACGTCGCGATGCACAATGCCCGCGGCGTGCGCCTCACCGAGGGCGAGTAGGACAGCGTCCAGGACCTCGAGCGCGTGCCGCGGGCTGAGTGCGCCCTGCTCTTGCACCACCTCGCGCAGTGTCTGACCGGGGACGTATTCCATGGCCAGCCACACGCGGCCGGCGTCCTCACCCTGGTCGAAGGTCGAGACGATGTGGGGATGTGAGAGTCGGGCGGCGGCCCGCGCCTCACGCTTGAACCGGGTGACGAAACTCTCGTCGTGAACGAGGTGCGGCTTCATGACCTTCAATGCCACGTCCCGGTCGAGACGGGTGTCCACGGCGCGGTAAACGCTGGCCATCCCGCCGGTGGCGATGAGCTCGAGCACCAGGTATCGGCCGTCGACGACCTCGCCGATCAGCGCATCTGGTCCCACGGCACTCACCGTCACGATGTTAAGCCCCCCGCGTCAGCGTCCCGAAATCGGCGAACGGGGCTCACGCTGCTCAGAATCGGCCGCGGAAGTAGTTGACATTGGCGACATATTGACGGGTGTCGCGGTACCAGCCGCGCTCGCGCACCGAGCCCAGACCCTGGTAGTAGGCGGCAATGACCTCATCCCGGTTGGCCGCCATCTTGGTCAGCTGCTTGATGATCACCACGCCCGCGGTGACATTGTCGTTCACGTCGTGCAAGTTCAGGTCCCGGCCGATGAGCGAACCGGCCCAGGTGCCCGAATCGGGCATCACTTGCATGGCGCCCACCGCGCCGACATGGGAGCTGACCCCTTGCTGCCAGCCGGATTCCTGCCACGAGATGGCCAGCGCCAGCTTGGGGTCAACGCCATAGCGCAGGGCGGTCGCGGCGATGAGGTCCCGGGTGGCACTGCGCGAGGCCATCCGGGTGACCGGCGACTTCTTGGGCCTCGCCTCATAGCTGCGATCGACCCGGCTGACCGAGCCGGGGATGTTCAATTTCTGCCCGGGATAGATGAAGCCGTTGGCGGCGACGCCATTGGCCTTGGCCAGGGCTGCGACGGTGGTCGAGTAGCGCACCGCGATCGCGCTGAGGGTCTCTCCGGTACGCACGGTATGCGCCGACAGGGCCCGCGCGGGTCGCTTGGTGGTGGCGCCCTCGCCGCTGGGGATGACCAGCACATCACCGGGATGGATCAGCCGCGAGTTGCTGAGATTGTTGGCCCGCGCGATGGCCCCGGTGCTCGTGCCGTAGGTGATGGCGAGGCCATAGACGGTCTCTCCGGCGCGCACCGTGTGTTCTTGACCGGAGGTGCTGTGGTGAGCAAGCGCCGGCAGGTCGAAAAGCGGTGGGGGAGTCGCGGGCATCGTGAAGAGCGGAGCCATGAGCGTCCTTTCGGCCGTCCGGTCCGGGCGGCCGGCCTTGTGGGCCGAGTCGGGTGACTGCTGTGACTAGTGGTACGCCAGAATACAGATGATACGCATGGGTGGTGAGTTGTTGATGAGACGCCACGCGGAGGGGTGCCCCCTGCGCACGGCGTATGGCAGGCTGGCCCGCGTGGAGCTCGATGACCCGGTCGGCGAGTGGCTGACCATCCAGGATGTGGCCCAGCGACTGGGCACCTCACCCAATGGGGTGCGTCGACTGCTCGAAGAGCGTGACGTGCTCGCGGTGCGCCGGGGCAGCCCCAAAGTCCTGATGATCCCGGCCGGTTTCCTTGCCGGAGCGGCACCGCTGCCAGCGCTCAAGGGGACCGTGAGCGTGCTGACCGATGCGGGGTTCTCCGACGAGGAGATCATTGACTGGCTTTTCGCGGCCGACCCCACCCTGCCCGGCGACGCCGCGCACGCGGTCGCGGCCATGCACGCGGGGTTCAAGACGGAGATCCGCCGCCGCGCAATGGAAGCGATGTAGCCGCGGGGTACGGCCCATCAGGGCTAGGGCCAGGGGACCCTACGCGTCCCGCGCGGTGGCGGTGGCGATGAAGTCGCGCAGCGTCTCCCGGGCGATCGGCTCGAGGTGCGCGCTCGAGATGGCGTCGGCGGCCACGTGCCCCCGGCGCGCGATCTCGCGCTCCACTGCTGCCACTGCCCCGGACCGAGCGATCAGCCCGCGCAAGCGCTCGATCGCCACGCCATCGAGGTCCGGGTCGCCCAGTCGCGACTCGAGCCACGTGCGATCCGCGGCCGACAGCGCCGCGAGCGTGTGCGCGATCAGCACGGTGCGCTTGCCCTCGCGCAGGTCATCGCCGGCGGGCTTGCCTGTCACCTGCGGATCACCGAAGACCCCGAGCAGGTCGTCGCGCAGTTGGAAGGCGATTCCCAGCTCCAGCCCGTATGCCGTCAGCGCGGCGTCCGCGGCGGCGCTCACCCCGCCTACGCGCGCCCCGAGAAGCAGCGGATGCTGGATGGAGTACTTGGCGGACTTGAAGGTGATGACGCGTTCCGCGGCCGCGATGCGGTCCAGGGCGCTCATCGTCGACCAGGGCCGCACCGCGCCGACGACGTCCAGATATTGGCCGGCCATCAACTGGGTCCGCATCCGGTCGAGGGTGGCTCGCCCGCGAGCCAGCTCGCTCTGCGGGAGCCCGCACTCGTCATACGCCTGATCGGCCCAGCCCAGGCACAAATTGCCGGCGAGGATGGCGGCGGCGACGCCAAAACCCTGTGGGTCGCCGTCCCAGCCGCGCTCGCGATGGCGTTCGCGCAGGGCGCAGTGGACCGTCGGCATGCCCCGGCGAGTGTCGGAGGAGTCGATGACGTCGTCATGGATCAACGCCGCGGCATGTAGGAATTCCATCGTCGCGGCCAGCCGGATGACCCCCGCCGCGTCGGGGCGGCCCGCCGCGCGGTAGCCGACGTAGAGCATGACCGGGCGGAACCGCTTGCCGCCGCTGAGCAAGGCGCCGATGGGCGCGAGCAGGTCGTCGGCCTCTGGGGACAGGTCGGCGAGATCGGCTGCGCCGCGTCGCAATTGGTCGGCAACGGCGGCATCAACGCGCGCGCGCAGCGCGGCGAGATCGATTCCAGCCATGGATCAGGTCCTTCCCCGGGGGCGTCTCACCCTAGCCCTCTGATTCCAGCCCGCTCAGGCGGGTCACCTATCCTTGGGCACCGTGTCCATCCCCGCCGAACTGCGTGCCGCGCGCCCGAGCGTGAGCTTCGAGTTCTTCCCGCCGAAGGATGACCGCGGCGAGGCGGCGCTGATGGACGCCATCCGGCGCTTGGAACGGGCTCGGCCCGACTTCGTGTCCATCACCTATGGTGCGGGCGGGTCGAGCCAAGACCGGACCGTGCATGTCACCGAGCGGATCGCTGCCGAGACCAGCTTGACGCCATTGGCTCACTTGACCTGCGTGGGGGCCTCGGTGACTCAGCTCCGGCAGGTCGTCGGGCAGTATGCCGGGGTCGGCATCCGCAATGTGCTCGCGCTGCGCGGTGACCCCCCGCGCGGGGGCGACGGCTCCTGGGTGGCACACCCGGACGGGCTGTCCCACGCCGATGAACTGGTGGCCCTGATCAAGTCCCTTGGCGACTTCACCGTGGGGGTCGCGGCCTTCCCCGATGGGCACCCGGAGTCTCCCAACCTGGAGCACGACGTCGAGGTGCTGGTGCGCAAGGCCGACGCGGGTGCCGAGTTTGCGGTCACCCAGATGGTCTTTGACGCGCACTCCTATCTGCGGCTGCGCGACGCCGTCGCCGCCCGACGGGACTTGCCGATCACCCCGGGACTGATGCCGGTCACGAACATCCGGCAGATTGCCCGGATGAGCGAGCTCATGGGTACCCCCCTGCCGGCGGCCGTCGTGGATCGGCTGGCCGCGGTCGATGGCGACCCCGATGCGGTGCGCGCCGTCGGGGTCCAGATCGCGACGGAGTTGGCGCAGGCGATGCTCGCCGAAGGCGCGCCGGGCCTGCACTTCATCACGATGAACCACTCCACGGCCACGCTCGAGGTCTTCGAGAACCTGGGGTTGTCGGCTGCCCGGTGACCTCTGATGCCCTGCCGGTCGGCCGGGCCCCCGCTCTGCCGGGCCCCCCTGTCCTAACCTCTGCTAGCAAACGGTCCATTCAGGCCCACATGATGCATCCTGTGGGGCTGAGCGCAACCTCTGCTAACAGCAGGTTAGGAGATGACACACGTCACCTCGAACTGGCCACGATGAACACGATGAGCGCTGCGCCGACCACCCCACCGGCCAGAAGCGTGACGGCCAGCACCGACCAGCGCGCCAGGCGTTCCAGAGCCAGGTAGCCGGCGGCGATCACCGCTAGAGCGACCGTGACGTGGATCAGCACCGCCAGCATCACCCCGGCGATCGCGCCCGCCGCCCGCAACCGGCCCCAGAGCAAACTCAGTGCCAGCGGTATGACGATGGCCCCCGCCAGCCCAGAGCTCAGTTCGGCCCACCAGACCCGCTCGCCCATCCACGGCAGCGGCACCGCGCCCGGCCACGAGCGGTCGGCCAGGTCACTGGTCGCGCAGTACCCCAAGTAGGTGATGGCAACAATGGTCGAGGCAGCGGCCACCCGGTAGGCCCACTGCTGGGTCGGTGACCACGCCACCTTGCGCCCGACAAAGATGGTGGCCACCGTCACGGCGGTCCACACGATCCAGCGGCGGATCAGCCCGGTGCCGGTGTCCGCCATCGCATCGCGAAATATCCGGTCGGCAGCGACCCGGTCGATGTCGTGGCCGTCGCTCGAGGCATAGGAGGAACGGCCCTCGCGATCGGGCACGAGGGCGTCATGCAGCAGCGCCGCGGGCAGGTGGGCACCGGTCTTGGGCACCAGCCAGGTGAAGAGGGCCGGTACCGACGTCAGGTCCGTGCGAAACTCCCGGCCCGCCGGGACGAGGAGTTCGCCCAGATGCCGGTCGCGGTAGGCCAGGCGGCGCTCGAGCGAGAAGGTCTCCGCCCCGTCCTCGGTATGGCGCTCCAGAAGGATCCGGGGGTCCGCCTCGGGGTTCGGCGGGCTGCCCGGATCGCCGTCGCTGGGCAGGATGCCGCCGTCATAGAACCGCCGTGCCTCCTGCGTGATGTGCACCATGCGCATGCCGGACTTCATGTCCCCAGTGTGCCGCCGGTCGCAGCGTTCCGGCGCGGGATCGGCAGATCGAGGCCTTGGGTACCGCGCTGTCAGCCGCGCCTACCGTGCCGTGCTGTCCCGGTGTGCGGAGGTATGCCGTCAGGGGAGAGGCGCAGCCCACCGCGGGTCGCGACCGGACAGCGCGAGCAGCCGGTCAAGGGCGGGCGCATCGGTCGGCACCGCGACCCGGGGGCCGAAGGCTTTGCCGACTCCCTGGAAGTCGGGGGTGAGCATCTGCTCGGCGAACGCGATCGAGTCGCTCAGGGCCTCGGCCCCCGGGGACCACGGCTGGGCGGTTGCCACGGCCAGGTCCCAACCGTGAACCTGGTACTCCCACAAGATCATCGCCAGCGCCATCGCGCCGGGCATGCCCGCCCCGTCGGCGAGGATGAGATCCCGATCACCGCCACCGGAAGCGATGCCGGCCACGATGGCCGCACCGGCTCCCCGGACTTGCGCGGACCCGGAGCCCATGATCGGCACGGTGATCGGGTCGGCAGCCCGGCCGTCGGCTGCTTGCAGGCCCGCCCCGAACGCCACGGCCCACCCGACCACGTGGGCGCGCAGGTCCGCCACGGCATACTGCGTGCAGGGGGTCGGCGCGTTGGCCTGCTCGTCGGTGATCCCGTCGAGGATGTCGGCGAGGGCGTGCAGGATGCATTCGGTCTCGGCTGCGGTTGCGGCCAGAGCCGCGCGCGGTGCTGTGGCGGTGTCGGTTATGACTGTCTCGGTGCTCATGCGCTCGAGGCTAGGCGCTCGAGTTGGCCCGGCTCTTGAAGATTCGCGTCAGGTGCGGCGGGCGGCTGGCTAGGGTGGCACCGTGCCGCAGCCTGCGCCCTCCGAAGACTCCCGGGCCATCTTGCATCCCGCGGCCATGGCGCAATGGGTTCATCTGCAACGCTTTCCGGTTCCGGAGGCCCTGGCCGGACTGCTTGACTGGGTGTGGTCCGTCGAGTGGGACCTGCCCGTGGGGGCCGAGCACCGGCAGGATGTGCTGTCCCTGCCGGCCGTCAACATCAGCGTCGGTACTGTCCCGCCGCCGGGGCCGCACCCGCCACCCGGACCGTATGCCGTCCGCCCGCGCGTGGTCGGGGTGGCCCGCCGCCGCACGACTCGGGTCCTCTCCGGGGCGGGTTGGAATGTGGCAGCCAAGACGACGGTGGGCGGTTTTGGCGGGCTCGTCACGGGGAGCGTTGCTCGCTGGAGCGACCACGAGGTGCCCCTCGACGAGGTGCTCCCGGTGGACGCTACCGCGCTCGGGGCCGCGATGCTACGCGCCGGCGGGGCGTCCGCGCGGGCAGACATCCTCCTTGCAGCCTTGGAACCCGTTGTTGCCCAAGCCGATCCGGTGCGATTGCGCCTGGCTCGCGAGGTTGCTGCCATCGCGGCCGCGGCGGCCGCTGACCCCGGTTTGCACCGGGTGGGGGAGCTCGCTGCCTACGCGGGGATGAGCGTGCGGACGCTGCAGCGGTTGTTCCAGGAGTATGCCGGGATCTCGCCGGCCTGGATGCTGCGCCGGCTGCGGCTGATCGAGGCCGCGGAATGTGTCGCGCGCGGGCAGCAGGTGCGCTGGGCGGAGGTGGCGGCCGAGCTGGGATATAGCGATCAGGCGCACCTGAGCCGGGACTTCCTGGCCGCCGTCGGCAGCACGCCCACGGCATACGCTGCGGCGCAACGCTAGCCGGCTCCGAACCCATAACTCACCGCGCGCACGCGCGGGGAGGTGATGGGCTGCCTAGGCGCGACGCCGGCTGCCGGTCCGCCTGTCTGACGGGGTGGCGGGAGGGGCCGTCGTGCCGCGGAGCATCAGTCGGGTCGGCACCAGAACCTGCATTTCGGCTGGGCTGAACGCCTGGCCGCCAACGGCGCGCAAGAGCAGCTCAGCGGCGATAGAACCCTGGCGCTCAACATCTTGGGCGACGGTGGTCAGATCGAACATGGACGCCATCGCGTGGTCGTCGATGCTGATCACCGAGATGTCACCGGGCACGCGCAGACCGGCCCGCCGCACGGCCCAGAGGGCCCCGATGGCCAACTCGTCATACTCGGCGAAAACGGCCGTTGGCAGCACATTGCGCGACAGCAGCTCGGTCATGGCCTGCGCCCCCCCGTCGGGGCCGTGGGGACCCGTAGCGACCAGCGACTCGGGCAGCGAAAGGCCCGCCGAGTGAAGGGCCTCTTCGCACCCCTGCCGCCGCTGCGCCGAGGTCTCGAACTCGAATCGCGGATCGTCCGCCTCGCCGAGAATCAGGCCGATCCGCCGATGCCGCAAATGGATCAGGTGGTTGACCGCATGCCGCGCCGCGGCAACGGCGTCGAAACCGACGGCAGGCGCCCCTGGGACGATGGTGCCGACGGTGACGCACGGAATGGTCAAGGCACGCAGCGCGAGGGTGTGCTCCTCGTTCAGCGGCGCTGACAGGACCAAGATCCCGTCGACTCGGCCAGCCAGGGGCATTCGGGAGAAGAAGTCGTCCCGGACGTCGGCGTTCCCCAGGTGGTAGAGCAAGACGTCATACCCGTTCTCACGCAGATAATCCACCGCCGCGGCGGTCACGGTGGTGAAGAACCAGCGGGTGATGAAGGGCACGATGATGGCCACTGTCTTGCGAGGTCCCGGGGCGAACTCGGGAGCGGCCGGCAGCGCTGCGGTGTAGGAGAGCTCTCGGGCGGCATCGATCACGCGCTGGCGGGTTTCGGGCGACACCTTGGCCAGGCCACGTAACGAGCGTGACGCCGTGGCCGCGGAAACACCCGCCCGGTCGGCCACATCCTGCAGGCTCACTCGGACGGCGATGCGCGTCATCCGAGCCTGGTCAGTCACAACGGCACAGCGTAGTACGCCCTGCGATCAGTCGACCCGAGGAGGCGAAACCTCACAGCCCGGTGGGGAAAACCTTCCATTGCCCGGCCTGAACGGTTGCCGTTTCGATCCCGAGATCGCGACCGAAACGGGTTCGGTCGTACCTGTTGCACGGCTGAGGGGACCGTGCCACACTCGCCGTGCAAAGTTTTCCCTGTTCTGACACACATTGTACGTCTCGTTGCACAAGGCCTGCTCCCGCGTGTGGGCGCGGTCCCTGGCAACAACGAATCGAGTGAGGTGGCCAGAAGTGACGGCGAATGTGATCGTGACCGTGGAGCGCGAGTTCGATTACCCGCGATCCCGCGTCTTCCGGGCGTGGACCGAGCCCGCCGAGCTCGCGCAGTGGCGCGGCTCTCCTGGCTGGCATGTCGAACTCGAGACCCTCACCGGGGATCTTCGGCTCGGTGGTCGCCATTACCACGTGAAGGTGCGGGATGCCGATCCCAGCACTCGAGTGGCGACCGACGGTGTTTACACCGAGTTCTTCGACCCCGACGTGTTCGTCTCGCGCGAACTGATCACGGGGGACCCAGGGATCGACCCACAGGTTCCGCTGGAGCTGCGGGTCGAGTTCACGAAGATGGGTCGCAATAACACCTTGGTCCGAATCATCCAAGGCCCCTATGAGCCGGATGTTGCCGGATGGCACGGGGAGGGCTGGGAGCGGGAACTGGTCCGGCTCGCCGACTATCTCGCCAAGAACTCATCTGAGGAGAGCGCGCGATGACCGCCGCCGACGTGCAGCACACGAGCGTGGTGCGGACCAAGCCGCTCATGTCGATGCAGTCGATCCTGATCATGAATCTCGGGTTCTTCGGGATTCAGTACAGCTTCGGCATGCAACAAACCGCCGTGAATCCGGTGTACGAGTTCCTCGGCGCCAATCCACACGATCTGCCGATCCTCAACCTGGCCGGACCGATCACCGGCCTGCTGATCCAGCCACTGATCGGCGCGCTGTCGGACCGCACGTGGAGTCCCCGCTGGGGCCGCCGCAAGCCCTTCTTCTTGATCGGTGCGATCGGGTGCAGCCTGTGTCTGTTCCTCTTCCCCTTCGTGACGGCCCTATGGATGGCGGTGCTGTTGCTCTGGTTGCTGGACGCCAGCAACAACACGGCGATGGAGCCTTACCGGGCCTTCATCGCCGACAAGCTGCCCCCATCTCAGCTGGGCAAGGGCTTCCTGGCGCAGTCGTTCTTCACGGGCTTGGGCATCACGCTGGCGAACCTCTCGCTCTTTGTCTTCCAGAAGACCATTTCGGGAGCTACGGAAGCAGGCATCCCGTATTGGGTGGTTGGTTCCTTCATGCTCGGGGCAGTCTGCTCCATCGGTTCGGTGCTCATCTCGGTGCTCAGGACGCCAGAGATCCCGCCGAGCGAGGAGGAACTCCGGGCGCTGCGGGCCAAGAAGGGCGGCCTCGTTCCGGCACTGAAGGAGATTGGCGAGGCAATCGTCGACATGCCGCCGCAGTTTCGCAAGCTGGCCCTGGTCTACTTCTTCCAGTGGTACGGCATGGTCTGTTACTGGCAGTTCATCGCCTTGTCGATCGCCAAGGAGTTCTTCCCGCCGACTCAGGAGGGCAAAGAGGAGGCCGTGGCCTGGACCGGTCTGGTGAACGGCTGGTACAACATCATCACTTTCAGCGTGGCTTTCTCGCTGGTCGCCTTCGCGAAACGGCGCGGAGCCAAGCTGGTCCACTGCATCTGCCTGATGCTCGCTGCGATCGGATTGCTGATCGTGCCCTCGATGAGCAACCAGTATCTGATCCTCATTCCGATGATCGGCCTCGGCATTGCGTGGGCGTCGATCATGGGCGTGCCGTACATCATGGCGGTCCGGATGATCCCGTCCACCCGGTTCGGGGTCTATATGGGCATCATCAACATGATGATTGTCATCCCGATGCTCATCCAGTCGGTGACCTTCGGGTGGGTATACAGCACCTTCCTCGGCGATGACCCAAGCAACGCCATCCGGTTCGCCGCCGCGTTCCTGGCAGCCGCAGGGCTGCTGATGCTCTGGATCAAGGAGCCGCGCAACGTTCGTGATGTCGATGACGTGGCGCACATGCCCATGGGCGGACACTGATCGGGCGGACGCTGACCGGCACCCGGGCCTGGGCAGCACACCCACCGCATACGCCGTCGCGCGACTCTAGGCGGGCCCCCTCGGCTCAGCCCGGCCGCGCGACGGCGGCCGGGCGGCCGCTGGTCATGGCCAGGAGGTCTGCGTAGCTGGTGCGAAAGACCGTCTGCGCGTGACCTCCTGCCGCCCATACCGACTCAAAGCGTTCGAGGTCGATGTCGACGACGGTGCGCAGCGGCGTCGGATGCCCCACGGGGGCGACCCCGCCGATCGCCATACCCGTGTGGGTGCGCACGAAGTCCGGGTCGGCGCGCTCGATCCGGGCCACGCCCAACTGGTCGGCCAGATAGGCGGTGTCGACCCGGTGCCCGCCTGAGGCCATGACGAGCAGCGCGCTCTCCTGGCCCGCGCCGTCAACGGCCTTGAAAATCAACGAGTTCGCGATCTCGGCGGGGGGGATCCCCAGCGCGGCCGCGGCCGCCGGCGCCGTCTTGACAGCATCGGGCAAGACGCGCAAGTCCGGCGCGAATCCGCGCGCCGCCAGCGCGGCCCGGACGGCGGCGACGGCAGGATGAAGGGTCAGGTCGGGGCTCACAGCTGCGACTGTATGCCGATCCGCGCCGTCGCCGCGGTCACGGCAGCCGGCGCGGTGCGAGGGGCCTCAGACCTAGTCATGAGCGTCTGGCGGCCGCGACGTCAGAAAAAAGGACATCGGCTGGCGAGAGCGCTGTCAGTGCGGACTGTCACGATGGCCTACGTGCAGAGTTTGGACGGAGACGAGGCCTGGTGGCTCTGGGCGAAGTCCGACGCGGGCGGCCGGCCCCACTCGCTCCCAGGACATCTCCTAGACAGTGGGGCCGTTGCAGAGTTGATCTGGAGCGACTTCCTCAGCTCGAGCGTCCGGGCGACGTTGGACGAGATCTCAAATGGGCGTGGGAGAGACTTGTTGGTTCTTTTGGCCGCATGGCACGACCTGGGGAAGGCTACGCCTGCATTCCAGGCGCAGTGTCCCTGGCTGATCGGGGACGCCGAGGAACGCGGCCTCAAGCACCCGCCCTTGACTGGGTTGGCCACGGAGCGCCTCCGCCACGGGAACAGCGGAAGCCTCATCGCGGAACGTGTGTTGACCGTGAGTGGAGCCGAGGGGTTTGGCTGGCTGTTGCCTATCATCGCGGGGCATCACGGGTCGTTCCTCTTCTGGGCTCGGGAGAAGTACCGCACCTGTCGACGGCAGGTCGGCCCCTGCGACTCCGCGAAGCGCTGGGTGCAGGTCCAGGAAGGGCTCTCACTCTCGACCGCGGAGGCCTTCGGGATAGACATCTGTTCGTTGACCTTGAAGTGGCCCGGCTATGCAACGCAGCTCGCGCTGGCGGGCTTCGTCTCGATGGCCGACTGGATCGCGAGTTCTAGCGAGTTCGAGGGAACCGGCCTCGGTCGTGTGAACGCTGACGCCGCCCTCGATTCGGCCCGATCACGCGCCGATCAAGCTTGGCGCAATCTAGGCCTAGATGGCACCGGCCATTGGGAGGCTAGCGCGCCACCGGCGGGTTTCCGTCAGCGATTTGGCTTCCGGCCCAACCCGCTTCAGTTGCTCGTTGACGATGTAGCTTCGAACCTGCCTGAACCGGGGCTGGTCATCGTTGAAGCGCCCATGGGTGAGGGCAAGACCGAGGCTGCCCTGGCCGCGATCGAGGTTCTCGTTGACCGCTTTGGACTCGGAGGTTTCGCGTTCGCCATGCCAACGCAGGGCACAACCGATGCCATGTACGGGCGGGTTGACGCTTGGCTGACGGCGCACTCGCCAAGCACTCCGCTGGCTCTCGTGCACGGCAAGGCAATGGCCAACGAAGCCTGGCGAAACCGCCGCTCTCGTCGCGAGATACGGGGAGTATGCGACGACGACCCATACGGACATCCAGACGAGCTACTCGATTCGCGGACAGCCCCGCAGGATTGGCTGCTCGGACGCCACCGGGCACTGCTGTCGCCAGCCGTCGTCGCGACCATCGACCATCTGCTCTTCGCGGCCACTCATATCAAATACGTCTCCTTGCGGTACGCCGGTCTGGTCGGAAAGGTCCTTGTCATCGATGAAGTCCACTCGTACGACGTTTTCATGGCTGAGTTCCTTCAACAGCTACTCCGGTGGTGCCAGGACGCGGGCATCCCCGTCCTCCTTATGTGGCTCTTCACCGATGAGTGTGGGGTGAGCACAACTCGCCGGGTCGGGGGTGAGGCAGGAATGGGTCGAGGCCCCTGA
>CALLZC010000146.1 GCA_937858995.1 uncultured Nostocoides sp.
CCTCTCTATGCGTCGGCAGCGTCAGATGTGTATAAGAGACAGGGCGGGGGGGGGTCGTCGAGACTCCCGGCCCTGAACGCGCCGGGGATGAAGGTGACCTCAAAGGGCACGCCGAAGGCGGATCGACGCCATCGCAGGATCGGGTCCGCCGGAGATGACTCGGATCGCTGGTCCCCGTCCTTGACAGCCTGACCCGCGGCACCCGCGCTGTCATGCAGCTGATGTTCGGCGGTCATGGGGTCGGACATGGCAAGGCGAGATTCTAGCCCCCAGCTAGCGCTAGCATCGCTGCCCGTGATACCCGACCCGGGGGCGGCGCCAAGCCCCCCCTTCATTGTGTGGACGATGCAACGCACGGGCGGGACGCAACTGGCCGCGCGGCTGTTCGCGCAGTCCGCACGCAGTGCGGCGGACCACGAGCCTTTTAACCCCGGCCGGATGTTCGCCGCCGACATCAGCGAGGCAGCGCGCACCGGCACCGTTGCGAACCTGATGGCCCGGATCTGTGCCGACGGCTGGTTGCTGAAGTACTGCGTATGGCGGGCACCGCAGGAGCATGTGCACCTGGTGGCCGCGAGCGCGGCCGCGGGCTATCGACACGTCATACTGCATCGACGCAGCGCGGCTGACCGCCTGGCCTCCCTGGCCTTCGCGAACATGACCGGGATCTGGGCGGCCGACCATGACCAGTTCGTGGCGACCACCGGCGCTCGAGAGCTCAGCGGGCGAGCGACGCCGGACCGGGTGACGCAGACGGCATACGTCATGGGGCACTGGCTCGATGTCGAACACCTGGTGGGGACCGAACTCCGGTGCGTCACGACCCTCGCCGAGGTGCACGAGGCGCTGGTGTCCGCAGGCTACCCGCCAGCCATGATCGCGTATGAAGACCTCTTCGGTCCCGACGCGGGCGTTGCGCGAGCTGCCCTGGCGCGGGTTCTTGGGCACCTCGAGCTGAGCCCGCAGGTGGGCTTGGACGATTTCACCGCCGCTGTTCGGGGCGGTGGGGCGCAGGCGACCGCCCCGCTGTACCGCCGGTTTCGCAACTATCAGCAACTCGTCACCGCGGTTGCCGAGGTGCCGACCTTCGAGTCACTCATCGCTTCCAAATCGGGCACCCCCAGAATCACCTGACCCGCCCGACTGGCCTTGCCCGGGGGGCACGAGCCGCCGCACGTGGGCACTGACAACCCGGCGCGCCCCCGGTCGGGCGCCCGCGCCGGTGTGGCACGCTCGAAGAATGGAGTTCACCAAGGTCCGGGATCTGATCGACGGCGTGCCGCACATGCGCCCTCCCGCGGGACGCAAGGTGTATGACTTCGTGCTGGAAAACCGGTGCCACAACATCCTCGAGCTCGGCACCTATCACGGGGTTTCGACGTGCTACCTCGCCGCAGCCGTCGACGAACTGGGCAGCGGACGGGTCCTGACGATCGACCGGCGGATGGCGTTGCGCCTCGACCCCACGGTGCTCGATCTCGCCCGCCGTACCGGTCTCGAGCACGTCATCGAGGCGCGCTTTGCGGAGCGCAGCTTCACCTGGGAGCTCAAGAAGATGCTCGAGGCCGCCGAGCCTGAGCAGTTCGACTTCATCTTCCTGGACGCCGGTCATGTCTGGGACACCACCGGTTTCGCGTTCTTCCTCGCCGACCGGCTGCTGCGCCCGGGTGGCTGGTTGCTCTTCGATGACATCGAGTGGACGATCAATGGCAGTAGCTCGGTGAGCGAGAAATCGTGGGCGCGGGAGTACTCGGAGGAGGAGCGCGCGACCAAGCAGATCCGCAGCGTTGTCGATCTCTTGGTCGCCACCGACCCGCGCTATGAGGTGACCATTGACGGCAATTGGGGTTGGGCGCGCAAACTCGCCCCAGCGGCGCCCGCACCTGCGCGGGTTTCGACCTCGGCCGTCGTCGGGTCTGTGAGTTCGCTCGTGCGCGACGGGCGCAAGACCGCGCGCCGGGCCGCCCGACGGGCCCGCCGCGAACTCGGCAAGGCGCGCGCCCGACGCACCTCCTGAACGAAGGGATCCGCGATGACGAAGAACGCATCCTGGCCGGCCTTGGCCGTAGACAGCTGGACCGACACCCGCGAGACCTTGCACATGTGGTTGCAAATCGTGGGGAAGATCCAGCTGGGTCGACCCCTTTGGTCAATCACTGGTGGAATGTCACTTACGAGGTGAGCGCCCGCGGGCTGCGAACCCACCTCATGCACAGCGGCGTCCGCGGCTTTGACGCCGAGTTCGACTTCCTCGACCACCAACTCGTTGTGCGCGGCACCGACGGCTCGACCCGCAGCGTCGCTCTCAAACCTCGCAGCGTCGCCGACTTCTACGCCGCGACGCTCGCCGCGTTGGCCGAGATGCACCTCGAATGCGTGATCGTGCCAAGCCCGAACGAGGTCTCCCCGGCGGTGCCGTTCGCGCAGGATACCGAGCCACGGCATACGACCCCGCCTCGGTGACGCTCTATTGGCGCCAGCTCCTCGCGGCGGACCGGGTCTTTCAGGAATGGCGCTCCGGGTTCATCGGCAAGGACAGCCCGGTGCAGGTCTTCTGGGGCTCTATGGACCTTTCGTGTGTGCGTTACTCGGGCCGGGTGGCCCCGGCCTATGCGGGCACCCCGCCGCCGTCGTGCCCGGGGTGGGTGATGGCTGAGGCGGAGTCCCGCGAAAACGCGAGCGCCGGCTTCTGGGCGGGGGGCTCGGCGGAGGGCTCGTTCTATGCCTACTGCTACCCATCGCCGCAGGGGTACAGCGACGGCACGGTATCGGTCGGATACTTCGATACCGCCCTGGCCGAGTGGATCCTGCCGTATGCCGAGGTGCGCGCGAGCGCGAACCCCGAGCACGCCCTTCTCACCTTTCTCAACGAGACCTACGCCCTCGGCGCCGACCTGGCCCGCTGGGACCGCACCGTTCTCGAGGTCAACCCGCATCGCCTCGACTCGCAGATCTACCGCCAGCGTTAGCCGATGCCCGTCGGCTCGCGGCGCGTCAGCCCGCCGGCCCCGTCACCTAACTTCTGCTAGGTCGTGTTACGAAAGTGGCGTGTGGGGTTTACGGCGTGTCGTCGTGACGGGGCGAGGCCTCCGGAGTAA
>CALLZC010000147.1 GCA_937858995.1 uncultured Nostocoides sp.
TTTTAATGATACGGCGCCCACCGAGATCTACACCTCTCTATTCGTCGGCAGCGTCAGATGTGTATAAGAGACAGGACTTAGACTGACGGGCATGATGCAGCGACTGGATCTGCGCGGCCGATCCCTGTCCCTGCGCGAGCTGCGTGAGGGCTTGCCCAGGGCGCCGTTCGACGTGGAGGCCGCACTGCATACGGTCGAGCCCATCTGTGAGGACGTCCGCGTCCGGGGCGCCGCGGCCTTGCGCGACTTCGCGCAGCGGTATGACGGGGTGCGCCCGCAGCGGTTGCGCGTCCCGGCTGAGGTGCTCCAGCTCGCGCTCGAGGACTTGGACCCCGACGTGCGCGCCGCCCTGATGGTGAGCATCGAGCGGGCCCGCATCGGGCACGCCGAGCAGGCCCGCACCGACACCAGCACCCAGGTGACCGCGGGCGGCACGGTCACCCAACGCTGGGTGCCGGTGGATCGCGTCGGCCTCTACGTCCCGGGGGGACGCGCCGTCTACCCGAGCTCAGTGGTCATGAATGTGGTGCCCGCCGTTCTGGCTGGAGTCGGGTCGCTGGCCGTGGCCAGCCCGCCGCAGCGCGAGAACACCGGGGCACTGGCGGGGTACCCGCACCCGAGCATCCTGGCGGCCTGCGCCCTGCTCGGGGTCGAGGAGGTCTATGCGATGGGCGGGGCCCAGGCCATCGCGGGGTTCGCCTATGGCTTCACCGATGGTGAGCAGGTGTGCGAGCCGGTCAGTCTCGTCACCGGTCCCGGCAATATCTATGTCGCCGCCGCCAAGCGACTCCTCAAAGGGGTCATCGGCATCGACGCCGAGGCCGGGCCCACGGAGATCGCCATCCTTGCGGATGCCACCGCGGACCCCGAGTTCGTCGCGGCCGACCTGATCAGCCAGGCCGAGCACGACCCGCTGGCGGCCGCGGTCCTGGTCACCGACAGTCTCGAACTCGCCGAACGCGTCGCGTCGGCAGTGGCCCGCCGGGCCGCCGCAACCAAGCACAGCGAGCGGGTCATGCAGGCCCTGCACGGCCCCCAGTCGGCCATCGTCCTGGTCGATGATCTTGAGCAGGGTCTGGCCGTGGTGAACGCGTATGCCGCGGAGCACCTGGAGGTCATCACCGCCGACGCCGCGGCCGTGGCCGCGCGGGTGCGCAATGCCGGTGCCATCTTCATCGGTCCGTATGCCCCGGTGTCGCTGGGTGACTACGCCGCCGGTTCCAATCACGTGCTGCCGACCGGGGGATGCGCGTGTCACAGCAGCGGTCTGTCCGTGCAGTCCTTCCTGCGGGGCATCCACGTCATCGACTACTCGCGCGACGCCCTCGCCGAGGTGGCCACGCACGTCATCACGCTCGCGGACGCCGAGGACCTCCCAGCCCACGGGGAGGCGGTCACGGCCCGGTTCGAGGCTGCGGGCGGGCAGGACTGACGGTGATGTCGACACCTGGCCCGGAGACCGGGCTCCGGGCCCTGCTGCGCGAGGACTTGCGCGGCGAAACCGCATACGGCGCACCGCAGTTGAGTGTGGCGGCGGCCCTGAACACCAACGAGAACTCCTATCCAGTCCCGGAGGCCGTCGTCGCCGAGATGGCCGCCGAGCTGGCTGGGCTGCTGCCGGGCTTGAACCGCTACCCCGATCGGGAGTTCACCGGCCTGCGGGAGGCGCTGGCGGCCTACCTCTCGCGCAGCGGCACCCCGGTCAGCGCCGAGCAGGTGTGGGCCGGCAATGGTTCCAACGAGGTGCTCTTGCACCTGTTCCAAGCCTTCGGCGGCGCCGGGCGGCGGGCGCTCGGCTTCACCCCGTCATACTCCATGCACTCGATCATCGCCAAGACCACGGGGACGCAGTGGGTCGACGGGCGGCGCAGCGCCGAACCCGGTCGGCTGTTCACGCTCGCGCCGGAGTCCGTCGCGCAGCAGATCGCCGCGGCGCAGCCACAGCTGGTGTTCATCTGCTCGCCCAACAACCCCACGGGGACGGCGGTCGGCCTGGAGGTCATCGAGGCCGCCTACGTCGCGGCGCCCGACGCGGTGATCGTCGTCGACGAGGCGTATGCCGAATTTGCCCGCCCTGCGACGCCAGCCGCGCTCACCCTGCTGGCGGGGCGAAACCGGCTGGTTGTCACCCGCACCATGAGCAAGGCGTTCGCGCTGGCCGGTGGCCGATTGGGGTATCTCGCCGCCGATCCGGACCTCATCGACCTGTTGCGCCTGGTCCGGATGCCCTATCACCTCTCGAGCCCATCACAGGCCATCGCCCGGGCGGCCTTGCGGCACGCGGATCGGATGCTCGCCACCGTGGGGGCCATCAAGGACCAGCGCGACCGGCTCGTGCGCGAGCTCCGCCGGCTGGGTTTCGAGCCCGTCCCCAGCGACGCGAACTTCGTCCTCTTCGGTGGACTCGCCGACGCCGCCGCGACCTGGCAGGCGCTGCTCGAGCGCGGCGTTTTGGTGCGGGACGTCGGCATACCGCACTATCTTCGGGTTACTGCGGGGACGCCCGAGGAGACCTCGGCCTTCCTCGACGCCCTCGCCGAGCTCGGCCCCGAGCATCAGCTCACCCGTGGAGAGACGAAATAGCATGTCGCGCCAGGCCACTGCCCGCAGGAGCACCAGCGAATCCACCGTCCGGGTCGTCGTGGACTTGGACGGGTCCGGGGCCGCTCGGATTGCCACCGGCATCGGCTTCTACGACCACATGCTGACCTCGCTGGCCAAGCATGCCCTCATCGACCTCGACATCGAAGCCAGCGGTGACCTGCACGTCGATGCTCACCACACCGTCGAGGACGTTGCGATCGTCCTCGGGGAGGCGATCGGCACGGCCCTTGGTGACAAGAGGGGCATTGCCCGGTTCGGCGATGCGACCGTGCCCCTCGACGAGGCGCTCGTCCAGGCGGTCGTCGACGTGGCCGGACGGCCCTACTGCGTGCACACGGGCGAGCCGGACGGGCAGATCTATGTCGTCATCGGCCAGCAATACCTGGGTTCCCTCACCCGGCACTTCTTCGAGACCATCGCCTTCCGGGCCCAGATGGCGGTGCACGTGCGGGTGTTAGCGGGCCGCGACCCGCATCACCTGGTCGAGGCCCAGTTCAAGGCCTTTGCCCGGGCGCTGCGGGCGGCGATCGCACCCGATGCCCGGGTCGACGGCATACCGAGCACGAAGGGCGCGCTCTGAGATTGTGATCGGCGCGGACGACGACTTCGCGACAGGGGCCCTGGTGGGCAACCTGTTGCTCGTGCGCGCCCGCGCGGACCAGGTCAGCTCGTGGGTGGGCAAGGGGCTGGTCGCCGCGCACGTCACGCCCTTGGGTGATTGGAGCGCGGTCACGCCGGCGCGGATTGCCGCGAACACGGCCGCGCCCTACGACGACGCGCGCACCACCATTGCCGCCCGACCGCTCGCGGCCGCCTTGCGCCCCGCGATCGGCTTCTTCGTCCATGGCCGCCGCGGGGTCGTGGTGGTGTCCCCGCCGGGGTGGCGAGCCGTCAAACGCTGGCTGATCTGGGCCCCCGGGGAGGGGGCGGTGCGGGCGCCGCGCCTGGCCAATGCCCGGCCCGCCGACCTGGTCGCCGTCTCGGGGCTTGCGGCATCCGGCCTGCCGCACGTGGTCGCCGCCGTCAATTCGGCGCACGCCGGACCGCTGGCGTGGGTGTCCGCGGTCCATGCCGCGCTGCGGCTGCCGGGTCACAGCCTCCTGGTCGAGGCGGATGCCCCGCGCGGCTCACTCGTCGAGCCGTCCCCCAAACGGGTGGCCGCCTTCGACAAGATGGCCCGCGAGGAAGCCGCCCACCGCGCCGAAGTCGACCCGCCCTCGCCCCGTGATCGCAGGCCATCATGAGCGCATCGGTCGTCGTTTTCGACTACGGCAGCGGGAATGTCCGGTCCGCGGTGCGGGCGCTGGAGGAGGTCGGGGCCGACGTCACCCTGACGGCAGACCCCGCCGCGGCCCTGTCCTGTGATGGGCTCTTCGTCCCGGGTGTCGGGAATTTCCACGCCTGTATGCAGGGATTGCGCCGCGCCGACGGCCCCCGCCTGATCGACATTCGGCTCGCCGGTGGCCGGCCGGTTCTCGGAGTCTGCGTGGGGATGCAGGTGATGTTCGAGGGCTCCGACGAGCCGAGTGCCACCCCGGTGGCGGGGATCGGGGAGTGGCCGGGATCGGTGCGGCGACTGCATGCCCCGGTCGTGCCGCATATGGGCTGGAACACCCTCGCCGTCCCCGAGGGGTCGACGCTTTTCGCCGGGGTCGAGCACGAGGCGTTCTATTTCGTGCACTCGTATGCCGTGCAGAGCTGGGAACTGCCGGTTGCCGATGGCTACCTGGCCGGTGCGGCGCCCCTGGTCACCTGGTGCACGCACGGCGGTGACTTCATCGCGGCGGTCGAGAACGGGCCCCTGGCAGCCACCCAATTCCACCCGGAGAAGTCCGGAACTGCCGGGTTGCGGCTGCTGGAGAACTGGGTGCGCGCGTTGTGACCAGCGCCTTGGCCGCGATCCCCCCTGAAGCCGGCGCTCTGGCCGCGATCCCCCCTGAAGCCGGCGCTCTGGCCGCGATCCCCCCTGAAGCAACCTCTGCTAGCAGAGGTTTCCCTACGAACCACAGGATGCATCATGTGGACACAACAGAACCCTCTGCTAGCAGAGGTTAGCTCGGGGGGATCGCGCCTCGAGTTGCTCCCCGCGGTCGATGTCGCGGGGGGCCGGGCCGTGCAACTCCAGCAGGGGGTGGCGGGCAGCGGTTGGGACTTCGGCGACCCAGTCGCCGCCGCGCTGGCGTGGCAGGAGCAGGGCGCCGAGTGGATCCACCTGGTCGACCTCGACGCGGCCTTCGGGCGCGGCTCCAATGCCGACCTCCTAGATGAGATCGTCGGACGGCTCGACATCAAGGTCGAGCTGAGCGGCGGGATCCGCGGTACCGAGTCGCTGGAGCGCGCCTTGGCGACGGGCTGCCGCCGCGTCAATGTCGGCACCGCGGCGCTGGAGAATCCCGAATGGACCCGGCAGGCCATCGCGGAGCACGGCGATCGCATCGCCATCGGCCTGGATGTGCGCGGCGAGACCCTGGCGGCACGCGGCTGGACCCGCGAGGGCGGCAACCTCTGGGAGACCCTGGCCCGGCTCGACGCCGAAGGCTGCGCGCGCTATGTCGTTACCGACGTCAACAAGGACGGCATGCTCGCCGGACCCAACCTGGAATTGCTCACCGCCGTCGCGCACCACACCGAGGCGCCCATCGTCGCGTCCGGCGGTGTCTCCACCTTGGCCGACATCGCGGCGATCCGTGCGCTCGTGGGGATCGGCGTCGAGGGGGCCATCATCGGTTCGGCGCTCTACAAGGACGCCTTCACGCTGTCCGACGCGCTGGACATCGCCGGCCGACCGTGACCAATCCCCGCGAACACGCCCGGCACCCGTCGCGCTCGGACCCGGCAACGGCCACCGACAGCGCCGGTATGCCGTGGGCCCGCCGCGAGCTGAGCCCCAGCGGGTTCGAGAGCGACACCGGCGTGAGCGACCCGGCGCTCGTCGCGGCGCTCACCGGCAACGACGAGGTGGCGCTGATGCGTGCCGTCGCCGCAGGCCGTTTCCTCGTGGCGGTCGTGGCGCACGCCGAAGAGGTCGTGACCGGGCCCGATGGGCTCGTTCACGATGCCGCAGTCGACATGGCCCTGGTGACCCTGGTGGCCCCCGACGGCCGGCGCGCGCTGCCGGCCTTCACCGGCCTGGCCGAGCTCGGGGCCTGGGATCCCGCAGCCCGGCCGGTTCCGGTGACCGCCGACCGGCTCGCTCAGGCCGCCGTCGCCGAGGGCTGTGACGTCATACTCCTCAACCTCGGCGCACCGGGCGAGCGGGAGTTGCGCGCCAGCCACGTGTGGGCGCTGGCGATGCGGCGCGAGTGGACCCCACCGCATACGGACGCCGTCGTCGCCCGCGGGGTCGCCGCCGCTCTCGCCGGCCAGGCCGAGATTCTGGCCCATGAGCTGTATGCCGGGCAGCCCCCCGGAACCCTGGGCGTCCAGTTGACCCTGCGGCCGGGCCTGGCCCGTGACGAGGTGAGCGCGTTGCTCACCTCCGTGGGGGAGCAACTCGCCACCGACGGGGAGTTTCGCGCCCGCATCGACGGGCTCACCTTCCGGATCGGTTAGCGCCGCCCCCGCTACGCGGGCATTTTGCGTGAGTCAACGTCTCGGTTTCCGCCGCGACTCCCGCGACTGGTAACCTAGGCCCCAACCAATCGTCACGCCCGAGCTGCGTCCCGGACGTGAGGATGCTCAAGAGAAGTCGACGGCAGTCAACTTCCACCCGCGCCCATCGCCTCAAGGTGGCCGGGTCAGATGGGCTCGCACCTCGGTGCGCGCCAGCCGCACGCTCCCGGTGGAGTGCGCGGCGGCATACCCATCCGGACTGCCCCGACCTCTCGCGAGCCTCGCGGGAGGTCTTCGTCATTGTGTGGCTGAAGTCCGAGCGCGAGCGAGCGCACTGGCCATACGACGAAGGAGCAACACATCAGCGAGCCTCGCATCAACGACCGGATCCGCGTCCCCGAAGTGCGCCTGGTCGGCCCCAATGGTGAGCAAGTCGGCATCGTCCGCGTCGAAGACGCCCTCCGGCTGGCCGCCGAGGCCGATCTCGACCTCGTCGAAGTCGCCCCGATGGCCAAGCCACCCGTGGCAAAGCTCATGGACTACGGCAAGTTCAAGTACGAAGCCGCCATGAAGGCCCGGGAGGCCCGCAAGAACCAAGTCAATACCGTCATCAAGGAAATCAAGCTCCGCCCCAAGATCGACCAGCACGACTACGGCACCAAAAAGGGCCATGTCGAGCGGTTCCTCAAGGCGGGGGACAAGGTCAAGGTCACCATCATGTTCCGTGGCCGCGAGCAGTCCCGACCCGAACTGGGTTTCCGCTTGCTGCAGAAGCTGGCCACCGATATTGCCGAACTGGGTTTCGTCGAGTCCGCGCCCAAGCAGGACGGTCGCAACATGGTGATGGTCATCGGTCCGACCAAGCGCAAGTCCGAGGCCCGAGCCGAGCAGCGTCGCCGGCAGGTCGACACCGCCACGCACGAGGTCGCCGGGCACGAGGTCGCCGGGCCGGGCAGCGAACTGCCGGTCGTTTCGGCGGACGGCGCTGCGGCGACCGAGTAGTCCCGACGGGTCACACCGTCACCGAAAACCCCTGCGTCGGCTCGCGCCGACGCATGTCAGCAAAGGAGATCGGCTGTCATGCCGAAGAACAAGACCCACAGTGGGGCCAAGAAGCGCTTCCGCGTCACGGGTAGCGGCAAGATCATGCGCCAGCGCGCCAATCACGTCCACAAGTTCCACGAGAAGAGCCCGCAGCACGCGCGCCGCCTCGCGAACGACGTGGAGGTCGCGCCCGCCGACGTCAAGATGATCAAGCGACTCCTCGGCCGCTGAGGCCCTCGCGGCCCCGCCGCGTCCCCATACACGCACTGAAGAAGTAACAAGGAGAATCACGTGGCACGCGTGAAGCGGGCGGTCAACGCCCATAAGAAGCGCCGGGTCGTCCTGGAGCGGGCCAGCGGCTATCGCGGTCAGCGCGGACGGTTGTACCGCAAGGCCAAGGAGCAGCTCAACCACTCGCTGACCTACAGCTACCGCGACCGGCGCGCCCGCAAGGGTGACTTCCGTCGGCTGTGGATCCAGCGCATCAACGCCGGTGCGCGCGCCAACGGGATGACCTACAACCGGTTCATCCAGGGCCTGCGCGCCGCGGAGATCGAGGTCGACCGTCGCATGCTCGCCGAGCTCGCGGTCAACGACGAGGCGGCCTTCGCGGCGCTCGTCGAGATCGCCAAGGCCAATGTCCCGGCCGCCGACGAGAAGGCCGACGAGAAGGCCGACGCCTGATCGCCGCGCACGGTCCCGAGCGCCGAGCACGTGCCCTGTTGACCAATCCCCGCGCCGATCGGGTGCGGGAGGTCCAGGCACTGTCTCGGCGCTCGGTGCGTTCGCGCTCGGGGCGCTTCCTCGTCGAGGGACCACAAGCCGTCCGCGAGCTGCTGCGGTATGCCGCCCCGACGGCCCGGGAGGTGTATGCCACCCAGGATGCGGGACTGCGGTATGCCGACATCCTCGCTGCTGCCGATGCCGCCGGGGTGCCTGTGTACCCCGTCAGCGTGCCGGTGCTCGCGGCGCTGGGCGATACCGAGACACCGCAGGGGTTGCTGGCCGTTGCCCAGCAGCCGGTCACCGACCTGGCTGGTGTGCTCGCCGAGGATGGGCGCTCGGGCGGCGCTGAGCCCGGCCCTCGCCTCCTGGTCTTGCTCGACGAGATTCGAGATCCCGGCAATCTCGGGACCGTCATCCGCGCCGCGGACGCCGCCGGCGCTGACGCCGTGCTCGTGTCCAAGAATTCCGTGGACGCCTTCTCTCCCAAGGTAGTGCGCTCCACGGCCGGCTCGCTCTTCCATCTCCCGGTCGTCACCGGACTGGACGCGCAGGCGTGCGTGCGCGAGCTCGCGGCGCACGGCATACGCACCTATGCGACGGAGGGGGAAGCCCGAACGACGGTGCAGGACCTCGACCTGCTCGGGCGCCACTGCTGGGTCTTCGGCACTGAAGCGCACGGCCTCCCCGACGCCCTGGCCGCGCAGTGCTCCGCCCGCGTGTCGGTGCCGATCTTCGGCCAGGCCGAGTCGTTGAACGTGGCCATGGCCGCGACGATCTGCCTCTATGCCTCTGCGGTGGCCCACCGCGGCTGACCATCGTTCGCTTAGCCTGGCTCCTTCACCGACCGCCCGGAACGTAGACTCGGGGCCGCCCACCCACACGTGAGAGAGATATGTCCGGACCCAACACGAACTACGACCCCGTCGAGGTTGCGGCGCTGGCACCGGAGGCGGTTCAGGGTGCCCTCGACGCAGCGCTGGACGCGGTCGCCGCTGCCGCGACCCTGGATGCGTTGAAGGCCGTGCGCACCGCGCATCTGGGCGACAAATCCCCGCTAGCGCTGGCCAACCGCGAGATCGGGGCGTTGCCGCCCAGCGCCAAGGCCGCGGCCGGCAAGCTCGTTGGGCAGGCCAAGGGCGCCGTGTCGCAGGCGGTGGCCGCCCGCCAACTCACCCTGGAAGCCGAGCGCGACGCCCGCATCCTGATCGATGAGTCCGTGGATGTGACCCTGCCCACCGGGCGGCGGCCCTTGGGGCGACGGCATCCGATCGAGCTCATGAGCGAGCACATTGCGGACCTCTTCGTCGGGATGGGCTGGGAGATTGCCGAGGGGCCGGAGGTGGAG
The DNA here is from genome assembly GCA_937858995.1 of uncultured Nostocoides sp. Classification (GTDB taxonomy): domain Bacteria; phylum Actinomycetota; class Actinomycetes; order Actinomycetales; family Dermatophilaceae; genus Nostocoides_A. The sequence continues at coordinate 9,272 of CALLZC010000147.1, forward strand.
GCCGAGTGGTTCAACTTCGACGCCTTGAATTTCGACGCGGATCACCCGGCCCGGCAGATGCAAGACACCTTCTATGTGGACCCGCCGTCCAGCGGACTCGTCTTGCGCACTCACACCTCACCGGTCCAGGCGCGCGCCCTGCTCGAGCGGGGTGCGCCGATCGCGGTGGCGTGCATCGGACGGGTGTTCCGCACCGATGAACTCGACGCCACGCACATGCCCGCCTTTCACCAGGTCGAGGGCATCTGTGTCGACGAAGGGATCACCATGGCGCACCTCAAGGGGACCCTGGACACCTTGGCGAGCCATCTTTTCGGTGCCGGGATCACGACCAGGTTGCGCCCGTCATACTTTCCCTTCACCGAACCCAGCGCCGAGATGGATCTGCGCTGCTTCGTCTGCCGAGGCGCCGACCCAGCCTGCCGCACGTGCAAGGGAACGGGGTGGATCGAGTGGGGCGGCTGCGGCATGGTCAATCGGAATGTGTTGTCCGCGTGCGGTATCGACCCGGACCGATTCACCGGTTTCGCCTTCGGGATGGGTGTTGACCGGGCGCTGATGTTCCGATCCGGCGTCTCGGACATGCGCGACATGATCGAGGGCGATGTCCGATTCGATGCCCAATTCGCGATGGAGATCTGATGCGCGTTCCCGTCGATTGGTTGCGCGAGTATGTCGCGGTGCCCGCCACCGCGCGCGGGCTCGACATCGCGGCCGACCTGGTTCGGGTCGGTCTGGAGGAAGAGGGCCTGCACGGCGGTGAGATCACCGGACCGCTGGTCGTGGGCCGGGTGATCTCGCAGGTGCCGGAGCCGCAGAAGAACGGTCGCACGATCCACTGGTGTCAGGTCGACGTCGGCGCGCACGGGCAGCAACTCACCTCCGGGGGCCCTCAAGAAATCGTGTGTGGGGCACACAACTTCGACGCGGGCGACTGGGTGGTGTGCATCCTCCCGGGCGGTGTCCTGCCCGGGAACGTGCAGGTCTCGGCCCGCAAGACCTATGGGCATGTCTCGCACGGGATGATCTGCTCCGAACGCGAACTCGGCCTGGGCGATGACCACGACGGGATCCTGGTCCTGAACCGCTACTTCGCGGACCGCCCGGAGGTCCTGGCGTCACTGGTGCCCGGGATGGATGCCATCGCCTTGCTCGGCCTTGATCGCGAGACCGTCGAGGTCAATGTGACCCCGGATCGCGGCTACTGCTTCGCTATCCGCGGCATCGCCCGCGAATACTCGCATGCCACCGGAGCGGCCTTCACCGATCCCGCCCTGGCCTTGGCCGAGCGGGCCGCGGTCGCGGCCGCGCAGGGACTCGGGAGCGGGTATGCGGTGGAGCTGGCCGACACTGCACCGATCCGCGGGCGCGTGGGTTGTGACCGCTACGTCGCGCGCATCGTGCGCGGTGTGGATGTGCAGGCGCCGACCCCTCCATGGATGGCGACCCGGTTGACCGAGGCGGGGATGCGGCCGATTTCGCTGCCGGTGGACGTGACGAACTACGTCATGCTGGGCCTGGGGCAGCCATTGCACGCCTTCGATGTGGCGCGCCTGGACGGGCCGATCGTCGTGCGTCGCGCCCGGGGCGGGGAGCGAATCACCACGCTCGACGATGTCGAGCGGGCACTCGAAGAGAGCGACCTGCTCATCACCGACAGCGGTGGCGAGCGCGTCCTCGCGATTGCCGGTGTCATGGGCGGCGCGGAGACCGAAATTTCCGACACGACGACCGATGTCCTGATCGAGGCGGCGCACTTCGACCCGGTGAGCATCGCCCGATCGGCCCGGCGGCACAAGCTTCCCTCGGAGGCGTCGCGTCGTTTCGAGCGTGGGGTCGACCCGGAATTGGCCTCTGCGGCAGCCCAACTCGCCGTCGAATTGCTGGTCGAGCATGGTGGCGGGCGCGCTGAACCCGGGGTGACCGACGTCGGGACACCGCAGGGGAGCGAGGTCATTGATCTCGACCTGACGCTTCCTGCTCGCCTGGTCGGCGTCGACTATCCGGCTGCCCGCGTGATCGAGATCCTCCGGGCAATCGGCTGCGCCGTCGAGGGAGACGGTGTCTCCGCAGACGGCGCCGACCTGGTGCGTGTGACCCCGCCGTCGTGGCGCCCCGACCTGCGCAACCAGCCCGACCTGGCGGAGGAGGTCGCCCGGATCGACGGCTACGACAAGATCCCCGCGATCGTCCCGACAGCTCCGGTGGGTTCGGGCTTGACCCACGATCAGCGGATGCGTCGGCTCGTGGCCAATCTGCTCGCCGGCCAAGGCTTTTCGGAGGTGTGGAACGCGCCCTTCGTCGGCGACGACCGGCACGCGGCTCTGGGGTATGACGTCGCCGCCGCGCGGGAGCGCACGGTGCGGATTACCAACCCGCTGTCCGACGAGGCGCCCCTGCTACGCATTTCGATCCTCGCCACTCTGGTGGACTCGTTGCGGCGCAACGTCTCTCGGGGTTTCAAGGATGTGGCCCTCTTTGAGATAGGGCTGGTCCTGGATCGTGCGGGTGAGCTCACGCCGGCCCCCACGGAGGATGTCGGCGTCCAGCCGTCGGACGCGACACTGGCGGCGATCCGCGCGGCGGTCCCGCGCCAACCGCGGCACCTCGGCTTTCTGCTGGCGGGTCAGCGCGAGCGTGCCGGTGTCTGGGGTGCCGGTCGGGCCGCCGACGTCATGGACGCCATTGCCACCGCCCTGGCGATTACCGAGGCCCTGGGCCTGACGGCCCGGTCGATGGCCGCAGATCCCCTGCCCTTCCATCCGGGCCGCTGTGCCGCCATCGAGCTCCCGGACGGCAGCGTCGTTGGTCATGTTGGGGAGTTGCATCCCAAGGTGCTCAGCGCGCTGGGACTGCCCGCGCGCACGGTGGGCGGTGAGCTGGATCTCGATCTCCTCAGCTCCGCCAGCGGACGGCCGGCCACGGCGGTGACCTTGAGCTCCTTCCCCATCGCCACCAGCGACGTGGCCCTGGTCATCGACGAGGCAGTGCGGGCCGCCGATGTGGAGGCGGCGCTGCGGGTGGGCGCGGGCGAGATGCTGGAGTCGGTGACGCTTTTCGACAGCTACCGGGGCGACCAGGTCGGCGACGGCAAGAAGTCGCTGGCCTATCGCCTCGCCTTCCGGGCCCCGGATCGGACCCTGACCACCGATGAAGTCAGCGGACTGCGCGACCTGGCGGTCAAGGCCGCCGCGGGCGCAGTGGGAGCCAGCCAGCGGTAGCACCTCGCCCGCAAGGGGTCGTGGCAACAAACAGCAGACGCATGAAGTTGCGCACTAGTGTAAGTTCATGCACATGACGGTGCGAGTCGCGCTGGCTGGGGCCAGTGGATATGCGGGAGGCGAGGTGTTGCGCCTCCTGCTGGGCCACCCGCATGTCGAGCTCGGTGCCTTGACCGCGAGCAGCAATGCCGGCCAGTTCATGGGGGCGGTGCACCCGCACCTGACACCGCTGCGCGAGGTCGTCCTGCAGGACACCACTCCGGAGGTCCTGGCTGGGCACGATGTGGTCCTCCTGGCGCTCCCGCACGGGCATAGCGCCGCGCTGGCCGCCGGCCTTCCCGACGACGTCGTCGTCATCGACTGCGGGGCCGACTTCCGGCTCGCCGATGCTGGCGACTGGTCGGCCTACTACGACAGCCCGTATGCCGGGTGCTGGCCCTATGGCCTCCCCGAATTGCCGCTGCCACAGGGACGACAGCGGGATGTGCTGCGCGGCGCACGACGCGTTGCCGTGCCGGGCTGCTACCCCACGGGCATCAGCCTGGCGTTGGCGCCGGCCCTGCGCGCCGGCCTCGCCGAGCCGGACGACATCGTCATCGTGGCCGCGTCCGGCACCTCCGGCGCCGGCAAGTCCCTGCGACCGCACCTGCTCGGTAGCGAGGTCATGGGCGCGATGTCGCCGTATGGCGTCGGCGGCACCCACCGTCATACCCCGGAGATCGAACAGAACCTGAGCCGGGCGGCCGGGGTGGCCGTGGGCGTCTCGTTCACGCCCACCCTGGCGCCCATGGCGCGCGGCATCCTCGCGACCTCGACCGCCCGGCTCACCGCTGCGGCGACGGCATCGGCCATCCGGGCGGCCTATGCCGAGGCCTATGCCAACGAGCCGACGCTCGTGCTGCTACCCGAAGGGGCCTGGCCGCGCACAAGCGATGTGCTCGGTTCCAACGCGGTGCACCTGCAAGTCGCCGTCGACGAGCGGCAGCGCCGGCTCGTCGCCGTCTCAGCGATCGACAATCTCACCAAGGGCACCGCGGGCGCTGCCGTCCAGTGCCTCAACCTCGCGCTCGGCCTTCCCGAGCTCACCGGTCTCACCCTGGCCGGCCTGGCCCCATGACCCGCGCATTCGAAGGATCTTCCGTATGTCAGTGACCTCCCCCTTGGGCTTTCGCGCGAGCGGAGTCACCGCCGGCCTCAAGGCCAGCGGCCGGCCCGACGTCGCCTTGGTCGTCAACGACGGGCCGGAGCACACGGCCGCCGCCGTGCTGACGACCAACCGGGTCCAGGCGGCGCCGGTGCGGTGGACCCGCCAGGTGGCAGCCGACGGGCGCATCGACGCGGTCATTCTCAATTCCGGCGGCGCCAACGCCTGCACCGGCCCCCAAGGATTCCAGGACACCCACCGCACAGCGGAGTATGTCGCGCAGCTCCTGGGGATCTCGGCGGCCGATGTCGCGGTCTGCTCCACCGGCCTGATCGGTGAGTTGCTGCCCATGCCGACCCTGCTCGCCGGGTGCGAGAGCGCGGCGGCCGCGCTCTCGGATGACGGTGGCAGCGCGGCCGCGACGGCGATCATGACCACGGACACCGTCGCCAAGACCGCGACCTACGACGGCGAGGGCTGGAGCGTGGGTGGCATGGCCAAGGGGGCCGGCATGCTCGCGCCCGGTCTGGCGACGATGCTCGTCGTCCTGACAACGGATGCCCTGGTGGAGCCCGGCGACCTGGCGGGCGTGCTGCGCGGTGCCACGAGCAAGACCTTCGATCGCGTCGACTCCGACGGGTGCATGTCGACCAATGACACGGTCCTCGCGCTGGCCTCGGGAGCCTCGGGCCTTCGGGTGCCGGTGCCGGACCTCGAGGTGGCCGTGACCGAGGTATGCGCCGACCTGGCACTGCAATTGGTTCGCGATGCCGAAGGCGCCGCGCACGAGGTCCGCATCGATGTGATCCGCGCGGCCAGCGAGGCCGACGGGTTGAGCGTTGGTCGGGCCGTCGCGCGGAGCAATCTGGTCAAGTGCGCGATCTTTGGCAACGACCCCAATTGGGGCCGGATCCTCGCCGCCGTCGGGACGACGGACGCGGCCTTCGACGGCGACGACCTCGACGTGACGATCAACGGCATCCCGGTATGCCGGGGGAGCGCCCTGGGCGCCGATCGCGACCTGGTCGACCTGAGCGCGCGGGAGGCGCACATTCTCATCGACCTCAAGGTGGGCACGGAGGCTGTCACCGTGTGGACCAATGACCTGACGCACGATTACGTCCACGAGAACTCGGCTTACAGCACGTGAACGAGAGCCCACTGACCCGCGGCGTCACGATGCGCGCCGCGCACGACGGGGCGGCCCTGGCCGCGGCGCAGGCGAAGGCGGCAACGCTCGCCGAGGCCTTGCCGTGGTTGGAGCAGTTCCGAGACGCCCTCGTCGTCGTCAAGTACGGCGGCAATGCCATGACAGAGCGTGCCTTGCAGGAGGCCTTCGCCCAGGATGTCGCGTTCTTGCGCTTCGCCGGCCTGCGCGTGGTCGTCGTCCATGGCGGCGGGCCGCAGATCAAGACCATGCTCACCCGCCTGGGGATGAGCAGCGAGTTCAAGGGCGGCCTGCGGGTGACCACGCCCGAGGTGATGGATGTCGTGCGCATGGTGCTGACCGGTCAGGTGGGTCGCGAACTCGTCGGCCTGCTCAACCAGCACGGACCCATCGCCGTCGGCCTCTCGGGTGAGGACGCCGGCCTCTTCGGGGCTCGCCGCCGGGGTGTGACGATCGACGGGGTCGAGCACGACCTCGGTCTGGTCGGGGACGTGGTCGAGGTCAACCCCTCTGCCGTGCAGGACATCCTGGCGACTGGGCGGGTTCCGGTCGTCTCGAGCATCGCGCCCGACCTCGACACCCCATCTCAGGTGCTCAATGTCAATGCCGACACGGCGGCTGCCGCGCTGGCCGTGGCGCTGGGGGCCCGCAAGTTGGTGGTGCTCACCGATGTCGAGGGCGTGTATGCCGCGTGGCCCGACCGCGCCAGCCTCCTGTCGTCGCTCGACCTCACAGCGGCCCGGGACCTGCTCACCCGCGTCGACGACGGGATGGTCCCCAAGCTGGAGGCGTGCATTGCGGCCGTGGCCCAGGGCGTCCCCCGCGCGCACGTCATCGACGGTCGGCAACCGCATTCCCTCCTGCTGGAGGTCTTCACCACCGAAGGCATCGGCACGATGATCGTGCCCGACGCCGCCGCCGATGCCGACGACAGCCAGGGAGATCCTCGATGACTCATCAGGGCGAGCAGCACGACACGCTGCTGGGGCGTTACGAGAAGGCACTCCTGGGCGTCTTTGGTCTGCCAAGCCTCGTGATCGAGCGCGGCGAGGGTGCCTACGTGTGGGACACCGACGGCAAGCGCTATCTCGACCTGGTGGCGGGGATCGCCGTCAACGTCCTGGGCCACAACCACCCCGAGCTGGTGGCCGCGGTCTCCCACCAGATCGGGCAGGTAGCTCACATCTCCAACTTCTATACCTCCCGGCCGCAGATCGAGCTGGCCGAGCGGCTCCTGAGCATTGCCGGAGCGCCGGACGGCTCGCGCGTCTTCTTTGCCAATTCCGGGACCGAAGCCATTGAGGGCGCGATCAAGCTGGCTCGGCGCATGGGCCGCGTCGGCGTCATCGCCGCTGAGGGCGGCTTCCACGGCCGCTCGACGGGGGCCCTGGCCTTGACCGCCAAGGCCGCCTACCGCGAGCCCTTCGAGCCGCTCCTGCCCGGGGTGCGGCACGTCCCATACGGCGACATCGATGCCCTGGCCCGGGCCGTGGCCATGGACGACATCGGCGCCGTCGTCCTGGAGCCGATCCAGGGCGAAGGTGGCGTGATCGAAGCGGGCACGGACTATCTGGTGGCAGCTCGCGAGCTGACCAGTTCGGCAGGAGCGCTGCTCGTCATCGACGAGATCCAAACCGGGATCGGCCGCACCGGTGACTGGTTCGGATTCCAGCGCAGCGGGATCACCCCCGATGCCATCACCGTCGCCAAGGGTCTCGGCGGCGGTGTGCCCATTGGCGCCCTGGTGACCTTCGGTCCATCGGTGTCGGGGCTGCTGCAACCAGGCATGCATGGCTCCACGTTCGGGGGAAACCCATTGGCGTGTGCCGCCGGGCTCGCCGTTCTCGACACCATCGAAGCGCAGGGATTGCTGCGTCACGCCGGAGCCGCCGGCGCGGCCTTCGCCCAGGCCGTCCGTGGGCTGGACCATCAACTCGTCGCGCAAGTTCGTGGGCGCGGGCTGCTCCAGGCGATTGTGCTCACCGCGGCGGTGGCAGCGCCCGTCGTCGCGCTCGCTCGAGAGGCGGGCTTCCTCGTCAACGCGGTCGCCCCGAACGCCATCCGTATCGCTCCACCGCTGATCATCACCGACGCCCAATTGTCGAGTTTCGTGGAGATCCTCCCGGAACTCCTCGACCGCGCGGCCAGGGAGAGTTGAGCCCAGCATGTCCGAGAACCGTATTCGCCATTTCCTCGCGGACGATGACCTGTCCCCACGCGAACAGGCGGAGGTGTTGGATCGAGCGGCGACCCTCAAGGCGGCGCCGTTCAGCGATCGCAGCCTCGAGGGACCACAGGTCGTGGCCGTGCTCTTCGACAAGCCGACGTTGCGCACCCAGGTCTCCTTTGTCGGGGCGATAACAGGTCTGGGCGGCTTCCCGATGATCGTTGACGCTCAGCTGGCGAAGGTGGGTGAGCGGGAGTCGATTGCCGACGTCGCGCGGGTCCTAGGGCGGCAGGCCGCCGCGATCGTATGGCGCACCTACGGTCAGGCTCGGATCGAAGAGCTCGCGAGATACGCCGGGGTGCCGGTCATCAATGCCCTGACCGACGACTATCACCCTTGTCAGATTCTCGCGGACTTGTTGACCATCCGGGAGCACAAGGGTCGGCTGGCCGGACTGACGATGGCCTATGTCGGCGATGGGGCCAACAACATGGCCCACTCGTATCTGCTCGGCGGGGCACTGGCGGGTATGCACGTGCGCATCGGCACGCCGGAGCGCCACCTGCCGTCGGGTGAGGTGCTCGGGCGAGCCCGGGACATCGCCGCCGGGACCGGTGGGTCGGTGCTCGTCACCCGCGATCCGCGTGCGTGCGTGGCCGGAGCCGATGTCGTGCTGACCGACACCTGGGTCTCGATGGGGATGGAGGAGGAAAAGGCGCAACGTCAGGGCGCCGCCTCCCCCTTCCAGGACTACTGCGTGACCAGTGAGCTCATGCGCCGGGCGAGTCCGGAGGCCATCTTCTTGCACTGCCTGCCGGCTTACCGGGGCCACGAGGTCACCGCCGAGGTCATCGACGGGCCCCAGTCGGTGGTCTGGGATGAGGCCGAGAACCGGCTCCACGCCCAAAAGGCCCTCCTGTCCTTCCTCATCGAGGCCTCGCGGAGGGGTGTATGACGATCGCCACCTCCCGCGGGGCACGCCAGCAGCGGATCGTGGATCTGCTGCATGAGCGGGTGGTGCGCTCCCAGGTCGAACTGCTCGAATTGCTCGCCGCCGAGGGGATCGAGGTCACCCAAGCGACGCTTTCTCGCGACTTGGTGGAGGTGGGCGCCGAGCGGATCCGGGCCGGCAAACACCTCATCTACGCGGTGCCGGGGGAGGGTGGGGACCGCAGTGTGCGGGCCGCACCCGAGGCTGCGGAGGTCAACCGGCGGCTCGCGTCCCGCTGCCAGGAGTTGCTGGTCTCGGCCGCCGTTTCGAGCAACCTGATCGTCGTGCGGACCCCGCCCGGCGCGGCCAGTTTCCTGGCCTCGGCCATCGACCAAGGCAAGGTCGAGGGGGTCCTCGGCTCGATCGCCGGGGATGACACGATCATGCTCATCCTGTCTCTTATACACATCTCCGAGCCCACGAGACGGACTCCTATCTCGTATGCCGTCTTCTGCTTGAAA
>CALLZC010000148.1 GCA_937858995.1 uncultured Nostocoides sp.
ATGATACGGCGACCACCGAGATCTACACCTCTCTATTCGTCGGCAGCGTCAGATGTGTATAAGAGACAGGCCCCGGATCGGCTGCTCCTGGGATCCGCCGCCGGCTTCCGGGTGAGCCCGGACTTCCCCGAGATGCGCGGTCGGACCGCGGGCGCCGCCTTCGCGGACCTGGACGGCGATGGTGATCTGGATTTGATTCTCAGCCGCAACCCGCGGCCCAAGCCGCGAGCCGATGCGCCCTCGGTCGTCCTACGCAATGACGGTGGTCGCTTCGCGCCCGCGACCGTCCTCGACACGACCCGGGGCGGTCGCTCCATCGGTGTCGTGGACTACGACGGGGATGGGCTGCTCGACGTCGTCCTGACGGAAGACCGCTGGACCGGCGGGTCGTCGGTCCTTTTCCACAATGACGGCGGCCTGGCCTTCTCGGATCGGACCGCCGCCGCCGGGCTGCCGAGCGATATCCACGCCCTGGGCGTCAGCACCGTGGATCTGAGTGGGGATCGGCGCCCCGACCTCTTCTTCTCCGGGTCCAACCGGCTCTTCGTCGGCGGGCAGGACGGCCGATTCGTCGAGGAGGCGGCACCCGAGTTCGGGTGGACGGCATACGGCAACGAGGACGACGTCGCGGGAGTGGCCGCGGCCGACCTCAACGACGACGGCCGGGTCGACCTGGTGCTGGGCCAGCACTACAACAGCACCCTCGACGCCGGTCGGCGGGTGCCGATCCGGGTCTACCTCAACGAAGGTCCTCGGGCCGGGCGGGCCGTCGCCTTCCGCGATGTGACCAGCGCGTCGGGCATACCCGATCTGCCGACGAAGGCCCCCCATGTCGAGATCGTGGATCTCAATGCCGACGGCCGGCTCGACATCCTGACCACCGCGGCCTCCGGAAGTCCTGGGCGACCCGTCACCCTCATCAACACCGCCGAGGTTGGCCAGTCGCCGCAGTTCACGGCGATGCAGCCGGTTGAACCGCCGGGGGAGCCGACCTACTGGGTCACCGGCGCCACCTTCGACAGCAACCACGATGGCCGGCTCGAAATCTTCCTCGCGGAGTGGTTCCCGCAGCGCCCGTCGCTCGTGCTGAGCCAGTCCGGCGGCAGCGACCACTGGCTCACCGTGGGGGCCGACGTCGGGACCGAGGTCGCGGTGTATGCCGCGGGCCACGCCCTCGACCCCGCTCACCTGCTCGGGCGGCGTGAGGTCGTCGCCAGCACCGGCTTTGGGGCCGGCGCCGAGCCCGTCGTGCGCCTCGGTCTCGCGGCGGCACCCACCGTGGACGTGGTGATCACCCGGCGGCAGGGCGAACCTACGACCCTCCACGACGTGCCCGGCGACAGCTTCCTCGCGGCCGACGGCGCCTGCGGCTGACGCGCGGCACCCCGCGGCGCATCGGACTTTAGGGCCAGGTGGGGTGCCCATTGGTCGTAACTTGCCTCCGCGTCCCTCGTGGCCGACTAGCTTCATCCCATGGACGGACTCTTCGACACCATCGCCGGACTCCCCATGCACCCATTGCTCGTGCATGCGCCCGTCGTGCTGCTCCCCTTGGGGGCGCTCGGGCTGCTGCTCGTTCTGGTTCGCCGCGCCTGGCGGGAACGCTACGGCTTCTTGGTGGGCGCCGCGCTCGTGGCCGGGGCCGGCGCGGCCTTCGCTGCCGCCGAGTCCGGTGAGGCGCTCGCCAAGCGCGTCGGTGTACCGGCCGACCACAGCACGTGGGGCGATCGGTTACCGCTGGCGGCGGGTGCCCTCGCCGTGGTCGCGCTCGGCTGGCTACTCAGCACGCGCCGCAGCGCCCAGTCGGGCCTGGCCAAAGGCCTGGGTGCTCTGGCAGCAGTGCTCGCCGTGGCAGTGGTGGCACTGACCGCTCTGGTTGGTCACAGCGGCGCAAGCGCCGCCTGGAAGGACCGGATCGCGGCGACCCCGTCGTCCACCGGCACCGCCGCCGGTACCGCCTCGGCCACAGCATCCGCGAGTGGCACGGCGACGGGCTCCACGGCATACAGCCTGGCGCAGGTCGCGGAGCACGCCACGGCGCAGTCATGCTGGGCCGCCGTCGACGGCAAGGTCTACGACCTGACGGCCTGGATTGCACGGCACCCCGGTGGTGACGAGCAGATCCTGGGTCTCTGCGGAATCGATGCCACCGCCGCCTTCCATGGTCAACACGGAACGGCGGGCGAGCCGGCTCAGGAACTGGCGGCCTTTGTGATCGGCGCCCTGCAAGCGGGCTGAATCGCGGTCCCCGTCCGCGTCCCTGCTAGAACTGCCTCATGGAGTCGCGTCCCGCACTGGCCGAGCTCGTTGCCCGCGTCCAGGGCCTGCGCGCTGACCCGGGCGAGCGCGTCATCCTCGGCATCGTCGGGGCGCCGGGCGCCGGGAAGTCGACCCTGGCCCGGGCAGTGACGGCGGCCCTCATCGCGGGACGACCGGGTCGCGCGCAGCAGGTGCCGATGGACGGCTTCCATCTGGCCGACGTCCAGCTCGAGCGATTGGGGCTCAGTCGGGTCAAGGGGGCCCCCCAAACCTTCGACGGCGACGGGTATGCGGTCTTGCTGGACCGGCTGCGCCGGGACCGGGTTCGGTCGGTCTATGCCCCCGATTTCGAGCGGGACCTGGAGCAGCCGCTCGCCGGGGCGATCGCCGTCGATCCAGAGGTCGAGATCGTGGTCACCGAGGGCAACTACTTGCTGCTCGACGCGCAACCCTGGCCCGCGGCCCGGGCCGCCTGCCACGAGGTGTGGTATGTCGTGGTGCCCGACGCGGTGCGTCACCGTCGGCTGATCGAGCGGCACATCCAGTTCGGCAAATCTCCCGACGCGGCGCGCGAGTGGGTGCTGCGCAACGACGAGGCCAATGCGGCCCTGGTCGTCACCAGCGCGGGGCGGGCCGACCTCCAGGTGGAGCTGGCCTAGGAGCCGTGACCGGCGCGCGGGGTGCGCTCCTCCAGGTTGCTGATCGCGGACTCCAGGGAGCTCTGCGCGCGATCCAACCGGCCGACATACTGCGCCGCCAACAGGCGCACCGTCCCGGTGACGTCATCGGCGCTCGCCTCCGCGCCGGAGCCAGCGCCGGCGCCGAGCCCCACGCCCGTGGCGTCATAGGAGGCGCGATGCTTGCGCAGCATGATGTTGGTGTTGATCGCCAGAATCCCGATGGCCCCCAGCATCGCGGCCAGGGCCGCCATCACCAGCCACCACCACGTGAGCAGGGCTGCGACGAAGGCGAGAGCGCCCAGGGCGGCGAAGGCGGCGATACCGGCGAGGGTGCGCTTGGATTTCATGAGTCACGGCTCCGGTTCAGGGGCTGGGAGTGAGGGGGTGGGCGTCCACGGGCAGGGTTACGACGAGTCGGGTGGCCAGCGCTCGACGTGACCGCTGAGCAGTTGAGCGACGGCATCGACACCCGGTCGGATCAGGCGCGCCATCGCGTCCCGGTCTAGGGGTTCCGCGGCGTCCACGGCGGGCAGGGCCGCGCGCAGCGCCTCCCACGCGGCCGCCTCGCCCAACGGGGTTGCGACATGCCGCAGCGCGAGGGAGTCGGCGCTGCTCCCGTCACCCGGGCGCCGCTGCGCGATCGTCAGCCAGGCCATGGGTGCCCCGGCGGCAACCGCCTGGTCCAATTCGGCGGCGGCCTGCCGCGCGGTCACGATCGTTGCGCCGGCTTGGGCTGACCGGGCGTGTGCGAGGTCGCGCGCCACCCCCGGCCCCGCGAGCCGCTCAAACGGCACCCAGATCGGGTCCACCCCAAACAATGCCCTGGTATGCCGGGCCACCGCCGCCTCCTCGAAGCGCGCCGGGTCGGGCCGCACCGGTGCGGGATCGCCGCCGACCGGATCCGTCGGGCTCACCGGATCGCCGGGGTCAACGTCAGGATCGGGCGCCGGGCGCCCGGATTCCACGGTCCCGGCCGTCGCCACCAGCACGCGGGTGGGGTGAAAGACGCGCGTCGCCCACGGTGGGAATTGCAGCACCTCCGGGGTGGGGACCACGAGCGTGTCAACGGCCACCGCGTCCTCGAGATAGATCCGTTCTACGGCACCCGCGGCGATGTGCGCTTGGACGGCCGGATCCAGCGGTGACTCCTTCGCGGCATACGCCCAGAGGTTTTCGACGTGCAGCACACCGACGCGCAGCTGGGCGGCCAGGCAGGCGCTCAGCGTCGCGGCGGCGCTCGCCGCGCCGGGGGCCCCGGCCCGCAGGTCGTCGCACAACACCACTTCGAACGGGGTCGGCTCCGCGAGGCGCGGATCGATCGGAGCCTGCCAGCGGCGGGGCGCCGGGAAACGTCGCGGTGCATCCGGGTCCAGGAAGGGATCGCCGCCCCCGCGGATGGTGGCGTGCCACGGGGCATACGCCTGTCGGTAGGCGTTGCGGGCCTCGTGCCTCCAGCCGGGGGTGAATTCGCCGAACGACAGGGATCCTGCCTGGTGGCGAGCCATTGTCAATACATCCTGCTTGAGGGTGAGCACAGGGACGCCGAACGCATTCTCCAGGCGCACCGCATACTCGGTGTCCGCGGCCTTGCGCACGATGTCGAAGAAGCCCAGCCGGGCCACTGCCGGGTGCATCCGCACCAGGAGCGAGGGGGCATTGATGATGAAACCGTGGTGGCCGGGGCGGCTGACCAGCAGATTCTCGTCGGCGCGCACGCACATCGAGCGGGTGGCCATCAGCGCCGGTGTGGCCAGCAGCGGTGCAACCCCGAGCTCCAAGCGCTGCGGGTGGGCCCAGTCGTCGGAGTCGAGGCAGGTGAAGAAGTCGGCGTTGGTTTGTCGCAAGGCGGTGTTGCGGGCCCGGTAGGTCCCACCGTTGACGGCCTTGCGGATGACGCGCACGCGCGGGTCCATGCCCGCCGCGTGGTCCAGGACCCCGGGCTGGGGGTTCGGCGAGGCGTCATCGACGATGAGCAGTTCCCAGTCGGCATAGGTCTGATCGATGACGGAGCGCACGGCGGTCAGCAAGGTGTGATCGGGGTTGTAGGCGCTCATGATGATCGCCACCAACGGGCCGCGGACACTGCCCGGGGCGAGTTGGGCACCAACGAGTCGGTCGAAGGGTGTCGCGCCCTCAGATCGCAGAGCGAGCCGCGTCAAGCCCGGTCGGATCAGGCAGTCGTTGAGCGCGGCCAGCCAGGCGGTCGGGTCGGCGCCGGTGATCAGGTGCGGATTGCTCACGTCCGCGGCGATCTGGGTGCGCACGACCGTGCGCACGGCGCGTTTGCGGCCGGCCTCGGCGGCCGCTTCCCGCTGACCATCGGCAAGCAGCAACTGTGCATACACCTCGGCGTCGCGGGCGATCAGCGCATGGCCGGACTCCGCGAGCCCGTGCAAGAGTCCCAGGGCCGCGCGCTGATCCTCGGCGTCGCCCAGTTGGACTCCCAGCGTGTGCGCATAGACGGCCAGCCAACGCCGGTCCACGCCCTCGGGTAGCTCGGACCCCCCGCCTCCCGCGAAGGCCCGCTCGTGCCCGGCCAGGCCGAACGCGCGCAGTTGATGGTCGCTCAGCGAGCCACCGGTGGCCAGCCGAGCCAGGACGTCGCGACCCGCGACCGAGCGCGCCCGCAGCACGCTGGTCGCAAAGGATGTGTCGTCCGCGGGTATCGAGGCGGCCAGAGCCGCCACCGGATCGAGGCTCTGCGCTGCGTTGGCTGCTGCCGGGGGGTGCGATGCCGGGTCGGTCATGCGATCAGGCGGCGACGTCTGGCAGGACGACGGTCATGGCATAGGGGGTCGCACTCGCGCCGGCGAGGATGGTCACCGAGTCGCCGATCCCCGCGGCGTCCAGCCGCTCGCGGTCCGCACTATCGGTGACGACCGCCTCCACGCTCAGCCCATGCGTGAGGGCGAGCTTGGCCTGAGCCAGGGTCGCGGCATCCAGCCGGTGCAGTAGCACTGTGCTGCCGTGGGGCAGCCCCGCGAAGCCATCCCGGCCGGCGGCGGGGCCGCCGAGACGCTGCACGGTGGTCGTGGCTGTTTCCAGCGCGCTCAAGGCCCGGTCGAGTCGGCCCACAAATTGCGCCTGCACCAGGCGGACGACACCGGCGAGGTCGGCACCGGTGGCCGCGGTCTCGGGTTTGGCCGGCGTCTGAAGCCGAGCGGTTGCCTTGAGGAAGTCGGAGCGATGCTGGCGCAATTGCACGTTGATGTCGACGATGATCAGGCCCACGCCGCCGATCATCGCGGCGAGCGCAAAGACGGTGACCCACCACCATCCGGGGATCGCGCTGAGGACGGCGAGCGCCCCAAGCCCGGCCAGGGCCCCGATGACGGCACGCACTCGCTGGTCGTCCATCTCCTGGTTGCTCCTTCGGATCGACCCCGGGCACTAGACTGCGCCAGTATCCCACGCCGGTTCGCGGCGCCCGCCGAGGCGGCCCCGGGCGGCAGCCCCCGCACGCAAAGCAGGTCGTATGCCGCAACGCGCCGCCGAACTCGGCCTGGCGGTGGCCGCCCTGGTCCAGGCTCCGCTCAGTGAGCGGCAGGTGACCCGGATCGGCTTCACCGCGCTGCGGTGCTCGGCCCCGAAGCTGCTCGAGGTCCTGGCGCTTCGTGCCACCTCGGGTCGGATGCTCAGGTCGGAGGTCGAGGAGCACCTCGATGCCGTGGGACGTTGGCCCGACGGTGCGCTGGCCGACCCCATCGCCGCCCTGGTGCTCGCCCTGCAATGGGCCGTCGGCGGGGAGACCGTGCGCGACCAACCGCGGGCCCGGCGTGCCTTCGAGGACATCCTGAAGACCTGCGGACCCAAGGCTTTCGCGCACGTCGACCGCAGTGCCCAGGTGTTCGTTCAGTTGCCGTGGTTGGCCGGCGATACCGGCGCCGTGCGCCGGCTCATGGCCACACTGCCGTTAAGCGCCCGGAGCATCGCCGACCTCGAGAGTGACCTGGCCAACCCCTTCGCCCGGCAGCAGTCGGGCACCCCTGAGGGCATCGCCCAGTGGCTGCACCTGTTCAACCGGCGGTTCCGGGCCGCCGGGCTCGCCCCAGTCACCCTTGCCGACCACGAGGGGGTGCCTTTCGACCGGCTGAGCGCGGCCTCGGGGCCCAGCGTCGACGGCCCTCTCGTGACGGTCATCGTCCCTAGCTTCGCCCCCGACGCGGGCCTGCTGAACTCGATTCGCTCGATGGCCGCGCAGACCTACGGACCTCTCGAGATCCTGCTGGTGGACGATGCGAGCGGGCCGGCGTTCACGGCGCTGTATGACGAGGCAGCGGCGATCGACCCGCGCGTGCGGATCGTGCGGATGCCGGTCAATGGCGGCAGCTACCTGGGGCGCAACGCCGCGCTCGCGCAAGCGACCGGTGCTTTGGTCACCACCCAGGACGCCGACGACTGGAGCCACCCCGAGCGCATTGCCCATCAGGTCGCGCTGCTGCAAGCGCACCCGATGGCGCCAGCGAGCCGAAGTGACGCCATACGGGCCCTGGATGATCTGTCGTTGCAGTGGTTGGGATACGACTCGCAACGCCCGAACGCCTCCTCCCTCATGGTGCGGCGCACCGCTGTGGAGGCTCTGGGTGGCTTCGACACGGTCCGCAAGGGAGCCGACTCCGAGATGCATGAGCGGCTCACGCGCCGGCTCGGCCCGACGCTTGACACCTCCACGCCCCTGGCCATCACCCGGCTTCGGGCGGGGTCGCTCTCCCGCAGCGATTTTCGCCTGCACTGGATGGCGCCCGATCGGGTGCTCTACCGGACCAGCTACCGGGACTTCCACGACTCGATGCGCCCTGGGAGGGCCCCGATCACCCCGACCACCCAAGTGCGCAAGCGCGCCTTCCCGGCGCCCCGCAGCTATCAGCGAGCCCTGCCGGGCGCGGCCACGCTGCCCCAGCGCTATGACGTGGTCTACCTGCTGGATCTGAGCCTGCCCAGCGCGCTCAGCGAGCCGGGACGGGACGCCCTGATTCCCGAGGGTCTGCGCATCGCGCTGGTCCACCAGGAGCATCCCGGCGCCGGCCCGCGCCCGGCACCGAAGGTCTTCACCAATGCGGTCCGGCTCGGCGTCGCGGGCCGGGTCGACCTGATCAGTGCCACGGACCCGGTCGTCGCGGACACCTTGGTCGTGCTCACGCCCGGGTTGCTCGAACTGCCCAGCATGGACGAACCGCACGTGCGGGCCCGGCATACGGCCGTCGTCTTGTCCACGGTCTCGGGAGAGCCGGTCGATCTCTTCGCCGTGCGCGCCGGCGCCCGCGAGGTCTTCGGTGGCGAGATCGAGTTCGTCGGGCGAACGGCGGAGGAAGCATCCGACTGGGCGATGGTGTCCGGTGAGCCGACGCGAAGCCTGCCGGAACTGTTGGCGACCCTCGCGCCGGCGGGTGAGGTCCTGCCAGCCGGCACGGGTGAGCAGTTGGCGACGGCCCAGCCCGAAGGCCCGGTCGCCGATAAGCCGGCCCCCGACACGCCGGTCGGTCCTGTCGTGGTCCTCGGCGAGCGCGCGCTGGATCTGCAGCATGTCGCGGGGCTGTGGGCCGAGCAGCACCCCCGCGCTCGCATGATCGCCGTGCATGCCGCGAAGTCGCTGGCCGGGCTGCCGCGCAATGTCCACGCGGTGTCGGTTCGCGGCAGCATCGTGATCGACTCCGAGCTCGCCGGCCCCAAGGTCAAACGTCTCGCCAGCGCTCTGACCAAGCACCCCCCCGTGGCCAAGGAGGTCGAACGGGCCAGTCTCATCGTGGTCCCCGATGCGCTGGCCCGTGAGGTGCGCGCGCGCTTGAGCACCCCGACCCGGTCGGTCCAATCCTGGTCGGATTTCGTTGCCGAGACGCGCTCCGGCCAGGCGCTGCGACTGGTCCACGGGTGCGCTTCCGCTGCGGGACGAGGGCCCGCCGCGGTTGCCGTCATCACCGAGGCGCTCGACGTTGCCGCACCATCGCCACAGCTGTATGCCGCTGTGGCGCATGCGCTTTCGCGGCTACTACGCAACCGCGACACGGAGGCCGTGGTGGCTCTGGAGCCGACGATCCGGCGGCTGCCGCAGACCGTGCGGGACGCCCATGGGCTGGATGCGCTGGTGCGGACGGCACTGATCACGCAGGGCGGTGCGCCCGAGCCCGGGGACGCCCGCGCGGCCCGCACGTGTTTCGACGAGGCCGAGCGGCTGACGACGTCCGGTGACGTGGACGCGGTGCCGCTGCTCGTTGCCGCTGGTCTGCGGTTGATCTTCAATCGCGAGTTGCATACCGATGGTGAACGCTCGGTGCTCATCGACGACCCGTCGGGGCAGCTGGCCCCCTGGCGGGAGTCCGCGTTCGCGGCCCGTATCTACGGCTGCCTTGCCCAGCGGCACCACAGTGAGGCGCCGGACCCCGAGGCGCCGCAGCAGACGCCCACGGCGGACCCCGGCGCGACGGTTTTCGTTCTGCGGGGCGCGTATGGCGACTTCGCCGCTCCCGTGGTCGACCTGCTGCGCGGTGCGGGCCTGGACCCCACCGTGGTGCTCCCCGAGGAACTCGGCCCGTATTTCACCCGCCAACTCGCGGACGAGGCACTGATCGCCCAGTGGTTGCGTCTCGTGGATCCGGAAACCTTCGCGGGTTTGCCGGTGGACCCGACTCTCGCCCGAGCGGTCGAGGCCTTCGCCGAGCGGATCCGCAGCGCGACAACGGTCTTTGCCGACTGGTGTGATCCCGGTGCTGCCTTCGCCAGCCTGCTTCTCCCGCCGGGTGCGCGACTGGTGATCCGGATGCACCGCCTCGACGCCGTGCGGGTCTGGCCGCAACTGACCGACTGGAGCGCCGTGGCGGCGCTCATCGTGGTCTCCGAGCACGTTCGAGCCTTGGTCGCGCGTCAGATCGTGCGACCCGACGCCAGCGAGCCGACCCGAATCGTGGTGTTGAACAACGTCATCGACGTCGCGCGTTATCGCCGCGCCAAGACCCCAGGGGCGCACCGTCGGCTGGCCATGGTCGGTTGGGGCCGCCAGGTCAAGGATCCGATCTTCGCCCTCGAGATCCTGCGGGAGCTTCTCGCGCACGATCCCGACTGGGAACTGCACCTCATCGGCCGTGACTTCCCCGCTCACGGCTCACCCGCCGTCCTCGACTACACCCGGCGCTTCCGCGACCTCGCCACCAGCTCGGCCCTGCGCGATCACATCCGCTATGTCGGGTTCACGACGCGACTCGAAGAGGCGTTGGATGAGTGTGGCTTCGCCCTGTCGACCAGCCGCGTCGAGGGCTGGCCGGTCGGGGTCGTCGAGGCCGCGGCTTCGGGTGCCATTCCGGTCATTCGGGATTGGCCGCAGGTCGCCGCGCTCGGTGGCGCCCGGGTCATCTATGCCGATCAGCCGGACTGGGTGATGTCCACCCCGGCGCAGGCCGCGGCGCGGATCACGGCATACGCGGAGCCGCAGGCCTGGGCGGCCGAGTCGCAGCGCGTGCGCGCGGCCGCCGACACGCTGTGCGCGGTGGGGGCCACGAGCGACGAATACCTTGACGTGATCCTGGGAACGAATCGACGCTAAGTGGACCCCGCCAAGCGGCGCAGCAGGGCGAGGGCGGCGCTCACATTCCCGGCGGGAAGGTGGTGCGCGACGTCATACCTGCTCAGGGGCGAATCCTGCGGGCAGAGGAGGATGACCGCGGTCCCGCAGGCCGCGTGGTCGGCGAGTTCGGGCAGGTCCCCGAGCGCATAGCCGAGACCCTCGGGGGCCGGCCGGTCCACCACCAGGGCGAAATCACCCTGTGCCGCGCGCTCGGCGCTGACCACCGGGCTCGCGTCGGCCTCGACACTCACCAGGCCCTCGAGCTCGCTGCGGCGCAGCTGGATGGCCGCGCCTGTGGGGTCGTTGGTCAGCACCCGCAGCTGTACCTGCTCGCGGTCGTGCGCCGAGAGCAGTCCGTATGCCGTGAGCACCGGCACGAGGGACGGGAGCCGCTCGGCGTCGACGCGCGTGGTCACGACGAGGTGGCGGGTCTCCCGCGCCGATCGGGCCGGATCACTGCTCCGGTCGCTGGGTCCATCGCTGGGCGCGGCGACGCCGGGCCGCGACCACACCCTAACCCGGTCCGCTACTCGATCGCGGTAGGGCTGCACGCTCGGCAGCGCCAGGAAGTGATCCCGCAGGTGCTCGCTGGCGACGACGATCATGTCGGCGTGAGCGGCGATCAGCGCGGCCAGCCAGTCGCTGACCAGATCGCTCGGTGGCCTCGTCGTCAAGGCTTCGCGCGCCGCAGACCGCATCGGGTCCTGTCTCTTATACACATCTGACGCTGCCGACGAATAGAGAGGTGTAGATCTCGGTGGTCGCCGTATCAT
>CALLZC010000149.1 GCA_937858995.1 uncultured Nostocoides sp.
TGATACGGCGACCACCGAGATCTACACCTCTCTATTCGTCGGCAGCGTCAGATGTGTATAAGAGACAGCCCTGGAGGCGACCCGGCGGCTGGACGAACTGGTTGCCACGGGCTGGCCAGTCCTGGTGTCGCTGTCCAACAAGGACTTCGTCGGCGAAACCCTGGACCTGCCGGTCGGCGAACGGCTGGTCGGGACCTTGGCGACCACGGCGATCTCCGGCTGGCTGGGGGCGCATGTCTATCGCGTCCACGAGGTCGCGCAGACCCGGCAGGTCCTCGACATGGTCTCGACCATCGCCGGCCGCCGCCCGCCGGCCGTCACGACGCGGGGCCTGCAGTGACACCGGTCGCCGCGCTGGTCATCCCCAGCCCCCCGATGCTGCTGCCGGAGTATGTCGGCCTGGCCGACCCCGCTGCCGAGTTGCGTCATCGGGTCACGCAGGCTCTGCGCGAAGCGGTGGATCGCCATGCGATCGAGCACGTCGTGGTGGTGACGGGGCACGAACGGGCGCCCCGGCATACGAAGGGGCCGGTGGGCGCGCGGGTGGCCCGCGCGATCGTGACCGCGGCCGGCTGGGATGGGCCGGTCGCGACGGTTGTCGTGCCGTTCGACGCGACACCGCAGGAGGTTGCTGCGTGTGCCCGTTCGGCCCGATCGGTCGGGATGAGCAGCGCCCGGGTGCTCCTGGTCGTCGCCGCGGATTTGAGCGCCAAACGCACCGAGAAGGCCCCCGGGCACTTCGACGAGCGGGCACTTGCCGTCGACACCGCGGTGCTGGCGGCGCTGGAGAACGGGTGCGCCCCGGACGTGAGCGCGCTGGACCCCGCGGTGTGCGCGGACCTGTGGCTCACCGGCCGGGCCGCGCTGCAGGTGCTGGCGCTCCTGCTGCCGCAGCCGGGGAGTGCGCGGGTGCTGTGGGCGGACCTGCCGTATGGCGTGCAGCTCGTCCTGGCCACCTGGAGCGCCTGAGCTTCCCGGCTCGCCTCGCACCTGCTGGTCTCCCCCCTGGCCACCGGGCGTCACAGCCAGCACACTGGTGATGCCCGCCGGGAGCGCCGGCACGCAGGAAGGGATGGATCCCATGAGCGGTCACACCTACGGCATCTCCGAGGTCGTCGGCACCTCCGATGAATCTGTCGACGACGCCATCCGCAGCGCGGTGCGCAAGGCGGGCCAATCGGTGCGCAATCTCGACTGGTTCGAAGTCGCCAGCATCCGCGGGCATCTCGCGGACGGCGAGGTCGCCCACTTCCAGGTGACGCTCAAGCTCGGGTTCCGCATCGAGTAGCCGGCGGCCGGGGCCGGGGCAGCGCCACCCGCCGAGCGCTGACTACCCTCGGAGCACCACCGATCGAAGGAATGCCTCATGCACCTGGCCGACCGTTCCGCCATCGTCACCGGAGGCGCCTCCGGGCTCGGCGCCGCCACCGCGCGCCGTCTCCACGCCGACGGCGCGATCGTCGTCGTTGCCGACCTCTCGTCGTCGGCCGGGGCGGACCTCGCGGCAGAGTTGGGGGACCGGGCGATCTTCGTGGCCACGGATGTCACCGATGAGGCCCAGGTGGCACATGTGGTCGAGCGGGCGGTCGCCCTCGGCTCGCTGGGGGCCGTCGTCAATTGCGCCGGCATCGCGACCCCCGGGCGGGTCGTTGGCAAGAGCGGGGACCCCTTGCCCCTGGAACTCTTCGCCCGCGTGATCACGGTGAATCTGATCGGCACCTTCAATGTCATCCGGATGGCTGCCGCGGCGATGGTCGGCACGCCCGATGACAACGAGGAGCGCGGCGTCATCATCAACACCGCGTCGATCGCGGCCTTCGACGGTCAGATCGGCCAGGCGGCCTACAGCGCCTCAAAGGCCGGCATCGCCGGGATGACTCTGCCGATTGCTCGTGACCTGGCCCAACGCCGGATTCGCTGCGTGAGCATCGCGCCGGGGCTGTTTCGAACCCCGCTCCTGGCTGGCCTGCCCGACGAGGCCGTGGCCGCACTCGGGGCCAATGTCCCGCACCCCAGCCGGCTCGGGGAACCGCATGAGTATGCCGATCTGGTTGCCCACGTCATCGCCAACCCGATGCTTAATGGCGAGACGATCCGCCTCGACGGTGCCTTGCGGATGGCACCCCGGTGATCGCGGGCTCCGGCCCGCCGGGGTGACCCGGCCCTGGGCTCGCCCGAGCCGCCGGGCGGACCCCCGTGGACGCGGGGCGGCATACGGCCAACTAGGACGGGATCTCGCGCTTGCGCCGCAGCAACCCTTCCTGCAGCGTGGACGCGCAGAGGGTGCCGTGTCGATCGAAGATCAGGCCCCGGCACATCGCCCGGTCATCGCCGGTCCAATAGCCCTCCATGTCATAGAGAAACCACTCACCGGGGTCGAGGGGCGCGTGATACCAGATCCCATGGTCGATGGTGGCGAACTGGACATCCGCGTCCCCGAGCGCCCGGCCATGCGGGCCAAGGGCCGAGGACAGCAGCAGCAGGTCGGAGAAGTAGGCCAGGCCTGCCGCGTGGGCCAGCGGGGTGCTGCCGATCGGCTGGTGGCCCCGGAACCAGGCCCGCTGGCGGGGGCCGGCCGGCTCACCGCGGGCCAACCGCACCCGCGTGGGGGGCTCGGGGAAGCGCAGGTCGACGGGTTGATGATCGAGCAGGAAGCGCACCCATTCCACGGCGGCGGCATCCTGCGCATAGGCCACCAGCGGGTCGGGCAAGGTCTCGGGATCGGGCGCATCCATGACCGGCACCTGGTGGGTCATCCCGCCACTGTCCGGGCGCCGTTGAAACGAGCAGGTGACCGTGAAGATCGGCCGGTCCCGCTGGATCGCCGAGACCACGCGGGTGGTGAACGAGCCCCCATCCCGGCTGCGCTGCACCTGGTAGGTGACCGGCAGGCTGGTGTCGCCGGGGAGCAGATAGTAGGCCTGCGCCGAATGCAGGTCGCGCCCCTGCGGGATCGTGGATCCCGCCGCGATGATGGCCTGCCCGAGCACCTCGCCGCCGAAGGTGCGCGTCGAGACCTCGCCGCGCGAGCGCCCCTGGAAGAGCGAATCGTCAAGCCGGGTCAGGTCAAAGATCTCGCCGAGCGGGGCCTTGGCGGCGAACGCGAGCAGGCCGGGCGTATGGGCCGGTGGGTTCGACATACCAGCGATCATCTCAGTCCGCCCGGGGGCAGACCGGTGGCGCACCGCTGGTCACGGTAGCGTCGCTGCGGTGAGCATCGACGGGCCGTTGGCGGGGCTGAGCGTCATCGAGCTCGGGGGGATCGGCCCGGGCCCCTTCGCCGCCATGCTCCTGGCGGAACTCGGCGCCGATGTCGTGCGGATCGACCGGCTCGGCGGCTCCCCGCTCGCCGCCGACAGCGCCATCAACCGCTCTCGGCCCAATATCGCCGTGAACCTCAAAGACCCCGAGGGCGTGGCTGTGGTGCGCCGGCTGGCAGCCGAGGCGGATGTCCTGATCGATCCGTTCCGGCCGGGTGTCGCCGAGCGGCTCGGCCTCGGACCGGACGACCTCGCGGAGCTCAACCCCCGGCTGATCTATGCGCGGATGACCGGCTACGGGCAAGACGGACCCTGGGCGTTGGCAGCGGGCCACGACATCACCTATGCCGCGCTCAGTGGCGCCCTGCACCTGAGCGGACCTGCGGCCAAGCCCATGCCCGCGGTGAACATCCTCGGCGACTACGCCGGGGGGTCGCTCTATCTGGTGATCGGCATCCTGGCCGCAGTGCACGATCGGGAGCGCACCGGTCGCGGACAGGTGATCGACGCGGCCATGGTCGACGGCGCCGCCTCGATCATCTCGATGTTCTACGCGCTGTTCGGGTCGGGGCGCTGGCGCGATGAGCGCGGCGTCAATCTGCTCGATGGCGGGGTGCCCTTCTATGACACCTACCAGTGCGCGGACGGCAAGTGGCTCGCGGTCGGCCCCCTGGAGCCGGCCTTCTGGGCCGAGCTCAACGGCATACTCGGCGTGAGTTTCGTTCGGGAGCAGTACGATCCGGCCGGCTTCGACGACATGCGGGAGGCGTATGCCGCGGCCTTCCGGACCCGTCCACGCGATGAGTGGGCGGAGCTCTTCGAGGGGACGCAGGCCTGCGTCGCCCCGGTGCTCGGGCTCGCCGAAGCGCCGCAGCATCCCCACCTTGTCGCCCGAGGCACCTTCGCCCCGGTGAACGGGGTTCCGGTGCCGCGGGTGGCGCCGCGGTTCCCGGCGTACCCGCTGCCGGACCCCACCCCCGAGCGCCCCGTGGGGGCCGACACCACCGCATACCTGAGAGCGCGGGGATTCACGGCTCGCGAGATCCGCGAACTCTTGGCCTCCGGGGCGATCCACCAGTCCTGAGGTGCGGGTCACGCGGCGAACGATTGATCCCGGCGCAGCAGCGTGAAAGCGTGGGGGCAACCCGCGCTGCTCGGTTCGCGAGCGGCGCCAGCCCAGGAGGATCCGCCCGTGTCTGCTCGTGACGCCGTCATCGTCGAAGCCGTTCGCGCACCGGTGGGAAGGCGTGGCGGGTCCCTCGCCTCGGTCCACCCCGTCGACCTGTCCGCGCATGTCCTCACGGCGCTGGTGGAGCGGGCCGGGCTCGCCCCGGACCGGATCGATGACGTCATCTGGGGATGCGTGCAGCAGGTCGGCGCTCAGAGTTTCAACATCGGGCGCAACGCCGTTCTGGCCGCGGGGTGGCCGCAGGAGGTCCCCGCCACGACCATCGACCGGCAGTGCGGGTCCTCGCAGCAGGCCGTGCACTTCGCCGCCGCCGGGCTGATTGCCGGGCAGTATGACGTCGTCGTCGTCGGTGGCGTGGAGGCCATGTCGACGATCCCGATGGGTGCGGCGCTGGGCACGGACCTCGGCTTCCCCTATCCGCCCAGCGTGCTGGAGCGCTATGGCGTGACGACCTTCAATCAGGGGATCGGGGCCGAGATGATGGCCCAGAAGTGGGCGCTGACTCGCGAGGCCTGCGACACCTTCGCCAGCCAGTCCCATGCCCGCCTGGCCGCCGCGACCGACTCCGGCGCGCTGGCCGGCCAACTGGTGCCTGTGCCCCTGGCGGATGGTTCGGTGCTCAGCGCGGACGAGGGGCTGCGACGGGGGACCACCGTGGAGTCCCTCTCCGGGCTTAAGCCGGTCTTCCAGGCCGACGGCGTGATCCACGCCGGCAATTCGTCGCAGATCTCCGACGGGGCGGCGGCCCTGTTGATGATGACCTCGGCCAAGGCCGCGGAGCTGGGCTTGACGCCGATCGCGCGCTTCCACAGCGGGGCACTCGCCGGCGATGACCCGGTGATGATGCTCTCCGCGCCCATCCCCGCGACCCAGAAGGTGCTCCAGCGCTCCGGCCTGAGCCTCGAGGAGATCGGGGTGTATGAGGTCAACGAGGCCTTTGCCCCTGTTCCGATGGCGTGGCTGGCCGAGACCGGTGCCGATCCCGCCAGGCTCAACCCCAACGGCGGCGCCATCGCGATCGGCCACCCGCTCGGCGGTTCCGGCGCCCGGATCATGACCCAGATGGTTCACCACATGCGCGATAACGGGATTCGCTACGGGCTGCAGACCATGTGCGAGGGCGGTGGCATGGCCAACGCCACCATTCTCGAGTTGCTGTAGCCCCCAAGCCCTTCCCGTTGGGGGATGCATGGCTTAGCGTGAAGGGACGGCCGATGGCGCGCCCGGGTCCGTCCCGGTGTGCTTGCCGGCAGGCGTTGGTGTCGTGCACCTGGGGAGGGCGTCATGCAGCAGGAGCAGTGGATTCGTGATCACGACGATCTTGCGGTCCGGGTGCATGACGCCCGGGAGCAGATCCGCGCGGCGTTTGGAGCCGCCACGGACGCGGAGCGCGAGGCAAATGCGCAGGGGCGCATCCACCCCGACCAGGAGCGGCGCGTCGCCACCTTCCGCCGCCACGCGATCGGCATGGCGTGGTTCCTGCTGGGGGTGCCGGCCGCTGTCGTTGCCGGATTGGCGTTGACCGCGGCCAGGTCGTGGCCCAATGAGCGGCTGGCGAGTCTCCTGGTCGGCGTCCTCGGATGCGGCGTCCTGCTTGCGACGGCAGCCGTGTGGTCGGCGCGGATCCCTCGGGCGCGCGTCGAGACCATCCGTGGGGTCGTCACGTCCGATGGCCCGCGGGCCGGGGCTCCCACCCTGCTCGGCAGGACCCAGATCCCGGTACCCGAGCACTGGATCGGCCAGCCGGTCGTCGCTCATCTGATCCGGGCCGGTGCGGCCGGTCCCCTCTTCCTGTCCGGTGACCTGGATCTGCAGCGGGTTCAGCAGGTGGACCCGTCAGCCGCTATCCCGGATGAGCACGCGGCATCAGACACCGCGTCGCCCACCGGTTCCGCGTCCGCGGTCGGTGCGACGATGGGTAGCACCTCGTTCACTCCGAGGAACCGTGCGCCCGCGCATCTCCTGGGGGCGGCCGTCGGCGCCCTCATCTTTGCCCTGCCGTTCCTGATGGAGGCCAGCGGCCTGGTCACCTTCTTCGTATGCCTGTCGGCCGGGGCCTATGTCGCGCTCGCCCTGGTGGAGGCCCGCGCATCGTGGCGGGGCTCCCGCACTGCATACCGCATCGAGTCGGATGACTTCGGTCAGGTCTGTATGACGCTGACCCCCCCGTCCGGGGAGGTGACCAGCTATCCCCTGGGCGAACTCACCGCGATCGAACACGCGGGACGAGTCGAGCGCCGCAAGACGACATGGACCTTCTGCTTGGACACCCGACGAGTGAGCCTGGTCGGTGAGGCCGGGCGCGCCCTGAGCAAGGCGGTGCGATCGCACCGACCCGACATCCATACGATCCGGACGTACTACGACTCCGGCGCAGGAGGCTCCTAGGCGAGGCCTCCCGACCGCCGATCGCGATGGAGTCTTGGGGATCGTCAGGGGAGCGTGCGGACGGCTAGTTCGTCGGAGCGGGCGTTGGGCAGCCCGGCGCTGGTTGTTGTGAGCGCGAAGCGGTATGCGGTGTTGCGGCGCAGCGAGCCCGCGACGTAGGTGGTTGCCGAGCGGCCGACGGTGCCCACACGCCGCCACGAGGTGGTGCAGGCGGTGGTGCCGGTGCATCGCCACACGGCATACCCAGTGGCCTGCGTGGGGAAGTTGACCCATGACAGCCGCACGGACATCCGCCGGATGCCGCTCGCGGTCAGCCGCGTCGGCTTGGTGACTGGGTGCCCGGGGACGCTGACCAGCGCATCCGCCGTGCCGCGTCCGGTCGCGGTGATCGCATAGGTGCCGCCCACGTCGAAGACGTGCTCGGTGAAGGGCGTCGGGGTGCTCGACGTGGCGCCGTCCCCGAAGTTCCACCCGGTGGGCTCCTGGCGGGGAACTAGATTGCCGTTTTCGTCGACGGTGTAGATCGGCGGGTTGGTCGCACTGCCGTCGGCGTGCACGAGATTGGGGTCGGTGGGATCAACCGTCAGGATGGGCGGGGAAATGTAGACAGTGGCGCCGATGCCGCGGCTGAGCACCGCAGCGGGTGAGGGCTCCGACCACCCGGAATAGTCGAAACTGCGCACCCGATAGGCGAGGTATGGCGGGTTCCACGGCCGTGGGGCATCGGTGAAGGTGGTGACATTGGCGGGGACCCACCCGACCCGCGCCCAATCCGTGCATTCCGTGGTGTAGCTGCACCGCTCGATGACGAAGCCGCTCTCGGATGAGGAGGTATCGCTCCAGGTCACGACGCCTTGGGCGTCCACGGCCGTGGTGGTGGGGGCCGTGGGAGCAGCCTGGGCGGCCGGGGTCCACGCTGCGGCCGCTGAGACGGCGGTCAAGACGGCGGCGAGGGCGCGAAACGAGTGACGCATCAGGGGGCCTTTCACAACGGGGGCGAACTGTCGTGCCACACCCTGCCCCGAATCGCTGGCCTCGGGTATTGGCCTTTGGTACTAGGTCAGATGTGCCCGGACGCTTGGGCTCTTGGCGCTGTGGGTGGCTAAGAATCGCCGATGTCGGCCCATCGGCGGTAAGTGTCGCGGCGATGGCGGATCGTGAGCCAGGGTGAAGCACTCTCCCGCCAGCAGGACGGGCAGGATGGCCGGGCCAGCCTCTCACCGCCACTCGCTGACCGGCCCGCTGCCCGCGGCGGCCCCTGCTAAAGTTCTTACTTGCGTAAGTCTTTAAGTCTACTCAAGGGGTGTGGAAGGTGCCGGTGCCGTTGTACGAGGCGAAGGCGGAGCTGTTTAAGGCGCTGGCGCATCCCGCCCGAATCAGGGTTCTCGAGCTGCTCAGCGTGCGGGACCACGCTGTTCACGAGTTGTTGTCGGAGATATCACTGGAGCCCCCGAGCCTTTCCCAACAGCTAGCCGTCCTGCGCCGGATGGGGCTGGTGCGTCAGCAGCGGGTGCGAGGCGAGGTGGTGTACTCGATCGTCGTTCCGGAAACCCGGGACCTCTTAGTCGCCGCCCGACTCGTGCTGCGTCAGCTGTTGGCCGACCAGGCGGAGCTGGAGCAGGCGTTGCAACCGCAGCCAGAGCTGGACGCGGGCCCGTCCACGCGTGGTGAGCCGCAGCGGGGGCCCTCGTGACCTTGAACCGTCTCGCCAGGCTGATCCGCAAGACGGGCCGGGTGGCCGAACCGGCCCCCGAGCCACCCCCGACCCCCTGTCTCTTA
>CALLZC010000150.1 GCA_937858995.1 uncultured Nostocoides sp.
TTTTTTCAAGCAGAAGACGGCATACGAGATAGGAGTCCGTCTCGTGGGCTCGGAGATGTGTATAAGAGACAGCGGAGGGGGCCGTACGCCACCTGTCCGATGTGCGGCGGCTGGTCCCGGGCGCGCAGGTGATCCTGCAGGTCGACGAGCCGGCCCTGCCCGCGGTTCTGGCGGGTTCGCTGCCCGCGGCCTCCGGCTACGGTCGGGCGCGTTCGGTCGACCCGCTGGTCGTGCTGGGCGGCCTGCAGGCGGTCCTGGCCGCGCATGACGGGCCCACGGTTGTGCACTGCTGCCACCCCGGCGCGCCGATTCCCTTGCTGCGCGCCGCCGGGGTCGGCGCCCTGGCCCTCGACCTCACCGAGGCCACCCCCACCGTGTGGGAATCGCTGGCCGTGTCCATCGAGGCCGGAGTGGGGCTGTATGCCGGGGTGCTGCCCACCGATGGCTCCGGCTCGGTGACTGCTGCCTGCCGACTGGTCAGCGACGGCTTCGAGCGTGTCGGGCTTGCCGCGTCGTACCTGGCGGCGGTCACCATCACCCCGACCTGTGGCCTGGCCGGACTCACCCTGGCGGGGGCCCGCGACGTCCAACGCATGGCGCTCGCGGTCGCGAGTGAGCTGCGCGAGATCGAGGACCACTGATGGACAAGCCGGCCGTCCCCTGGCAGGCCAAGTTCCTGGCGCTATCCCTGATCTGGGGATCCAGCTTCTTGTTCATGAAGGTCGCGCTCGCGGCCCTGGCACCGATCCAGATCGCCGGCGCGCGCATCCTCGCCGGCGCCGCCATTCTGCTGGTGCTCCTGCGGGCGAGCGGGAAGCGTCTGCCGCGCGGTCGGCGCGTGTGGGGGCACCTGGTGATCTGCTCGGTCTTCCTGGCCGTGTTGCCGTTCATCGGTTTCGTGGTCGGCGAGACCCGGGTGAGCTCGGCGTTGGCGGGCATCGGCAATGCGACCACGCCCATCAGCTCCGTGCTCTTCGCCTTGGTCCTGCTGCCCGCGGAGCGGCTCACGCCACGCAAGCTCAGCGCCGTCGGGATCGGTTTCCTCGGCGTCCTGGTGATCGCCGAACCCTGGAATGTCATCGGACGCCCAGATCCCCTGGGGTTCTTGATCGTGGTCTTGTCCGGCGCGTGCTACGGGCTCGGCTGGACCTACAACCGGCGCTTCCTGGGGGATGCGGATCTCGGGGGGCTCTCCCAACCGGCGGCCTTGCTGCTCTGCGGATCGGTACTCATGCTGCCGATCGTGCTGGGCTGGTGGCTCCTCCAGGGCGAGCGCTTTGCCACCCCCTGGTCACTGGCCCCGGAGGCCGGGGCGGCATACCCCATCTGGTTGTCGCTGGCCTGCCTGGCCGCCCTCGGTCTGGTCGGGACCGGGCTGGCCTACATGCTGCAGTATGACGTGGTCCGCGCCGCGGGCGCGGTGATCTCCTCGACGGTGACTTACGTGATCCCGGTGGTCTCGGTCATTCTCGGCGTCGCCCTGCTGGGCGAGCGGCTCGGGGTCGCCCAGGTGGTGGGGTTCGTGATCGTCCTCGGCGCGGCCTATGTGGTCAACCGCCGCCCCAAGGCGACCCCGGCCTGAGGCTCAGGTCGTCGGCGCGTGCACTTCGCGCCGGAGCACCTTCCCCGTGGGACCCTTGGGCAATTCCTCGACCTGCCAGACGCGGCGAGGGTATTTGTAGGCCGCGATCCGCTCCTTGGTCCACTCCTGCACCTCGGCAATGGTCGTGGTTGCTCCCGGTCGCATGACGATCGCGGCGCCGACATTCTCGCCGAGCAGCTCGTCAGGGACCGCCACTACGGCGACCTCCAAGACGTCGGGGTGGGTGTAGATCAACTCCTCGACCTCGCGCGGATAGACGTTCATGCCGCCGCGCAGAATCATGTCCTTCTTGCGGTCCACGATCGTGTAGTAGCCGTCCTCGTCGACGGTCGCCAGGTCCCCGGTGCGGAACCAACCATCAGGGATGGCCTCCGCGGTGGCCTGCGGGTTGTCCCAATAGCCCTTCATGACGTTGTCACCGCGGATGGCGATTTCCCCGACCTCCCCGGGGCCGAGCGCGGCGCCGGATTCGTCGATGATCTTCAGTTCGCAGCCCGGGATGGCCATGCCGATGGTGCCGGACTTGGTCGGCCGGCCGGGCAGGTTGAAGGTGGCCACCGGCGAGGTCTCGGAGAGCCCGTAACCCTCGAGGATCTGGGCGTCGAACTTCTCCTCGAACGCGCGCTGGACCTCGTGCGGCATGGCCGAGCCACCCGAGCAGCAGGTGCGCAGGCTGGAGGCGTCCAGGCTGTCCGAGTCGGGGTGGTTCAGGACCGCGGCATACATGGTCGGGACCCCAAGCATGACCGTGACTCGCTCGTTGGCGATGGTCTTGATCGCATCGGCGGGGTCGAAGCGCGGGATCAGCGCCAGCGAGGCGCCCGCGATGACAGCGGCCTGCAGGCCGACGACCAAGCCGAAGACGTGGAAGAGCGGCAGGCAACCCATCACCACGTCGTCGGGGGTGATCTGGGCAATGTCCAGGGCGCAGCGGGTGGCGTTGAGGTGGATATTGGCGTGGGTCAGCTCCGCGCCCTTGGGTCGGCCGGTGGTCCCGGAGGTGTAGAGGATGATCGCGGTGTCATCGTCGGCCCGCTCGATCGGCTCGGTGATCGGCTCGCCGGATGCCAGGTGGCCGGCCAGCGGGCCCATGGGGTCGCAGGGAATGACCTGGGTGCCCGAGTTCGCGGCGCCCTTGGTGACCTCCTCGACGAAGTCCGGCCAGACGAAGGCGATCTTGGCGCCCGAGTTGGTGAAGAAGAAGTCGATCTCACCGGCCTTGAGCAGCGGGTTCATCGGCACCACGATCCCGCCGGCCATGAGGGTGGCGAAGAAGGTCACCGGGAACGCCGGGACATTAGGCAGGATCAAGGCCACTCGGTCGCCCGGCTCGATCCCGGAAGCCCGCAGATCCCCGGCGAGCTTGGCGGCCGCCTGGTACATCATCCCGTAGGGCAGATGCTTGCCCCCCATCGCGATCATGGTGGCGTCGGGCTGCTTGCTCGCCGTGTTCAGCAGGTTGGTCGCGAGGTTGGTCATCGGTGACCCTCTCTGGTTCGGTATGCCGGCCCACCGCGCGGCGCTCGTGCTCGCCATTGTGCCCGCTGGGCCCGCGGATGGGAGCCCCCCGGCCCAACTTCCGCGTCGCCCCCCTTCACTAACCTCTGCTAGCACAGGGTGCGCTCAGATCCACATGATGCAACCTGTGGTTCTGAGCGCAACCTGTGGTTCGGCGTGAAACCTGTGGTTCTGCGCCAAGATCCGGGCCGCGCGACTCAGCGGGCGTCGGGAACGCTCTTGAACGCGGCATACCACTCATCGACGTCGTCCAACTCGAGCACTTTGAACACCTCACGGCTGAACTCCAGCGGTGCCTCACCGATGGCCGTGATCACGCACCCGTCGTGGGCCACCGATGCGTGGACGCGGTAGCGACTGCCGGGGTAGTCGGGTTCGTCGGCATCCGCATCCACGACATGGGCGTGGTGATCGAGCAGCCCGGCGCGCGCCATGGCCCGGGTGGCGCCGCAGATGCCGGCGACTGGAGTGTCGACCTCGAGTAGCCGCCGGGCCAGCGCAAGGACCGGTTCGTGATCGTGCGTGAGCCAGGTATTGCCGCCGGGCAGCAGCAACAGGCTGATGGCGGCCTCGTCAACCTCCTCCAGCGCCACCTCGGGCAGGACGCGCAGCCCGCCGAGCGTCGTCACGGGCTCGGCGGTGGCCCCGGCCACGAGCAATCGGTGATGAGAGTCGCCGGAGCGCAACTCCATCTGCAAGACGGTCGTGATGTAGGCGTACTCCCAATCCGCCATCGTGTCGAAGGCATAAAGCACCACATGGGTCATGTCCCCTCCTCGGGGCCGCGTTCGGATCGACTCTCTGCTGACGATATCGAGGCAGCGGCCGACGCTGCCGGCAATTGCGCGGCCGTGGGGCAGGATGGGCGGGTGAGCACGCACGAGGCGCCTCGAGCGGCGGACCAGCCTCCCGGCCCGCCGGGCACCGAGGTGCCTGCAGCGGCCCGCCTCGAATGGGCCGATCTTGCCGAGCAGGCCACCGCGGCCCAGTTCGCCTATCACGTCAAGGACGCGCCCACGATCAGTGACGGCGCGTATGACGCCCTCATCCGTCGGCTCCAGGAGCTCGAGCAGGCGCACCCTGGCCTGCGCACCCCGCAGAGCCCGACTCAATCCGTCGGGGGGGCCAGCTTCAGCACCGATTTCCAGGCTGTCGATCATCTCGAGCGGATGATGAGCTTGGACAACGTCTTTGCGCCGCCGGAGTTCGCCGCCTGGGCCGGGCGCGTCGAGCGGGAAGCCGAGGGAGCGGCATACCACTTCCTGTGTGAGCCGAAGATCGACGGGCTGGCCGTCAACCTCCTCTACGAGGGCGGGCGCCTGACCCGGGCGCTGACCCGTGGCGACGGACGCACCGGCGAGGACGTGACCCTCAATGTGCGCACCATCGCGGGCGTGCCAGGGCACCTGGTCGGCGACGGCATACCCGAGCTCGTGGAGGTGCGCGGGGAGGTCTTTTTCCCGATCACGGCCTTCGCCGATCTCAACGCGGCCTTGGTCGAGGCGGGCAAGGCGCCCTTCGCCAATCCTCGCAATGCGGCCGCCGGGTCGCTGCGGCAGAAGGACCCCCGCGTCAGCGCGGGCCGCCCGCTGCGGATGCTCGTCCACGGGATCGGGGCCCGTGCCGGGCTGGACCTGGAGCGGCAGAGCACCGCATACGAGCTGCTCAAAGGCTGGGGCCTGCCGGTCACCAGCCACTACCGGGTGCTGAGCACGGTCGCCGAGGTCCAGGACTTCATCACCGAGCTGGGGGAGAAGCGGCATAGCGTCGAGCACGAGATCGATGGCGTCGTCGTCAAGGTCGATGAGATCGCCCTTCAGCGCCAGCTCGGCGCCACGAGCCGGGCACCCCGGTGGGCGATTGCCTACAAGTACCCACCGGAGGAGGTCAACACGCTCCTGCTGGACATCCTCGTCAATGTCGGCCGGACCGGCCGGGTCACCCCGTATGCCGTGATGGCACCGGTCACCGTCGCCGGCTCCACCGTCACCAATGCCACCTTGCACAATGCGTATGAGGTCCGGCGCAAGGGGGTTCTCATCGGCGACACGGTGGTCTTGCGGAAGGCCGGCGATGTCATCCCGGAGATTTTGGGGCCGGTGGTGGCGCTGCGCGACGGCAGCGAACGCGAGTTCGTCATGCCGACCCATTGCCCCTCGTGCGGCACCGAGCTGGCGCCGGACTGTCTCTTATACACATCTGACGCTGCCGACGAATAGAGAGG
>CALLZC010000151.1 GCA_937858995.1 uncultured Nostocoides sp.
CGGCATACGAGATAGGAGTCCGTCTCGTGGGCTCGGAGATGTGTATAAGAGACAGGGAAGGAGGGTGGCAAGCCCGGGGGCGGGCGGCGCCCACTCGGATCTGGATGGCTCCGAGGGCCCGGTTGAGGGCCGGACATCGACCCCCAAGCCCTCCGTTCTCGCCGGTCGGCGACCGACGGCGATCGCGTCACCGAAGCCGACGGGTGCCGCGAAGCATGGTGGTTCCACGCCAATGTGGTCGAGCATGACCGGGGGATCGGGGCGCGGCGAGGACGACGGCATCACCAGCGAACTGATCGACGCCGTGGTCCACCAGATCCTCCTGTCGTGGACGGCCCTGGCGACTCCGGAGATGCTCATCGAGTTGCGCCGCGGGGAACCGTTCATCCCCGGTGATTTGGACCGGACCCTGCTCTTGGACCTGTCCAGCCGCAGCGGCGTCTATGACATCGACGACCAGTCCCGGCATGCGCTACGCGATCGCTTCTGGGCACAGGTCAAGCGCCTGAAAATGACCTGACAGGCCACCCTTGTCGGGAACTCAGCAGAGGCTGCGCTCAGAGCCACAGGATGCATCCTGTGGCTCTGAGCGCAACTGCTGCTAGCAGAGGTTGCAACAGGGCCGCCGGGGCAGAGGTTGCAACCCGCCGGGGGCAAAGTTGCGGCAACCCACTGTCCTGCGCCCGCGGATGGGTTAAGTTTCGCGCCATGAGCAAAGCAGGGCGCGTGATCCGTCGCGGCGTCGGGGGACTGCTCGCATTGGTCGTGGTGGGCGGGACCGCCGGCTATTGGTACGAGCGGCCCCTGCTGTTGACCGGGACCGGGTATGCCGCGCACAACGCCTGCGCGGTCCGTGCGGTGGCCGGCCGGGCGGACCCGGCCACCGACCTGCCCGATAACCCGCTGGTTCCCTATCTGCGCGAAGGGGTGGACGGGGCCGAGACGACCGGGAGCATCCTCGGGGTCCTTGCGCGCCAAAAGGTCTGGTACACCGAAGGATTCGGCTGCACGCTCGCGGAGGAGGCGCCGCGTTTGGGGAAAGCCACCCTGGTGGGGGTCAAGAGCAATCCCTTCTCCGGCGTGCCGATGCCCACCCCGCGCAAGTCCGTCGCGACGGCCATTGCCGCGGCCTTTGGCGACGACCTGCCGCCGGCGCAACAGCAGGCGTTGGGCACCCGCGCGGTCGTCGTCGTCCACAACGGCAAGATCGTCGGTGAGCGGTATGCCGATGGCTTCACCGCGGCCACGCCCCAACTGGGGTGGTCGATGTCCAAGAGCGTCACCAACCTGCTGCTCGGTCGTCTCGTCGAGCAGGGGCAGATCGCGATCACGGACGACAACCTGCGCAGCGATTGGACCGGCGAGAAGGCCAAGATCACCATCGATCAGCTCATGCGCATGACCAGCGGGCTGCAGTGGGATGAGACCTATGCCCTGGGCACCCCGGTGACCCGGATGCTCTATCGCGAGCCGGACATGGGTGCGTATGCCGCGGGGCTGGCGGCCCGGCATACCCCCGGCAGTTATCAGCAGTACTCCAGCGGAAGCACCAACATCGTCTGCTCGATCCTGCATGAGCGCACCGGGATCGGGGCCGATCTGCCCCGCCAGCAGTTGTTCGCCAAGTTGGGGCTCTCCTCCGCCGTCTGGGAGCCGGACGCCTCGGGGACGCCGGTCTGCAGTTCCTACCTGTGGGCCACCCCGCGGGACTGGGCGGCCGTCGGGCAGTTCGCCCTCCTGGACGGCCAGTGGGGCGGGCAACAATTGCTGCCCGAAGGCTGGATGCGAGCTTCCACCACGGCCGTGCCGGTGACGCAGACCGAGGAGCCCGGATACGCCTCGGGCTGGTGGTCGAACCGGACCGCCGAGGGCCAGCGCATCAACCCCAAGCTGCCCGTCACGGCGTACTGGGCTCAGGGCCACGACGGACAGCGCCTGTATGTCGTGCCCTCCTCCGGCCTCGTCGTGGTGCGGCTCGGGTTCAGCCCGACGATCACGGGCGAGGACCTGCGGACCACCACATTGGTCCACGACCTCATCGCCGCCTTGCCGTCCTCCTAGAGCGCCGCCGACCGCGGTGACAAGCGGGGGCCTAGACGATGGGAGTATGCCGGTCCAGCCAGGTGATATTGCGGTAGCCGAAGCCACCGCAGGCGCTGCGCAGGTCCGGATAGACCACCGATTCGTTGCGCAAGACCAGTCCGTCGGGGGTGTCGTATGCCGTGGCGATGACGGTCAGCGACGCGCGCGGGTGATTGGTCAGGCTGGTCGGTAGCTCGGCCTGGCTGCCGCCTTCCGTCCGCAGGAAGAGCACCGTGTCGGTGGGTTCCCGGCCGATCTCGCTCTGCGCATAGATGACGAATCGTTTGGGGGACAAGAGTTTCAGCGGCAGGGTGAGGTCCACTTGCGGGGACCTGAAGCCCGTTGCCCGCCGGCTGCCCAGTAGGCGCCGATTCGCCTTGTGGGCAAACAGCGTCGCACCCGTGGTCGTCTCCTCGACCATCCCGAGGACGGTGGCATGTCCCTTGGGCAGTGCCAGCCGCAGACTGACGTCCCAGGCCCCGCCCGTGGCCCGCTTGAAGAGCACGACGGGGTGGTGCTCGGGATCCAGGAAGGCGCGGGCGTCCGGGGTGACCGACTTGGTCCGACCCCGCGCGGGCGCATCGATGCTTGGTACATCGGGGGATGGCGGGGTGCGGTCGCTGAGGTCGAGCTGCCCTGGGGTCAGGTTGGCGAAGCGCTCGCGCAGGAAGCGGTCCTGAATCTGCAGGTCGCGCTCGTTGTGCGCTGCCTCGGCCTGCTCGACATTGCGGGCGACAGTGTGGAGCAGCCGCAACTGGGTCAGGAGCAGTTGTTCGGCCGAGTCCTTGCGTCCGCGCCGGGTCGAGAGCTCGTATGCCGAGATGCTCTCCGGGAGATAGCGTTCCAAGACATCCACGAGGGTGGGATTGCCGTCGTCACCCGCCAGGGGAGCCGTGTCGATGATCGCGCGACTGAGCAGGACCGCCTCCGTGGGCAGGGTCGCGCTCAGGGCGTTCACCCGGGAACTGACCTCGCTTCCCGGCGGGCGGGAGGCGGCATACGCGCCCGGGGGCAGTGCGGCCCAGGCCGCGAACTCAGCAACGCGCCACCCCGAGAAGTCGGTGACCGGCCGTAGCCGGCCCGGCAGGATCCGGCTCGCCCGGGTCGCGGCGGCGCGGCGGCGGCCCGAACCGAGGGCCTTGCTGACCGCGGGCTCGAGGGCGCCCTGCATACGGCGTCGCGGGCTGGCTGGTGGCTTGGGCATGGCGTCAGGCTAACCGGCTCTTCACCGATGAGTGTGGGGTCACAGGGGTAGCCCGCCGCCGATGAGGAGCATGCGGAGCCGGTAGTTGTCGC
>CALLZC010000152.1 GCA_937858995.1 uncultured Nostocoides sp.
TTCAAGCAGAAGACGGCATACGAGATAGGAGTCCGTCTCGTGGGCTCGGAGATGTGTATAAGAGACAGGCCCAGTTCCCGAGCCTTCATCGCCACCACGATGCGCTCGGGGCCGTCCTGTTCGACCACGGTGGTGTAGCGGCCACGGTCCACCGCCGTAACCCGAGCCAGGAGCGCGTCTGCGTGCGCCGGGCGATCCTTGGAGCGTGGCCGCGATCCGCGACGGCTCGGCCGCACGCGGACGTCGTCCTCGTCGTAGTCGCGCGGGCCACTCACCGGCGGCTGCCGGACGCGGCGCCCGGGGATTGGGCGAGCATGTTCTCCCACAGCTGGACGAAGGTAGGCAGTGTCTTGGCGACGGTGGCGACATTCTCCACCTCGATGCCTGGCACTCGGAGCCCGAGAACCGCCGCCGCCATGACCATGCGATGATCGGCATAGGTGCGAAAGAGCGCCGCTCGCAGGGGACGGGGGTTGATGCGCAGCCCGTCGTCGGTCTCGGTGACCAGGGTCCCCAGGCGGCTGAGTTCGCGGGCCAGGGCGGCCAGTCGATCGCTCTCG
Source organism: uncultured Nostocoides sp. (assembly GCA_937858995.1). Lineage (GTDB taxonomy): Bacteria > Actinomycetota > Actinomycetes > Actinomycetales > Dermatophilaceae > Nostocoides_A. The sequence continues at coordinate 561 of CALLZC010000152.1, forward strand.
TGACCGCGGATGTGCGCGACGCCGCGGATGATGCTGGGACCGTCCGCCAGCGCGCAGAGGGCGGCCACCACGGGCGTCAGTTCACTGGAGTCGTGCAAGTCGAGGTCCACGCCGTGGATCGGCTCCGAACCGGTAACGCTCAGGCCCTCCCGGTCCAGCACGACGTCGGCGCCCATCTCATCGAGTATGTCGCGCAGTGCGTCCCCGCCTTGGGTGGTGTACTGCGGCCAGCCCCGCACGCGCACACGCCCGCCGGTGACCAGGGCGGCAGCCAGGAATTGTGCCGCATTGGACAGGTCCGGCTCGATGACGACATCGAGCGCATTGATCTCGCTCGGCTCGACCCGCCACGTCAGCGGGGCGCTGTCATCGACGATGGCACCGGCATCGCGCAGCGTCTCCACCGTCATCTCGATGTGCGGCAGGGAGGGAACGGCCTTGCCGTCGTGATGGACCGTGACGCCTTCGTCGTAGCGCGCGCCGGAGAGCAGGAGGCCGGAAACGAACTGCGAGGACGCCGACGCATCCAGCGTTACCTCGCCGCCGCGCACCCGGCCGCGGCCGTGCACGACGAAGGGCAACCCGCCGAGACCGCCGTCGTCCAGGTCGACGCCCAGGGTGGCGAGCGCGGCCAGGATCGGCGCCATCGGGCGGGCCGCTGCCTGTTCGTCGCCCACGAACCGCACGGGGCCGCTGGCCAAACCGGCGACCGGCGGCAGGAAGCGCATGACATTGCCAGCAAGGCCGCAATCGATGCGTCCGCCACCTCGCAGCACCCCGGGCGTGACGATCCAATCCGCCGGGTCGTCGGCCGCATCGTCAACCCCGCACCCTAGGGTGCGCAGCGCCGCGGCCATGAGCGCAGTGTCGCGAGAGCGCAAGGGCGCCCGCAGCCGAGAGACCTCCTGCGCCAGGGCTGAGAGCACCAAATAGCGATTGGTCAGCGACTTGCTGCCGGGCAGGCTCACGACCGCGTCGATCGGCCCCAAGGCGGCCGGTGCCGCCCACGCGGACTCCGCAGGCTGGGGAACCACGGGGTCAGCTGAGGGCATCGGCTGCCGTGGCCAGCTTGAGCCGCGCCTGGGCCCGGGCGATGCGGGCGGCATACCGAGCATCCTTGGTGACCGAGGTTCGGGTGCGGGCGGCGGCGGCGCCCGCCATCCGGGCCCGGTAGGCGAGCCCGGGTTTGCCTTGCGTGTCGACCGCGGCCAACAGCACCCCGCCGAGCACGCTTAGGTTCTTCACGAAGTGCAGGAGATCCTGCCGTTTGCGCTCCGGGTCACTCTGCGCCCAAAAGGCATGATCGAGCGCAGTGCTCGGGACCAGCGTGCCGGCGAGGACGGTGGCGGCTAGGCGGGGGAAATGCCCGGTGGCCAGCAGGGCCCCGCCAGCGACCATGGCCGCCCCATTGGCTCGCACCCACAGCTCGGGTTCCTCCGGGAGCCCTAGGGGGGGAGCCAGGGTGTGCACCAAAGGCTCGGCCTGCGCGCCCCGAGTGCCGGGGTGTCGGAGCGCGTCGAGACCTCCAGCGACGAACATGGTGGCCAGGAGCGGGCGGGCAACGCGGCGTACCAAAGTCATGAAACCTTCTCGAGTCGGCGACGATGATCTGCTCCTACCGTAGACGCCGTGGCGCCGTCACCGGCGTGTCGGCCACGATGCAGTTGCCTGGTGCCGGTGGGTATCACGAGGGAGAGAGTCAGACATGTGCGGACGGTATGCCGCGAGCGCCAGTCTCGATGAACTGGTCGAAGAGTTCGCTATCGAGCTGGACGCCAGCGCGGGGCCGAGTCGTTCGATTCTGGTGAATCCGCAGTCGCCGCCCCCCGGGAGCCCGGACTGGAACATGGCGCCGACCAAACAGGCACCCGTCGTCCTGACGCGCGCCGTGGCCGGCCAGCCGGTGCGGCAGTTACGCCTGCTCACCTGGGGCTTGGTGCCCTCATGGTCCAAAGATCCCAAGGGCGGGGTACGGATGATCAACGCCCGCGCCGAGACCATCGCGACCAAACCGGCGTATGCCCGGGCCCTGGCTGCCCGGCGCGCGCTGGTCCCCGCGCAGGGCTGGTACGAGTGGCAGGTCTCGCCCACGGCCACCGACGCCAAGGGCAAACCCCGCAAACAACCCTTCTTCATTCACCGTGGGGATGGCGATGTGGTGGCCATGGCCGGGATCTATGAGTTTTGGCGTGATCGCGAGATCGCCGATGCCGACGATCCGGCCGCCTGGCTGACGACCTTTGCGGTCCTGACGACCCACGCCGAGCCCGGCCTCGATCGCATCCACGACCGGCAGCCCGTCGTCCTGGAGCGGGAGCACTGGCAGCGGTGGCTCGACCCGGACCTGGTCCAGGCCGAGGCGCTCGCCGACCTGCTCGATCCGCAGCCCAGCGGGCGCTTCGCCGCATACCCGATCTCGCGCGCGGTCAGCTCCAACCGGGCCAATGGTCCACACCTGCTCGATCCGGCGCCGAGCGACGACCTCGATGGGGTGCTCGATCCGGTCACCGGGGAGATCATCACGGCGCGCCGTGATTGACCAGCAGTCGAGATTGCTTGACAACAGTCGGCTGCCTGTCATCTTGTGTACCTCAATGAACGTGCCTACGGGGAGGGTGGTCTGCGCTGATGGGGGAGGTGGTGCACCTTGGCGCGACGAGCCTGGACGCGCTGCCCCCGGAGGTCGAGGTTCCGGCATACGATCGCTCAACGGTGACCCCGGGGATCGTGCACTTCGGGGTCGGCGGCTTCTTCCGCGCGCACCAGGCGATGTATCTCGATCGGCTCATGAACCAGGGCCGGGCCCTGGACTGGGGCATCGTCGGCGTCGGGACCATGCCGGGCGATGCGCGGATGCGGGACGTCATGGCGGGGCAGGACTGCCTCTACACCCTGGTTGTCAAGCATCCTGATGGCTCGCGTGACGCGCAGGTCATCGGCTCGATGATCGGCTACCTCTACGCCCCCGACGACCCGGAGGCGGTGCTGAGTCGGCTCACCGATCCAGCGACGAGGATCGTTGGTCTCACGGTGACCGAGGGTGGCTACCACGTCAACCAGGTCACCGGGGAATTCGACCCGGTCGGCGCCGACCTCGTCGCCGATCTCGCGGGTGGCGGTCCGCCGCGCAGCGTCTTCGGGTTCATCACCGAGGCGGCGCGCCGACGTCGTGATGCTGGCACCGCGCCGTTCACCGTGATGTCGTGCGACAACCTGCCCGGCAATGGTGACGTCGCCCAGAAGATGATCCTGGCCTTCGCTCAGTTGATCGATAGTGACCTGGCGACCTACCTGCGTGAGCACGTTCCCTTCCCCAACTGCATGGTCGATCGCATCACGCCGGTGACGCAGCCGGCCGATATCGCGGACCTCGCCGACCGGTTCGGCATCGCCGACGCCTGGCCGGTCGTGTGTGAGCCATTCACCCAATGGGTGCTAGAGGATCACTTTGCGAGCGGGCGTCCGGCATACCAGGACGTGGGGGTTCAGATCGTCCAGGACGTCGTGCCCTATGAGCTGATGAAGTTGCGGCTGCTCAACGCCAGTCATCAGGCACTGTGCTATCTCGGCTACCTCAGCGGCTACCGCTACGCGCACGAGGTCGCGCAGGATCCGCTTTTCGTGCGCTTCCTGCTCGGCTACATGGCGGACGAGGCCAGTCCAACGCTGCCGCCGATCGAGGGAGTGGACGTAGCGGCATACCGGCACCAGCTCATCGAGCGCTTCGCCAACCCCGAGGTCCGCGACACCCTGGCCCGGTTGTGCGCGGAGAGCTCGGACCGGATCCCCAAGTGGCTGGTCCCGGTGATCCAGCAGAACATCGCGGCGGGCCGACCCGTGGATCGCTCGGCCCTGGTCGTGGCTTCGTGGGCGCGCTATGCGCAAGGGGTTGACGAGAACGGTGAGCGCATCGAGGTGGTGGACCGCTTCAAGGACCGGATCATGGCGGCGGCGACGGCCCAAGCCCACGACGACCTCGCCTTCGTCCGGGATCGGGACTTCTTTGGCGACCTGGTCAGCGATTCGCGCTTCACGCAGCCGTATCGACGCGCCCTGGCCAGCCTGCATCGCACGGGTGCCCGCGCGACCGTGCAGGAATTCGAGGGCGGGTGAGGCGGCGCAGGCCGTGGGTTGCTACCCGTCGGGGTGATCCCTCCTCGGCGATTCCGATCGGCGCGCTGCCGGTGCGGGCGACTCCCTAGGATGTCCTCAACGCGTCGGAACGGAGGCGATCGATGACCCGCTCGCTGGTCGCCGGGGTCGACAGTTCGACCCAGTCGTGCAAGGTCGTGGTCTGCGACGCGGACACCGGCGCCGTGGTACGCACCGGCCGCTCCCCGCACCCGGACGGCACGCAGGTCCACCCCGAGGCGTGGTGGTCCGCCTGGGAGCACGCAACCTCCGGTGGTCTGCTCGACGGCGTCGAGGCCCTTGCCGTTGGCGGGCAGCAACACGGCATGGTCACCCTCGATCCGCACGGCGAGATCGTGCGCCCTGCTCTGCTGTGGAATGACACCCGCTCCGCCGAGAGTGCCGACGATCTGGTGCGCGAATTCGGGGGGCCGGGCGCCTGGGCGCAGGAGATCGGCGTGGTTCCCGTCGCAGCGATCACGGTGACGAAACTGCGGTGGCTGGCACGCCAGGAACCCGAGAGCCTGGCGCGGACCCGGACCTGTGTGCTCCCACACGACTGGCTCACCGGCAAGATCCTGCAGGCCCAGGGCGGCTTCGAGGGCTGGACGACCGATCGCGGCGACGCCTCCGGCACCGGTTACTGGTCCGCCCACACGCAGCGGTACCGCGACGATGTCCTCGAACTGGCAACGGGTCGGGCGCTCGAGGTCCCCCGGGTGCTGGCACCGCGCGAGAGCGCCGGGCGCACAACGAGCGGGATGGTGGTGGCGGCCGGGACGGGCGACAATATGGGCGCGGCATTGGGACTGGGGCTGGCTCCCGGCGATGTCGTGGTCTCGCTCGGGACCAGCGGGACCGTCTTTGCCCGGCACGGGCAGGCCGTATCGGATGCGTCGGGGGCGCTGGCGTCCTTCGCGGATGCCGAGGGCGGCTACCTGCCGCTGTTGTGCACGCTCAACGCCTCCCGAGTCCTCAACGCCGGGGCTGCGCTGCTCGGCGTCGATTTCGCCGGCCTCGATGCCCTGGCGCTCGCGGCCGACCCGGGCGCCGGCGGCCTGATCCTGCTGCCCTATCTCGACGGCGAGCGGACCCCGAACCTGCCGCTGGCCACGGGCTCCTTGGTCGGGCTGACCCGCACCAATGCCACCCCGGAGAATCTGGCCCGGGCGGTTGTCGAGGGGATGCTCCTTAACCTGGTGGCCGGGGTCGATGCGCTACGGGCGGCGGGTGTCGAGATCCATCGCATCCTGGTGATCGGGGGCGCTGCCATCTCCCCGGCGGTGCAGCAGATTGCGCCCCTGCTCTTCGGGGTCCCGGTCGCCATCCCCGCGGCCGGGGAGTATGTCGGCATCGGCGCCGCCCGGCAGGCCGCCTGGGCGCTCTCCGGCACCGCGAAGCCGCCGGCCTGGAGCACCTCGATCGACGCGCAATTCGCTCCGGGCCCGGCCGATCAGGCCGCCGACATCGTCCAGCGCTATCGGCAGGCGGTGCACGCCCTCCATGGGCGCTAGATCGATAGCGCTCCCGGGGCCACCGGTCCCGGACCACAGGCTCGATCTGGAGAGCCCCGCGGGCCCGGGGCGCGCCCACGTCTTCCTGAGCACAGGCGCGCCGAGAGCCAGCGTGGTGCTTGGGCACGGCGCGGGTGGGGGGATCGAAGCCGCCGATTTGCAGCTGCTCGCGGCCACCTTGCCGGCGCTGGGATACCGCGTCGTCCTGATCGAGCAGCCCTGGCGAGTCGCGGGCAAGCGGGTGGCGCCGCGCCCACCCGCACTGGACGCCGCCTGGCTGCCGATGCTCGCCGAGCTCACGCGCGGTGCCGGTACCGGGCCGGTAGTCGTCGGGGGCCGCAGTGCGGGGGCTCGGGTGGCCTGCCGTACCGCATACGCCACCGGGGCCAGCGCAGTGCTGTGCTTGTCCTTTCCGCTCCATCCGCCGGGCCAGCCCGAGCGCTCCCGCGCGCCGGAGTTGCGCACCCCGGTGGCGCACGGCATACCCGTTCGGGTCATCCAAGGGGCACGTGACCCCTTCGGGACACCGGGTGAGGTGCAGGCCGAACTGCCGGATCCGGGGTGGGTGCGCGCCGTCCCCGGAACCCACTCGTTCGCCGCGCACCCGCAGGATGTCGCCGCTGCGGCGGCGGAGTTCCTATCGCACCTGATCTAGAGCTGGGTGAAAGAACTCAGAGGGCCCCACCCGCGGCCGGCGGCGCGGCCGGGTCGATGCCCGCGTCCCCCACGGTCTCGCGGGCCAGGTGCTCCTCGATCTGGAACCACTGCGCACCCGCGCGCGTGGCGATCGCCAGCAGGGTATTCATCGCGGCGACCTCCTCGACCTGCTCCTTGAGGAACCACATCATGAACTGCTCGCCCAGGACGTCGTCCTCGGCGCGGGCGGCGCGAAACAGCCGCTCGACCTGCGCCGTGACCTCCTTCTCCTGGTGCAGCGCGAGTTCGATGAGTTCGGCCGGCGCGCTGAAGTCGTTCAATACCCCGCCAACATCCTGGATGGCGATGTCGAGGTCCCGATCCAGCAGGTACTGGACGAACATCATGGCGTGATTGCGCTCCTCGACGCTCTGCCGATAGAAGTGCATGGCGAGTCGGGGCAGGTCGTGATTGTCGAACCACACGGCCAGGGCGATGTATTGCTGGCTCGCGGTGAACTCATTGCGCACCTGGGCGCGCAGCAGGTCAGCGAAGCTCTCGGTCATCTCGCGAGTCATGGCAGACAGCCTAAAGAATTCCGGGCCGGGCGGGCGGTCGCGGGTCCTGCGGCGCCGCCGAGGCGCTGCCGTATCGTGGCCCATTATGGCTACCGACTTCGCTCAGGCGATCAAGGACTTGCGTTCGACGATGTCCTCGGTGCGTGAGGTCACGGACCTGGACGCGCTCGGGGCGCGGATCGCGGACCTGGAGGCCAAGGCGGGGGCGCCCAACCTGTGGGACGACCCCGACGCGGCCCAAGTCGTCACCTCGGCCCTGTCCCGGGCCATCACCGAACGCGACCGAATCCTGGAAATGGATGGGCGGATCGAGGAGGTGGAGGTGCTCGTCGAGCTCGGTCAAGAGGAGGGCGACGAGGCCACGCTCGCCGAGGCGGAGCTGGAGTTGACGGCGATCCAGGCGGCGGTCAGCGAACTGGAAGTGCGCACCCTCCTGGCCGGCGAGTATGACGAGCGGCATGCCGTCGTCTCGATTCGCTCCGGTGCGGGCGGGGTGGATGCCGCCGACTTCGCGGAGATGCTTTTGCGGATGTACCTGCGTTGGGCCGAGCGGCACGGCTTCCCGACCAAGGTGCTCGATACCTCATACGCGGAGGAGGCGGGGCTGAAGTCGGCGACCTTCGAGGTCAACGTCCCCTACGCCTATGGAAACCTCTCGGTCGAGGGGGGCACCCATCGGCTGGTGCGGATCAGCCCCTTCGACAATCAGGGGCGGCGGCAGACGTCCTTCGCCGCGGTCGAGGTCATCCCCCTGATCGAGTCCACGGACCATATCGAGATCCCCGACAATGAGATCAAGGTCGATGTCTTCCGCTCCTCCGGGCCGGGCGGGCAGAGCGTCAACACGACCGACTCGGCCGTTCGCATGACCCACATCCCCACCGGCATCGTCGTCTCGATGCAGGACGAGAAGTCCCAAATCCAGAACCGCGCCGCCGCCATGCGCGTGCTGCAGTCCCGGCTGTTGCTGCAGCGCAAGGCCGAGGAGGCCGCCACCCGCAAGGACTTGGCCGGAGATGTCAAGGCCAGTTGGGGCGAGCAGATGCGTTCCTACGTCCTCCAGCCGTATCAGATGGTCAAGGATCTGCGCACCGGCTATGAGGTGGGCAACCCGCAGTCGGTTTTCGACGGGGATATCGATGGCTTCATCGAGGCCGCGATCCGCTGGCGCCGGTCGGAGGCCGGCACATCGGCGCGGTGAGTCTCGGTCGGCGTGCGGCGGCAGGCAACTTAGACTTGGGCCGCCCAGTCGTCGCTGGCCCATCACATCTCGAGACCTAAGGCCGTCTGCTCCGCTCATGATCCGCTTTGAGAACGTCACGAAGGCCTACCCGCGCTCGGCTCGCCCGGCGCTGGACGACATCTCCCTGGAGATCGTGCGCGGGCAGTTCGTCTTCGTCGTTGGGCCATCCGGCTCCGGGAAGTCGACCATGCTGCGTTTGGTCATTCGCGAGGAACCGACGAGCAGCGGCTCGGTACTCGTCGCCGGCAACGACCTGGGCTTGCTGCCGCCGCGCAAGGTGCCGCGGCTGCGCCGGCAGATCGGGACGGTTTTCCAGGATTTCCGGCTGCTCCCCAACAAGAATGTGACCCAAAATGTCGCCTTCGCCCTCCAGGTGTTGGGTCGTCCCAATCGCGTCATCAAGACCCTGGTTCCCGAGACTCTCGAGCTGGTGGGGTTGCAGGGCAAGGGCCGCCGGATGCCGCACGAGCTCTCCGGCGGCGAGCAGCAGCGCGTCGCCATCGCCCGGGCCGTCGTCAACAAGCCGGCCATCCTCCTCGCGGACGAGCCGACGGGCAACCTCGACCCCGCGACCAGCCTGGACATCGTGCGGTTGCTGGCGAGCATCAACAAGCAATACGGCACGACCGTGGTGATGGCCACCCATGACAATGTCATCGTCGATGAGCTGCAGCGCCGGGTGATCGAGCTGGAAAACGGCGTGGTGGTGCGCGATGAGGAACAGGGCACCTATGTGCCGCGGGCCGAATCCCCCGTCGCGCACCCGGCGCCAGGACATGAGCATCCAGCGGACCTGTGGACCAATCCCGATGCCGACTGGGCCGAAGAGCACGTCCGGGGGGAGGACTAGATGCGGCTGCGCTTCCTGCTCGGTGACGTCTGGGTCGGCCTGCGTCGCAACCTCTCGATGGCCATCTCGGTGGTCTTGGTGACCATGATCTCCCTCTTCCTGCTCGGCTTGGGTTTGCTCGCGCAACGTCAGGCCGATGTCATGAAGGGCTATTGGTATGACCGGGTCCAGGTCTCCATCTTCTTGTGCACCGCGACCTCGCGCACCCCATGCACAGGCCCGGTGACCGAGGACCAGAAGCAGAATGTCCGCTCCCAGTTGGAGCAGCTGCGCCCGCTCGTCAAGGAGGTCTTCTTCGAATCCGAGCAGGAGGCATTCGACCGCTTCCGGGAGCAGTTCAAGGATTCCCCGATCCTGGGCAATATCAAGGTGGGGGAGATCCCCTCGAGCTATCGCGTGCAGCTCTCGGATCCTTCGAAGTATGAGGTCGTAGCCTCGACCTTCGAGAACGCCCCCGGGGTGTCGTCGGTCCAGGACCAAAAGCAGGTCCTGGAGCGGCTGTTCACCATCTTGAACAAGTTCACCCGGTATGCCGTGGCCCTGGCGGTCCTGATGGTCCTGTGTGCGGTGCTGCTCATGGCCACGACGATCCGCCAGGCCGCCTTCAGTCGCCGCCGCGAGATCGGGATCATGCGGCTGGTGGGGGCCTCCAATATGGCCATTCGGCTGCCCTTCATCGCCGAAACGCTCATCGCCGCCCTGGTCGGCGCCGGCCTAGCCCTCGGGCTGCTCTTTGCCGCCATGCGGGCCCTGGTCGGCGACAACAGCCGCAATGTCGTGCTGCGGCAGGTCGCCATCGGCACCACCGACATTTGGCATATCGCCCCGATCCTGGGGGGGATGGCGTTCGCCTTGGCGATCATCACCTCGACGATCACGCTCTGGCGCTACTTGCGGGTCTAGTTCGGCCCTGGCGACACGCCAAACATCGGGGTTTACTGGCCGGTCACGAAGGCTGTGGCTACCCTTGGGACCGATGATGCACGTGGGACGACCAAAGCGCGCCCGCCGGAGCGCGGCCTGGGCTGCCTCGCTGGCGGCGATGACGCTCGCTGGCGGCGTGGTGATCGGCACTCCGGCCACCGCCGACCTTCGCGACGACCAACGTAAGGTCAAGGCGCGCATCAGCGCGCTGCACGACGACCTGGAACACACCTCGGCGCAACTGGCTCGGGCCATGAAGGAACTCCAGGAAACCCGGAGCAAGCTTCCCGCGGCTCGCAATGCACTGGCCGCGGCGCGGCAGGCCCAGCAGGACGCGCAGGCCCGCAACGAGCAGGCCAAGGCCGACCTGGCCGTCGCGCGCGCCGACGAGCAGAAGGCCCGCGAACAGTTGGCCGCCACGCAGGCCGCGCTGGAAGAGACCCGCAGCCAGGTGGCCGGCTTCGCGGCCCAGCTGTATGAGGAGCAGGGCACGGGGACCCTGGCGGTGGCGCTGGATGCAGCCGACCCGCAGCAACTCGCCGACCGGATGGCGTTGAACGAGGTGTTGGGCGAGATCCAGAGCGGGGCATTGCAGGACTTGGCGACGACGAGTGCCTCGCTGGTGGCGACCCAAGACTTCCTGGCCGCGACCCGAGCCAAGGTGGCGATTGCCCAGGCGGCCACCGAGGCGGCCTTGGCCGCCGCCGCCGCCAGCGCCGCGGCGGCCGCGGCCGCGCAGGCACAATTGGAGGATCTGGAGGCCCGTCAGGCCAACGCGACCGGCGCACTGGAGCGCGAGAAGGCGTCCGAGAAGCAGCGGTATGACGACCTCACCACTCAGTCGGATCAGATCGCTGCCCGGCTGGCAGAGATTGCCCGCCAGGAGGAGGCCGCGCGCAAGGCGGAAGAGGAACGCAAGCGTCGCGAAGCCTTAGCCGCGCAGAACAATGGTTCGGGTGGCGGACCGAAGCCCAAGCCCAGCCCGAGCGCCAATCCGCCGGCCAGCGGTGGCTTCCTGTCGGCTCCGGTGCGCACCGGGTGGGTCTCCTCGGAATTCGGCTGGCGGGTGCACCCGATCCTCGGGTATGCCCGGTTGCATGCCGGGCGGGACTATGCCGCCGGGTGCGGCACCCCGGTGTATGCCGCGGCGCCCGGCACGGTCGTCTCCGCGGGCTGGGGCGGGGGCTATGGGAACCAGGTCATCGTGGCGCATGGGCAGGTGAGCGGCGGATCGCTGGCCACGACCTACAACCATCTGCAGTCGATGGCCGTCGGCGGTGGCTCGGTGGCTCGCGGCCAACTGGTTGGCTATGTCGGGACGACCGGTCTATCCACCGGCTGTCACCTGCACTTCGAAGCCCGCCTCAACGGGGTCCCCAAGGATCCCCGGACCTGGCTCTAAACCAGGCGGACGCACCGCATACGGGCCAGGTAGCCTGTTCGGGCACCGCGCGACGCGGCGCGGATCGACGAAACCTCGAGCAAAGGGCGGAGCAGGTGGCCAAGGACAGCGGGCGCAAGGTCATCGCGAGCAATCGCAAGGCCCGTCACGACTACCTCATCGAGGACACCCTGGAGGCAGGGCTGGCGCTGATGGGCACCGAGGTGAAATCGCTGCGCATGGGACGGGCCTCGCTCGCCGACGGCTTCGCCACGTTCTATGGCGATGAATTGTGGCTCGAGGGCGTGCACATCCCCGAGTACGTCCAGGGCACCTGGACCAACCACACGCCGCGGCGACGGCGCAAACTGCTGCTGCACCGCAGTCAACTGGCCAAGCTGCACGCCGCGACCCGCCAGAGCGGCCGCACCATCGTGCCCTTGGCGTTGTATTTCGTCGACGGGCGCGCCAAGGTCGAGTTGGGGGTGGCGACCGGCAAGAAGGCGTATGACAAGCGGCACGCGCTGCGGGAGCGTCAGGATCAGCGCGATATCGCCCGGGCGCTGCACGTGCGCGGGGAGTAGCACGGATGCGACGGTTGGTTCTCAGCGCGCTTGCCGCGCTCGCGCTCATCCTCGGGGTGGCGCCCGCGCTGGCGCACGCCTCGGGCCTGGATCGGGCTACCTTCCTGGACCGGGGCTTCGCGGCGGTGGGCAGCGGCGAGCGCATCGGCTCCTATGTCAACGCCATGGAGCTGCGCCGGGACGGCTCGGTCGCCATCACCGAGACCATCGAGCACATCTTCCCCGACGGCGCCGAGCGCCACGGGATCACCCGCGACATCCGGGTGCGGGCCGGCTACCAGGACCGCGACGACGTCTACCGCTACTACCGGTTGAGCGACCTGCAGGTCTCCTCCCCGAGCGGCGCGCCCGTCGATGTCCAGGAGAGCGACTTCGGTGCCTACGTGCACCTGCGTATCGGCAGCCCCGATGAGGTCGTCAGCGGGACGCACACCTATGTGATCGCCTACACGCTCGCAGACGTGGTCAATGTCATCGACACCGAGCGTGCCGAGTTCGTCCACGACGTCGTGGGAATCGCCAACGAGCAGTGGTATGACGAGATCGTCGCCACCGTGGCCGCGCCGGAGGTGCCCCTGCAGGTCGGCTGCAATTACGGCGGCCAAGGGTCGGACTCGCTGTGCGAGTCCAGCGGCGGGTCACCATCGAGTTTCGGCCACTCCGACTTGGAGCCGGGACAGGCGATGACGGTCGCGCTCTCGCTGCCGCGCTCGGCCTTCGACGGGGAGATCGGGCCCAATCTCATCGAGGGATCCACGAGCAACGAGGACATTGGCGCCGACGACGTCTCGCCGGCGCTCACGCGCCGGCTCGGGCAACTGACCGGCGGACTGGGACTCTTCATACCGCTGCTTGCGGCGGCCGGCATGGCCACCTTGGTCTGGACCCGAGGCCGCGACGAGGCGTATGCCGGGCTCACCCCCGGCTTGACCCCAGGGGCGGGCGAGCAGGCATCCATCATTCGCCGCGCCCGCCCGGCACCGATCGCCGTCGCGTTCACCCCGCCCGCGGGCGTGCAGCCCGGAATGATCGGCACGCTGATCGATGAGAGCGCCGACACCGTCGACGTGACGGCGACCCTGCTCGACCTGGCCGTCCGAGGCTTCTTGACCATCACCGAAACCGAGAAGGCCTGGCGGCGCACCGACTGGCTGCTCACGCAAACCACCCCGCCGCCGAATGCCCGGGCCCTCAGCGACTACGAAGAGGTGCTCCTGCAGGGCGTGTTCGCCGATGGTCCACGGGTGCGGCTGTCGGAGTTGAAGAACACCTTCGCATCGACGCTGACCGCGGTCCAGGGGTCGATGTATGGCGAGGTCGTGCGGCGCGGCTGGTTCCGACGCTCCCCGCAGAGCCAGCGCAACTCCTGGTCGGGTCTGGGCGCGGTGCTCTTCTTCCTCGGACTGGCTGCCATCTTCTTCCTGGGCAATGTCCTGCCGGCCGGGCGCCCGCTGTCGGCGTTGCCCCTCTCGGGCACCACGATCCTCGGCCTGGGCCTGATCGTCAGCGCGCTGATCGTCAACCTCCTAGGCCGTCGGATGGCGTCGCGCACCGCCGACGGCAGTGCGGTGCTCGCCCAAGCGCTGGGGTTCCGGCAGTATCTCGTCACCGCCGAGGCCAACCAGATCCGGTTCGAGGAGGCGCAGCAGATCTTCTCCGCCTTCCTGCCGTATGCCATCGTCTTCGGAGTCGCCGAGAAGTGGGCCAAGACCTTCCAGGAGGTTGCGGCGGCCGCCGCCGCCGCGGGCGTGGCCATCAACGCCCCGAACTGGTATGTCGGTCCCAGCTGGGGCACCGGCGGGATGTTCGACTCGGTCACCTCCGGAGTCGACGACTTTGCCACGCAAGCGGCAGGGACGTTCATCTCGACCCCCGGTTCCTCCGGCGACAGCGTCTTCTCCGGGGGCGGCGGGTTCTCGGGGGGCGGCGGATTCTCCGGTGGTGGCGGCGGCGGCTCCTCCGGCGGTAGTTGGTAGCTCGCCTGCCGGTGGCCTGCGTGCCCCCGCGGGATGCCGCCGCTGCCGGGTTGCCGCCGGGGCACGGGTGCGCTGGTTGCTTCGGTTGCCGGGGTGTGCGGGCGCCCCGGTCAGGTCAGCAGGTGGCCAGCATCTGCCGCAAGGCGTCCCGCTCCGCAGGGATGACGGTGAGTCGATAGGTCGACTTGACCTCGACATAGGCGCGGGCGAACCGGCACTGGTACGCGGGGCGTGGCCGCCAACTCTCGGCCCCGCGATAGCTCTTGTCGAAGTTGGTGGCGGCCGCGACGGCATACAGCTCATGGATCGAGGTGTCGTTGGCAAACTGGACCCGACGCTGCGCCGGCCAGGCGCGGGCGCCGGAGACCCAGGCATTGAAGAGCGAAACGACATGGTCGATCTGGATGCTCGCGGCGATCCGGGGGTCTTTCATATTCGTGCCGACCAGCCGCTCCCCGGTGTAGGCATCGAGCCAGGTCCCGGACAGCACCTCCCGGCATCCGGTCGCGTGGCTGGCAATGATGCCCAGGCGCACCTCTCGGCCTTGGCGCCGCAGGGTGTCTTGGCGCGCGCTACAGCCATTGCCGTCCAGATCCGGCCAGGTCGAGGGGCCGAATGCGGAGCGGCAGAAGTCGTCGCCGCGGCTGCGCTCGGCGATCACCAAGGCGTCGAGGGCGCGCAGGGACGCCGCCGTTCCGGGCATCGGGGTGAGGTGCCGCGAGACCGGGGTGCCGGGGAGGGCGGTGTTCTCGCGACACCCGGCCGGCGCGCCGGTGGGCCCGGTGCCGGTGGGCCCGGTGCCGGTGGGTCGGGTGTCGGTCGGCCTGGTTCCAGTGCTCGGGCTGGGTGGCCGAGCCGGGCCCGCCGTCGCGGAGTCCGTCCCGGTCCTCGGGGTGGGAAGGTCGGGGTCAGGCAGGAGGGCACAGCCGGCCAGCGCGGTCAGGAGTGCGGCGGTGACCCCGGCGCGCAGGGCGCGGGCACCCGTCATACGGCGACCTCCAGGAATGGACTTGGGCGGGGCGGCGTTAGCCGTCATACTGAAAGTATTGCGTCGCAGCCGCGCGCAACATGACAAGTCCACAGCGTGATGGAACGTCCCCCACGGGGGTGATCGGTTTCGACATTGGTCGGTTTTCCAGGGGAAGCGGGTCGAGGATGCACGGTTATCTCGTCAACGCTCCGTGCAACCAATAGGTGCCAATTCACAGCGCACCGACTTCGCCCTCGCTGCCTAAGCGAGCCTGAAGTCCGTTGGCCTATGCATGATCTCGGCATAGTCACCAGCGTCAGCTAGAGATCTTGCTGCGTCACCTCGCCGGGGGGTGGCGCGGGACTCCTACCCGGCTGGGCCTGTCAGGGAACGTGTGCGCGCGCGTCCTGGGGCCGAGAAAATCCTTAGCGCACTGCACCCGGAGAAGTCCTGGTTCGCCGTCAGTGGACGCGGGTTCGATTCCCGCCACCTCCACCTCGAACGATCCATCACGCTGTGGCACCTGTCCCGCTGGGGGCGGGCTCCAACGTGAGCGCCCAGTGATCGCCCTCGGGGGTGAAGCCGAGCCGTTCGTAGTGTGTGGTGATCATCCCCGGGCGGGTCAGGATTCGGCGCACGCCTTGGCGCTGGAAGAGGCCCGAGTCGCGGAAGACGAACTCTCCCGGCGAGAAGTCCCGATAGGGCGCCGTCACATAGTCCAGATCGATCTGCGCGACCCCCGCCCCGGCATCGTGGACCAGAACGACTCCGGCCGTGGTGTCGCCATGTTGCAGCAGATACGCCGAAGAGTCGGGGTCGACGCCGGCGAAGCCGGGGTTGTACTTGGCGATATCGCTCTGGTGGCGCGCCACGAAGTGCACCAGGCTCGGGTCCTGCGCCGCGACCGCCACGACCTCGTATGCGGTGCCCGCGCCCCGGTGCTCACGGCGCAGTTTGATGATGTAGTAGATGTTCAGCACGGCCAGCGCGAAGTTCATCGCGACCATCGACCAGACGCTGATGCCCCAGTTGAAGACGAGCAACGCCAGCGTGGCGGCGAGGTTGAGCAGGCGCAAGCGCAGGATGCGAGTCTGCATCACCGAGACGATCAGCAGCGCCGAGCCGGCCCAACCGAGGATGTCAAGCCACGACATACCGAAACTCCTTCTGTGAGTGAAAGATCAAGCCCTGAGCGTCAGGCCCAGGCCCAGCGCACGGTCACGTGTGCGGAGACCGCATTCTCGCCGACCTCGACGGCCATCCCGGCGGCGGTGTCCTCACTGCCGAACTTCATCATCGCCCCTCGGGCCACCGGGCCGGGGAAGGCGGGGGCGGGGGAGTCGACGACGAAGAGGACGGGTCCCAGTTGCCGTCCCGCGAGGTCGGCGAACTGGTGTGCCTTGCGCGCGGCGTCCTCGAAGGCGCCCTGCCGGGCCAGGGTCAGCAAAGGGGCTGGGTCGTCGATCTGAAGCCCGATGTTGTCGACGGTCAGGGTGTTGCCGATGGCCGCGGAGAAGGCATTGATCAGGGTCCCCACGAGGGCACGGTCCCGCACCCGCAGCCTCAGTGACTGTTGGGCAAGGTAGCCGATGACGGAGACCCCCTGCTGGTCATACTGCGGGTACACCGACGCCGAGGTGGTCTGCAGGTCGCGCCCCGCCAACGAGTGCTGGCGGGCGATGTCGATGATCGCCGCCATCCCGTGATCAGCTGCGCCCAGCGCCTCGGCGACCGAAGCGCCCGGGCTGCGGACGGACAAGTCGAGCGAGACGACATCCGGGGCTGCACTGGCTGAGCCGACCCCGGTCATTTCCACGAAGGCATCCATGTGCGGCAGAGTAGTGTCAAATGTCGCCAACGTCGTCGCACTCGCCGGGTGCCACGCTGGTCCGGCCCCAGCGTGGGCAACAATGATGGGCATGAGCGCAGGTTCAGAGCTCACGGGTCAGCTCCTGGTGGCTACCCCCCAGATCGACGAGGGGATCTTCTATCGCTGCGTGGTGCTGCTGCTGCATCACGGACCTGACGGGGCGCAGGGCGTGGTCCTAGGTCGCGCGCTGCCGGCCCTGGTCGACGCCGTGCTCCCCGGCTGGGGAAGCAGCGATCGGGGATCGGGGATGTTGTTCCAGGGCGGGCCGGTCGAGGTCGACTCGGCCCTCGCGGTCGCGCAGGTGCCTGGCATCGGGGAACCCCTGCCCGGGGTGCGCGGGATCTTCAGCGGCATCGGCCTGGTCGATCTGGACAGCGACCCCGCACTGGTGCTCCCAACGGTCGAGCGCCTGCGAGTCTTCGCGGGCTATTCGGGGTGGGCGCCGGGGCAACTGGAGATGGAGATCGCCCGCGGGAGTTGGTATGTCGTCGCGCGCGCCGTAGGGGATGCTTTCGCCCCGGCCGAGTGCAACCTCTGGCGAGAGGTTCTGGCCCGCCAGCGGGGGCCGCTGGCCCTGGTCGCGACCTATCCCGCGGACCCGGGGCTGAACTGAAGGCTCACACCTGGATCAGGGCGCCACCGGGCTGGCTCGCCTACACTGCCGCCCTATGAGCACCCCCGGCCTCGACGACCCGATCGCTCCCGGCGGCCCGCAGACGGGCACCGCAACCCTGGAACGCACCGAGGTCGTGCCGCAACTGCAAGAACCCGGCGATCACGAGCGCTTCAGTCACTATGTGCGCAAGGAGAAGATCCTCGAGTCGGCGCTGACGGGGGCACCCGTGGTCGCCCTGTGCGGCAAGGTGTGGGTGCCGGGGCGCGACCCGAAGAAGTTCCCGGTATGCCCCGAGTGCAAGGAAATCTACGACGGCCTGCGCGCACCCCAAGACGGGTCCGACTGAGCTGCTCGCAGTGTGAGTTTGCCATGGTGAGTGGGCGCGTTCCGCGGCATACCGGGCAATCTGTGGCTAGGGTGGACGCGCTCGGGGCCCTTGTCCCGAGGGGGAATGAGAGAGGAACAGTTATGTCACGTCGCGTCATGCTCGCCCTGCCGAGTGCGGCCTTGATGGCCCTCGGTTTCGGGGCGGCACCGGCCTCCGCGAAGGTTGTCGCCAGCGAGAGCGCCGCCGCCGCCGAGTGTGTGGAGCACACCGATGCTCGAGTGGCCAAGGGGGGCACCGCCAAGGATCCCAACGACGCCACGGCCAGCGAGGTCGCCGCCGCGGAGAAGATCTTCCACAAGGCGCTGGCCGACCGCGGGTTGCAGTTGGGCGCCGACGGTCGGGCGTATGACGCAGCGGGCCGCGCGGTGCCGGGTACCGCCATCCCGGTGTACTTCAACATCATCACCTCCGGGGCCGCTGGTTCGGTGACCCAGGCACGCGTCACCAAGCAGATGACGGTGCTCAACAAGGCCTTCAGCAGCGCCGGGTTCACCTTCCAGCTCAAGGCGACCAAGCGGGTCAACAATGCGTCGTGGTTCAACCTGGGTTATGGGTCGTCGGCCGAGCGCGCGATGAAGACAGCGCTGCGCAAGGGTGGCACCAACACCCTCAACATCTACACGGCCAATCTGAGCGGGGGCCTGCTCGGCTGGGCAACCTTCCCGTTCGACGGGAACGCCGGAGACAAGATGGATGGCGTGGTGCTGCTGCACTCCAGCCTGCCGGGTGGCTCTGCGGCGCCGTACAACCTCGGTGACACCGGCACGCACGAGGTCGGGCACTGGATGGGCTTGTGGCACACCTTCCAGGGTGGCTGCGCGGGTGCGGGCGACCAGGTTGCCGACACACCCGCCGAGAAGTCCCCGGCCTTCGGCTGCCCGGCGGGGCGCAACACCTGCCCGGCGCCGGGGATGGACCCGATCCGCAACTTCATGGACTACACGGATGACTCGTGCATGAATATGTTCACGGCTGGACAGCGGGCCCGGATGAACGCCCAGTGGGCGGCCTTCCGCGGCTGACCCGCGGGCGCCGCATTGCGGCGCTGCTGCATACGCCGAACGGCCGGCCACCGGGAGCAGGTGGGCGGCCGTTCGGCGCGTTCAGATCTCGAGTGCGCGGGCCAGCAGCGGGGCGGTGCGGTGTTCGAGATGGGTCACCAGCGAGATTGCCGTGTTGGCCCGGATCACATGGACGTCGTCGATGACGGAATCGATGACGCGGCCGAGATCGGCGTTGTCGCGGGCCACGACGCGCACCAAGAGGTCGCCATTTCCGGTGACGGAGTGAATCTCCAAGACCTCGGGAATGCTGCTCAAGTGCTCGACGACGGGGGAGTGGCCCTGCCGCTGGCGAATCTCGAGCATGCAAAAGGCCGTGACCGGGAAGCCGAGGGCTGCCGGGTCGAGGGTCGGCGCAAAGCTGCGGATCACGCCACGCTGAGCCAGCCGGTCGAGACGAGCCTGCACCGTGCCCCGGGCAACCCCGAGTTGCCGGGAGGCGCCGAGGACACCCACGTCAGGGTTGTCGGAGAAGATGTCGATGAGTCGGGCATCCAACTCGTCGATGGTTGCGGGGGAAGGGGGAGCCACGTGACCATGGTGGCAGTTGACCGATCAAGTTGCCATGCCAATGGGCAAATTGAGTAACACTACTCAGCCTTGTTGCACACCTGGGGTGGGAAACGACAGTCTGAAGGGCATGGCTGATAGCACTGTGACCTTGACCGAGTCCGAACGTGAAGCGCAGCTGAACCTGAACCAGCTCAAGCAGCTCGTCGGGTTGATCGAGTACGACGAATCGAGCGATCCCTTTCCGGTGACCGGATGGGATGCGATCGTCTTCGTCGTCGGCAACGCGACGCAGGCAGCGCACTACTACCAGTCCGTCTGGGGCATGGAGTTGATCGCCTACTCCGGGCCGGAGACCGGCAATCGCGACCACAAAGCGTTCGTGCTGAAATCCGGATCCATCAAGTTTGTGCTCAAAGGCGGGGTCGATCCGCAGAGTCCGCTCATCGCGCACCAGGCGCGGCACGGTGACGGTGTGGTCGACATCGCCCTTGAGGTCCCGGACGTCGACAAGTGCATCGCCCAGGCGAAGCGGGCCGGGGCACGGGTCCTCGCCGAGCCGTACGAGATCAGTGACGAGTTTGGCAGCGTACGGCTGGCGGCGATCGCGACCTATGGCGAGACCCGGCATACCCTCGTGCAGCGGGAGGTCAACGGGCAGCGGTATGCAGGCCCGCACGTCCCCGGGTATGTCGCCCGCGAATCCGGCTTCGTCAAGCGCGACGGCGCCCCCAAGCGGCTCTTCCAGGCGCTGGATCACATCGTCGGCAACGTCGAACTCGGCAAGATGGATGAGTGGGTTGCCTTCTACAACAAAGTCATGGGCTTCGTGAACATGGCCGAATTCATCGGTGACGACATCGCGACGGACTACTCGGCGCTGATGTCCAAGGTGGTCGCCAATGGCAACCACCGGGTGAAGTTCCCGTTGAACGAGCCGGCCATCGCCAAGAAGCGCAGCCAGATCGATGAGTACCTCGACTTCTACGCCGGTCCCGGAGCCCAGCACTTGGCGCTCGCAACGAACGACATCCTGCGGACCGTCGATGAGCTGCGCCGAGAGGGTGTCGAGTTCCTGCACACCCCGGACGCCTACTACGACGACCCGGAACTGCGCGCCCGGATCGGCGAGGTGCGCGTGCCGATCGAGGAGTTGAAGAAGCGCAGCATCCTGGTGGACCGGGACGAGGACGGCTATCTGCTGCAGATCTTCACCAAGCCGCTCGGCGACCGACCGACCGTGTTCTTCGAGGTCATCGAGCGACACGGCTCACTCGGGTTCGGCAAGGGCAACTTCAAGGCGCTCTTCGAGAGCATCGAGCGCGAGCAGGACAAGCGCGGCAACCTCTAGCCCCCCGCCCGCGTGGGCCGACCGTGGGCCGCCGCCGTTCGCCCCCTGATGCAACCTCTGCTAACAGAAGGTGCGCTCAGGTCCACATGCTGCATCATGTGGACCTGAAGCTAACCTCTGCTAACAGCACGGTTGCCACGACCTGCCGGGGAGACCCGACGGGCGGGTTTGGCCAAACGCAGCCGCGGGGGACTCACCCGAGGGCGGCGTCGAAGGCCTCGTCCAGGATGTCCATGCCTTCGGTGAGCAACTCGGGGGCGATCGTCAGCGGAGGCAAGAATCGGAAGACATTGCCGAAGGTGCCGCAGGTCAAGGTGACCAGGCCGCGCGCGTGGCAGGCCTTGTTCACGGCCGCCGTGAGCGCGGGGTCCGGGGTCTTGGCGCCCTGGTCGCTGACCAACTCGATGGCCAGCATGGCGCCGCGGCCGCGGATCTCACCGATCCGCCCGGTGCGGTCCGCGAGCTCCTTCAGCCGCGGGGTCAACGTGTCCTCGATAGCTCGCGCCGCGGCATTCAGGTCGTCCTCGCGCATCGTCTCGATGGCCGCGAGCGCAGCCACGCAGGCGACCGGGTTCCCGCCATACGTCCCCCCGAGGCCGCCCACGTGAACGGCATCCATCAACTCGGCCCGACCGGTAACCGCCGCCAGAGGCAAACCGCCAGCGATCCCCTTGGCCGTGGTGATCAGGTCGGGAACCACGCCCTCGTGGTCACTGGCGAACCAGTCGCCGGTGCGGCAGAAGCCCGACTGCACCTCGTCGGCGATGAAGACGATCCCGTTGTCGCGGCAATACTGGGCGACCTTGGTCAAGAACCCGTCGGGCGGCACGATGAAACCACCCTCGCCCTGGATCGGTTCGATGATGACCGCAGCCGTGTTGTCCTCACCGATCTGAGCATGCACCAGCGCCACGAACTCCTCGAACGCCTCCTCCAGGCACCGATCCGCGCCGGTCGGCCAGCGGTAGGGGTAGGCCATGGGGACGCGGTGGATCTCGGAGGCGAAGGGACCGAATCGGTGCTTGTAGGGCATGTTCTTCGCGGTCAATCCCATGGTCAGGTTGGTACGCCCGTGGTAGGCGTGATCGAAAGCGACAACCGCCTGGCGACCGGTCGCCGAGCGGGCCACTTTGATGGCATTCTCGACCGCCTCCGCGCCGGAATTGAAGAGCGCGGAACGCTTCTCATGGTCTCCGGGCGTGAGCGCGGCGAGTTCCTCCGCGACGGCGACATACTCCTCATACGGCGTGACCATGAAGCAGGTGTGGGTGAAGTCGGCGATCTGCCGACTCACCGCGTCGATGATCCGCTGATTGCCGTTACCGACGCTGGTCACGGCGATACCCGAGCCGAAGTCGATGAGCTGGTTGCCGTCGATATCGCGCAGGATGCCGTCGGCCGCCGCCTCGATGTAGACGGGTAGCCCCGTCCCGACTGCCGCGGACACCGCAGCGGTCTTGCGCTGGCCCAGGGCCAGACTCTTGGGGCCTGGGATGGCGGTGGCGAGGATGCGGCGTTGCTCGATCATGGGGGAATCCTAGATGCGCGCCCGGGCGCGGTGGCAGGGCTCCCCAGGTACGCGTGACAAGATCGGAGGGTGACGAACCCGACCTCGCCCGGCTGGTATGACGATCCGGACGCGCCGGACCAATTGCGCTACTTCGACGGGGTGCTCTGGAGCCGGCATACCGCCCCGCGCTCCACCCGCGCCGTCCCTCCGGTGACGGCGGTGTCACCCGTGGATGCTGGGAGCGCGGCGCCCGGTGCAGGGGCTGGCGCCGAACGTCCCGGTGGCGACGATCCTTACGGGTGGCGCGGCGGCCACCCCGGGGCCAACCAGCCCACACAGCAGCCCTATGGCCAGCCCCCTCAGCAGTATGGGCAGCCCCCTCAGCAGTGGGGACAGCCCCCCCAGCAGTGGGGACAGCCTGGTCAGGTGCCCGGATGGGGCGCCGCCGGCGCCCGGCCGACCGGTCCGGCGACACCGGACGGGGTGCCCCTGGCGGGATATTGGCAGCGGGTGGGGGCCTTCATACTCGATGGTCTGATCACCGCCGTTATCACCTTCATCCTGGGGGGCTACTTCCTGATGCGGGCGCTGCAGCCGTGGCTCGACGCTTTCACGCAGGCCCTGAACAGCACCGATCCCACAGCATTCGAAAACCTCAGCCAAGACCTCTCGGTCTATATGACGGGATCGGACTTCTACACCTTCGTCGGGATCAGCGTGATCGTCGGCCTGATCTACCACGTCGCCTTCCTGACCCGGTTCGGGGCGACCCCCGGCAAGATGGCCTTGCGGATCAGCGTCCGGCGCCGCGACACCCCGGGACCGTTGCCCTTGCCGGTCGCCGTGCGCCGCTACTTCCTCACCCTGGCGACCGCGGTTCTGGGCACCCTTCCGGGGGCATTGAGCGCCCTGGCGCTGCTCGTGCGCATGGTCGACCTGCTCTTCCCGGCCTGGGACCCACAGCGACAGGCGCTGCACGACAAGATCGCCGCCACGAATGTCGTCCAGGGCAAGCAGGTGCGCCAGCGAGACTAGCCAGCGCAGCGCCTAGGTGCGGGCCGCCGCGATGGTGCCGACGCACTCGCCGAGGCCGATGACAGTGCCAGCCGGGCCGGGCGCACTCGCCCGCAAGATGATGGTGTCGCCATCCTCGAGGAAGGTACGAGTCGAGCCGTCCTGCAAGGTGAGCGGCTCCTGACCGCTCCAGGTCAGCTCCAGGAAGCAGCCCCGGGTCTGCTTCTCGGGCCCGGAGATGGTGCCGGAACCGAAGAGATCGCCAGTGCGCAGGGAGGCGCCATTGACGGTCATATGGGTGAGCATCTGCGCGGGGGACCAGTACATATCCCGGTAGTGCGGCCTGGAGACCACGCTCCCGTTCCAGTCGACCTCAAGATCGATGTCGAGGCCGTATGCCGTCGAGCCCGTCAGGTAGGGCAGGGGTTGCGGATCCTGCCCAGGCAGCGGCGTGCGGGCCTGGGTCAGGGCGGCCATCGGCACCACCCAGGCACCGATCGAGGTGGCGAAGCTCTTGCCGAGGAAGGGACCCAACGGGACATACTCCCAGGCCTGGATGTCCCGCGCGGACCAGTCGTTGAGAAGCACCACCCCGAAGAGGTGGTCCCACGCATCCGCCAAGGCCACCGGTTCGCCGAGGGCGCTGCGCCCGCCAACGACGAACCCGAGTTCGGCCTCGATGTCGAGGCGGGTGCTGGGCCCAAACACCGGCTCCGGGTCAGTGGGTGCCTTCCGCTGCCCCTGGGGTCGCACGATCTCGGTCCCGCTGAGCACGATGGTGCCGGACCGGCCGTGGTAACCGATCGGCAGGTGTTTCCAGTTGGGGGTCAAGGGTGCTTGATCGGGTCGAAACATCCGCCCGACATTGGTCGCGTGATGCTCACTGGCATAGAAGTCCACGTAGTCGGCGACCTCGATGGGCAGCCGCATGGTGAGCTCCGCGAGGGGGTGCAGGTTCTCCGCGACGCAGTCGGAGCGTTCCGTTCCGCGCAGGGTCTCCTGCAGCCAGGTGCGCGCCGACGCCCACGCCTCGGGCCCTTGGTCGAGGAAACCGTTGAGGTTCGCCGTCGCCCAGACGCGACCGGACTCCATACCCGCCTTCTCGGCGAGCCGGGAGATGTCCAGGGCGTGATCGGCGATCCGAACAACGACCCGGGGGCCACCGTCGAGGTCGGCCACGCCATACGGCAGGTTGTCCAAGCCAAAGGGCTCGTCGGCGGGCAGATCATGCCACCAGCTCATAGCGAATCACCTTCCAGGGCAGCGGGATCGGTCAGAACGCCCAAGGCGACCAGCTCGCCAATGGGTTCGGTCACGGTGCAGCACCCGTAGGACGGGAAGTCCGCCCGCAGCCGCTCAACGGACTGCGGGCTCAGGGCGGCCAAGGCAGCGATCAGCGCCGCGGGCTCCCGCTCGGCGAGGGTGGTCGCTAGGGCTGACACGGGCTGCCCGGCACGGGCTTGGGCAAAGGTCGCCAGGACGTTGAGGACGCCGTGCATGGGCCCGGCGTCCGGCGTGTCGCAGCGCACTGCGTGGTGCAGACCGCCGGTGAGCTTCAGGGGCACGTCCATCGCCACGGCGCCCTGGATGGTGCGAGCGAGCTCGCGCTCGGAGGGCCAAGCCCAGGTCTCGGTGGCGCCGGTGCGGTACTTCGCGAGGTATGCCGGGTGCTCCCGTTCGGCGGCAGCCACGGCAATCTCGGTGACCGCGAGGGCCTGCTCGGTGCCGCGCGGGACTTCGACCACGACCGCCGGAGCGGGAAGTTGGATGTGCTCCCAGCGCTCCTGCCAACCCAGCTCCACCAGGCGCAGGTCCACCCGGGAGTCGTCGGCCGCCAGGTGGGCAGCGCGCTCGACCTGCGCTGGGGCGGTGCCGGGGCGCGCCGCGATCCCGATGTCCAGGGCGGGCGTGCTCGGCGCGTCCCGCTCGTCGAGCTCGCCGTCGTGCACAGGGGGATTCTCGGCGTCGCGCAGGTCCGCTAACCCGGCGAGGTCGAGGGCCGCGGGGATGGCTTGGGGCGGCAGCAACAACGGCCCGATGAGGTCGCTCCAGGGGCCTCGCCTGAGGCGGCGATGCGAAGCAACCGCAAGATCGAGCGGCGCCTTGCCCGGCGGGAAGACCGCGGCGTCGTCGAAGAGCCCTCTGAACAGGGCACGCGTCAGCGCTGGCACCCCCTAACCGTAGCGGGCCGGGGATCGGGCTCGGTCAGCTGCCCGGGTCCCGTCCGAGCGGGCCACGCGGTCTTGGCGTCTCGGACGCCCGGCCCGTCATACCCGCCACGGCCGTCCCGCCCGTCTTAGCAGAGGCTGCGCTACGAACCACAGGATGCATCATGTGGCTCGAAGCGCACCCTTTGCTAGCAGAAGTTAGGTGAGGGGGAGCGGCGGGCCGGAGGGGGCCTGACCGCACCACAGCGCCCTCACCGCACGACGCTCATCCGGCCGGCATCCAGGTGGATCTCGCGGTCGGCCTGCTCGGCACACCAGGCATCGTGAGTGGCCATCACGACCAGCACCCCGGCAGCGGCCTGGTCCGCGAGCAGCGCCACGATGCGCTCCCGGGTCTCGGCATCCAAGTCACTGGTGGGTTCGTCGGCCAACAACAACGCGGGGCGGGTGGCCAGCGCCCGCGCGATCGCGACGCGTTGTTGTTGGCCTCCCGACAACTCCTCGACCAGGTGTGTGTGGGACGCGCCGAGCCCGACCGCATCCAGGGCGGCGGCAGCGGCGCTGCGCGCTTCCGGGGCCGGACGCCCCGCCGCCAAGAGGGGTACCAGCACATTCTCCAGGGCCGTCAGCGCGGCCGAGAGGGCATTGCCCTGGGCGATGAATGCGATCCCTGACCGGGCCGCCGCGGCGCGGTCCGTCACGACCTCCCCGCCCACGGTGACCCGCCCGGTGGTCGGTGCCGACGCGCCAGCCAATACCCACAGCAGCGTCGATTTGCCGGCGCCCGACGGACCGGTCACGGCCAGGAAAGTGCCGGGCTCGGCGGTGAAGGTGATGTCCTCCAGGGCCGTGTGGTTGGCCCACTGGACCCCTACCCCGGCAACCTCCAAGGCAGCACCGCTCTTAGACACCAGCGCCGCCCTCCACACCAGCATCTCCCTGCGCGCCAGCGCCGCCCTCTCGGGCAACTCCGGCGGGCGTTGCGTCCTCACCCATGGGCACCTCGGCTCCCGCTCTCGCTGATGATCGCACCCTAGTTAATGTTTGTGAGCAAGAGGCCTGTCACGTCCGCCTGGCGTCCGCGGCAGAGGCACACTGACTACCACGGGGATGCCCTGAAGCATCCCACCGCAGACAGAAGGGATCGACCGAGATGACATTGCCTGCTGACGCTGAGGTGGCCGTCGCGGCGCGGACCGGTTATGAGCGCGGAGACCACGTGTTCTGCTGCGCCCTCACCCTCGACCCCCCACTGACCACTGGCGCAGTTCCAGAATGGAGCCTCACGGTGTCAGCCGTCGAAGAGGTCGGCTGGGTTCTCGAGCACTGGAGCGTGTCGCAGAACCATCTGCTCGGCGTCCGTGCCTTTCCCTTGTTCCGACGCCGGGACTGACGACGCTAGCGAGCCGAACCCAGTTGCTGCGCCACTCGGAGCGTTTCGAGGCCGAGGGGGTCCGAGGGCAGCGGCCCGGGCGATAGCGTCGCGTCAAGAGAAGGGTCGAACATGCTGGCAGCGCTGCGGTACCGATGGGTGCAGGCCCTCGTGGTCACGCTCCTGTCCGCGCTGGTCACCGGGTCGCTCGCCTTTGCGCCCTTGTATGTTCGCGCCGTGGATCAGGCCGTCGTGGCCACCATCCTGGATGACACCCCAGCTCAGGATGCCGGCGTGTCCGTGGTGTCCTTCAGCACGAGTGACCCCTTGCTGGCCACCTCCTTCGAGGCCCAGCGTGACCTGATCCCCGCGGGGCTGCGGGAGGTGCTGGCACCCGGCATACCCAGCGTGTTCGTGGGCGTGCGGCGGATGCCGCTCGTGGACCAGCCCGAGGGGCGCCTGCTGTGGCGGGAGGGGATGTGCGAGCACCTGCGGTTCACCGCGGGCAGGTGCCCCCATGTGGCGGGACAGGTCGCCATCAGCGCCGATCAGGCGCGGGCCTACCGGATGTCCGTGGGGCAGCAGATCGAGCTGGGCGAATGGGATGCCTCCGTCTCGCGCGTCGAAGCGGCACCCTGGACGAGCGTGACGATCACCGGCATCTATGAAGCGGTGCCCGGCCCGTACTGGTTCGGCGAGCCCCTCACCGGCCGCGCCGCCGGCGATC
Source organism: uncultured Nostocoides sp. (assembly GCA_937858995.1). GTDB lineage: Bacteria > Actinomycetota > Actinomycetes > Actinomycetales > Dermatophilaceae > Nostocoides_A. The sequence continues at coordinate 27,935 of CALLZC010000152.1, forward strand.
TGGGGTATGACGTGATGCTCGCCGCGCAGGAGTCCCTCACCGGCCGCGTCCGCGCGCCGGGCAGCGGCACCGCGTCGTGGACGCAGTTGCACTACGGACTCGACCTGCCGCTGCGCACCGAGCGGGTGACTGCCGACACCATCGCCGGGGTCGGTGCGGTGGCCGCCGACTGGGTGAGTTACCCCATGGGAGTGGAGCGCTTCGGCACCGCGGTCTCGGACGCCGTCCACGTGCGCACCCTGCTGCCCGACCTGGCGGCCCAGGCGCGCGCGTCGAGTGACCAGGCGGGCATCACTGTCGCGATCCTGATGGCTCAGCTGGGCCTGCTGCTCAGCGCGGTGCTCTGGCTGGTGCTGCTCGCCGGGGCAGATCAGCGGCGCGCGGAGGTCGCCATCGCTCGGCTTCGGGGACGCGGCCGCGGCGGGGCCCGTCGCCTGCTGCTGTCCGAGACGCTCCCCGCGGTCGTCGTGGGGGTGCCGGTCGGGGTGTTGGTGGCGTTCGGGATGGCAGCGGCGGCTCGGTGTCGGCTCCACTCACCCCCGGTGGCCGCCGAGTTCCCCGCCGGCACCTGGTATGCCGCCGGGCTCGCCCTCGCGGGGATGCTGGCTCTCGCGGTGCTGTCGGTGCGTGCAGTCGTGCGTGCGCCCATTGCCGAACTGCTGCAATCGGTCCCCGCCGAGCGGGCCAAGGTGGGCCTCGGCCTGCTGGAGGCGATGATCGTCGCGGGCGCGGCCGGTGTGGTTATCGCCCTGGTCACGGGGGCGATCCAGGGGCCGGTCGCCCAGGTGGCGCCGGCGCTGCTCGCTGTCGCGGTGGGAGTCCTGGCGGCGCGTTTGGTCCCGGCGGCCCTGGCCTGGCTCGGCCGGTGGTGGCTGGGTCGCGGTGCTGCGCGCCCCGGTGCCGCCCTGCTGCATGCCAGCCGGCGGCGCGCCACCCGGTGGCTCATCCCGATCGTCACGGTCGCACTGGCCCTGGTCGTGCTCACAGCCGACCTGCTGGCGATCGGGGCGGTGAACCGTCAGGGCCGTGCCGAGGCCGAGATCGGCGCCCCGACCGTCCTCACGCTCGCCGAGAACGATCTGCGGACCGTCGCGGCCGCGATCCAGGACATCGACCCCACCGGAACCCGGGTGACACCGGTGGCCATCGTCGATTCCGCCGGGGGTGTCCCGGCCACCGTCGGGGTGGACCCGGGTGGCTTCCGCAGCATCGCGCTATGGCCGGGGATCCAGGCATCAGCGCTTCCCTGGGATCGGCTGACGGGGCCCCCGATGCCACCGCTGGTCCTGACCGGAACCCGCCTGACCTACCACGCGACCATGCCGCCGGTCAGCAGCTCGGGCGTCGACCCGACGGCGGTGACCAGCGCGCTGGGGCTGGCCCTCCAGATCGTGCGACCCGACGGGGCGCTCGACGTGGTGTCCATCGGCACCCTGCGCACCAAGGGCCAAGACGGCACCGACGCCCAAGACGGCACCGACGCCCAAGACGGCGAAAGGTCTGCCGCCGTGCCCTGCGATCTGGGCTGCCAGGTGGTCGGCATCGGCCTGACCGCGCCTCTCGGTGCGGCGCCGGTGCGGGGGGAGGTGACCATCAGTGAACTGGCCTGCGATGGCGTGCCGTTCACGCTCGGTGCGTCGGCGGATTGGCGCGGGCCGCCGGAGGCCGAGGTGAGTGGCACGGTCACGGGCCAGAGCGTCACCATCGACTTTGCCAACTCTGGACTGGCCGGAGTCTTCTTGCGCCATGCCTCGCTACCCGAGGTCTTGCCGGCGCTGACCACGACGAGCGCCGCGTCCAGCGATCCGCGGGCGACCATCGGTGGCAACCTCATCGACGGCTCCGATCAGCTGCTGCGTGGCGTGGGTTCGGTTCCCTACCTGCCAGGCGCCCCACCCCGCGCGGCGCTGGTCCATCTCGACAATCTGATGGTCCACGGGTGGCAAGGCCGTGGATCGACGCGGCTCCTCGCGTATGCCGCAGCGAGCGACCCGGCGAGCGTGGCGGCGCTCATCGCCGATCTTGCCGGGCGGGGGATCGCGGTGAGCGCCAGCGCGCATCCCGCCGACCGGGTAGCGGTCTTCGAGCGCACCGGTGCCACCTGGAGCCTGGAGTTGTCCGCGGTCGTCGCTTTCCTGGCCCTGGCCATCACCGCGGTGGCGTTGCTGATTCTCAGCGCCGCGACCTGGCGGGCTCGCACCCGCGACTACGCCGGCCTGCGGATGGCCGGCCTGAACCGGCGAGACATCCGGGTCATTGCGCTTTTGGAGACCCTGCCGGTGGTCTTGGTCGCCGGAATTCTCGGCGTCGCCACGGGTTTGTGGTCGGCTCCCGCGGCGGCCCCCGTGGTCCCCCTGTTCACCACGCCGCCGGCGGCCTATCCCGTGGACCTGGGCACCCGATACGGCGCCGCCAGCGCCGCGGCCGCCGGTGGACTGCTCGCGCTCTCGCTGATCGCCATCGCGGCCAGCCGTTTCGTGGCCCTCGGCAGCGACCTCGAGCGGTTGCGAGAGGGGGGCTGAGAGTGTCGGAGCCGCTACCCGTGACCACCGTCGGGCTGGTACACATCTATCGCAGCGAGGGCAGTGATGTCGCCGCGCTGTCCGGCGTTGACCTCAGTGTCGCGGCCGGCGAGGTCTTGGGCCTGCTCGGTCCCTCGGGATCGGGCAAGTCGACCCTGCTGGCCTTGCTCGGTGGCCTGTTTGCGCCGAGCGCCGGCAAGATCTTCATCGGGGAGCGGGACCTGTCGAGCATGACCCCCGCGCAGCTCGACCGCTATCAAGCCGTCGACGGAGCGTTGATGCTGCAAGGCGCGCGCCGAAACCTGATCCCCTACCTGACTATTCGCGGCAATCTGGCGTTCGCCAGTGCCCAGGCGCGCCGACTGGGTGCCCCGGTTGCCGATGACGCGGAGATACTGGACCTCCTGCACGCCGAAGAGCTCGCGGATCGCCCGCTGGACCAGCTGTCCCAAGGCCAGCTACAGCTGGGGGCCATAGCGGTGGCGCTGGCCCCGGCCCCCGGCATCCTGTTCGCCGATGAGCCGACAAGCGCCCTGGACCACCGGGCCCGCGACCGCATACTCGCGGCCCTGCTGCGGATCAACGAGCGGTCGGGGACGACCGTGGTCATCGTCACGCACGACCCGGAGGTCGCCGCCATCTTGCCGCGCACCGTCACCATCCGGGATGGCCGGATCGGCGGCGAGGGTCGGCTGGGTCAGGAATTCGCGGTCGTCACCGCCGATGGGTTCCTCCCGCTGCCCCCGCACGTGCGTTCCGAGTTGCCACCGGGCACCCTCGTGCGTCTCGAGCATGCGGACGGCCACTGGGTCTTGGTCCCGCAGACCGGCGGGTTACCGCCGAAGCACGACCACCCCATACAGTGACGATGAGGGCCGGGAGACCCCCGGCATCGTTGACGACGAGGTGATCCTGTGGCGCATTACACGAGCATGGGCGCGATCCCGCCGAAGCGGCATACCCAGCACCGGGACCCGGCCGGCAACCTCTACTACGAGGAACTGATGGGGGAGGAGGGCTTCTCCTCGGACTCCTCGCTGCTCTATCACCGGCGCATTCCCAGCGAGATCAGCGACGCCCAGGTGTGGCAGGTGCCCGATCAGAGCCTGACCCCGAACCACCCCCTGAAGCCCCTGCACCTGAAGTTGCACGAGCTCTTCCCCGCCGGTGGGAGCGGCATCGATGCCGTGACGGGGCGCCGGCTGGTCCTTGGCAATAGCGACGTCCGGATCTCGTATGTCGTGGCCGATGCCCCGAGCCCGTTCTATCGCAACGCAATCGGCGACGAGTGCGTGTATGTCGAGCGCGGCAGCGCGCAGGTGGAAACCGTCTTCGGGGCCTTCGAGGTCGGTCGCGGCGACTACCTCATCCTGCCCCGCGCGACGACGCACCGGTGGCTGCCCAAGCCGGCGGCGGATGACCCCGACGGTCAGCCGCTGCGCCTGTATTGCATCGAGGCGGCCAGTCACATCGCGCCACCGAAGACCTACCGCTCGCGGTTCGGGCAGCTGTTGGAGCACGCGCCCTACTGCGAGCGCGACCTGCGGCTGCCCGAGGGGCCGTTGCTGGCCGAGGATGTCGGCGCGGATGCCGGCGCACCCACGCAGGTCTATGTCAAACACCGCGGCCCGGGACCGGGTGGGATTGCCGGGACCATCTACACCTACCCCTTCCACGTCCTGGATGTCGTCGGCTGGGATGGGTGCCTCTATCCCTACGTCTTCAATGTGAGCGACTACGAACCGATCACCGGCCGGGTTCACCAGCCGCCGCCGGCGCACCAGGTTTTCGAGGGCTGGAACTTCGTCGTCTGCAACTTCGTGCCGCGCAAGGTGGACTATCACCCGCTGTCGATTCCGGTGCCGTACTACCACTCCAATGTCGACTCCGACGAAGTGATGTTCTATGTCGACGGCGACTACGAGGCCCGCAAGGGGTCGGGGATCGAGATGGGCTCGGTCTCGCTGCACCCGGGCGGCCACGCCCACGGTCCACAGCCCGGGGCGATGGAGCGCTCGATCGGCATCGAGTACTTCGACGAGCTCGCGGTGATGGTCGACACCTTCAAACCACTCGAACTCGGTGAGGGCGCGCTGGCCTGCGATGACGGGCGCTACCTGCTGTCGTGGCACACCCCGCCGGCGTGAGCCGGCGCATCGTCGCCGCCTAAGCTGGGCGGCATGTCCATCGCGCCGGTCCAGGAGGAGGTCACCTCCGCCCACGCCGACGAGGCGCTGGACGTTCCGTGGATCACCCTGGTGTGGAATGACCCCGTCAATCTGATGTCCTATGTGACCTTCGTCTTTCAGAGCTACTTCGGCTATTCGCCCACCACGGCGCAAAAGCTGATGCTCGATGTCCATCACAAGGGCCGGGCGGTCGTCAGTACGGGTCCGCGCGAAAAGATGGAGATCGACACCGAGGCATTGCAGGGCTATGGCCTGTGGGCGACCTTCCAGAAAGACCTCTGAGGTGGCCAAGGGGTTCACCCGCCGCGGTCGCGGCGCCGCACTGCGGTATGCGGCGCGGCTGGACGAGCACGAGCGCGAGCTGCTCGTCACGCTCTTTGGGCAGGTCCGCGACCTCATCGCGCCGGTGGGCTCGGATGCCCCACCCCCTGCCTCGGCCGCGCCGTCGAAGCCGACCGGCACCGTCGAATCCGATGATCCCTTCGACGCCATCGTCGCCGGTCTCGGCTCCGACTTCGGCGCCGCTGAGATGACCTCTGCTCCGGACGAGCTCGGCGGCCGCGGGTTCGGCGCGCAGGAACGCGATAGCGCCATTGATCGACTCTTTCCGGCGGCCAACCGCACCGATGAGGCCGCGGCCCGGGAGTTTCGCCGGCTCACCGAGGACTCGCTGCGGGCTCGCAAGATTGCCGGTCTCGACGCCGCCACTGCGGCCCTGAGGGGCAGCGCCGATGATCGGCTCGAGCTGCCGCACGAGGTCGCGCTCACCTTCTTGGTGGCCCTGACGGATGTCCGGCTCGTGCTCGGCGACCGACTGGGATTGCGCGAGGACGCCGACGCCCAGCGACTGCAGGACCTGGCGGAGCTCGCCGACCCGGGGGACCCCGCGGCATACGCCGTCATGGTCTATGACTTCCTCACCTGGCTGCAGGAGACGCTCGCCACGTCCATGCTGCGTCGGGCCTGAACTGACCTAGGCTTCCGGTCCGTGGATGCACCCATCGGGATCTTCGATTCCGGCTACGGCGGGCTGACCGTGGCGCGCGCTGTCCTGGATCAGTTGCCCCACGAGTCGATCGCCTACCTCGGCGACACCGCACGCGCACCCTACGGCCCGCGACCGATTGCCGAGACCCGCCAGTTCGCGCTCGAATGCCTCGACCGGTTGGTCGATCACGGCGTGAAGATCCTGGTGATCGCCTGCAATACCGCCAGCGCCGCGGTGCTGCACGACGCGCGGGAGCGGTATGACGTCCCGACCGTCGAGGTGATCCGCCCGGCCGTGCGCCGGGCCGCCCGCGCCACCCGCAACCAGCGCGTCGGGGTCATCTCGACCAAGGGCACGCACACGTCGCGTGCCTACCTCGATGCCTTCGCCGCAGCTCCGGATCTCGAGGTCGTCTCGCGGGCCTGCCCGCGGTTCGTGGAGTTCGTCGAGTCCGGGATCACGGGCGGCCCGGAACTGCTCGCGGTGGCCCGTGAGTACCTCGATCCGCTGGTCGCACGGGACATCGACACCCTCGTGCTCGGGTGCACCCACTACCCGCTGCTGACCGGTGTCATCTCCTATGTGATGGGGGAGGGCGTCACCTTGGTCTCCTCGGCGGAAGAGACGGCCAAGGATGTCTATCGGACCCTGGCGGACCTGGGGGCGCTGCGCCCCGATCATCTCCCGCGACCGCAGCACGGCTTCTCGACCACCGGCGATCCCCAGGAGTTCCGACGGCTGGCCCGGCGTTTCCTCGGCCCGGAAGTCGATGAGGTCTTCGGCAATCTGGCGCAGGCTCCGGCCGCGGTGGGTGCGCCATGAGGCTCACCGTGCTGGGCTGTTCTGGTTCCTTTGCCGGGCCCACGTCCCCGGCCTCGGGATATCTGGTGCAGGCCGAGCAGGACGGCCGGAGCGTCTCGCTGGTCCTGGATCTCGGCAATGGCGCGCTCGGTGCCTTGCAGCGCCACCTGGACCCGGACGCGGTCTCGGCCATCTTCATCACGCACCTGCACCCTGACCACTGCCTGGACCTGACGGGCCTGTACGTCTATCGCAAGTACCACCCGAATCGCCCCCCCGTCCCAGCGCTACCCGTCTATGCCCCGGCGGGGGCGCAGGAGCGGCTGGCCGCGGCATACGAGGGCATGGACGAGCGCGGGATGGACGAGCAACTTCACTTTCACCCCGTGCACGACGGCAGCCGGGTGCGGCTCGGGCCGTTCGTCGTGACCGCCTATCGGGTCAACCACCCGGTCGAGGCGTATGGCTATCGCGTCGAGGCGGATGGGCAGGTCCTGGCCTACACCGGCGACACTGACACGTGCGAGCGACTGCAGGCGTTGTGCGCGGACGCGGACCTGGTGCTGGCCGATAGCGCCTTCGTCGAGGGGCGGGACCTGCTGCGCGGCATCCACCTGACCGGGCGCCGGGCGGCGCTGGCGGCGGCGGGCGCCGGGGCCAAGCGCCTGATGCTGACTCACATCCCCGCCTGGAACGACCCCGAGGTATGCCGTGCGCAGGCGGCCGAGGTCTGGCCCGGCGCGGTCGAGCTCGCCGCGCCGGACGCGTCATACGACGTCTGAGACTCCCTTGACCGGGGCCCGAATCGCTGCCTCAGGCAGCGCATTTCGGGCCTGCTTGGGTGGGCGGATAGCGTGAGGCCCATGACTCGACACGACGGCCGCGCCGATGACGCTTTGCGCGAGGTGCGCATCACCCGCAACTGGCTCGACCACGCCGAGGGGAGCGTGCTGGTGGAGTTCGGGCGCACCCGGGTGCTGTGCGCGGCGTCCTTCACCGCGGGGGTGCCGCGCTGGCTGAAAGGGCAGGGCGCCGGGTGGGTCACCGCCGAGTACGAGATGCTGCCGCGCTCGACGAATACGCGCTCGGATCGGGAGTCGCGCCGCGGCCGGGTCGGTGGGCGCACGCATGAGATCTCGCGTCTGGTGGGTCGCTCGCTGCGGGCGATCATCGACACCAAGGCGTTGGGGGAGAACACCATCGTCATCGACTGCGACGTCCTGCAGGCCGACGGCGGGACGCGCACTGCCGCGATCACTGGCGCCTATGTCGCGCTGGTCGACGCCCTGGCCGACGCCCGGGAGCGGGGACTGATCGCGGCCGCCGCCACACCATTGACCGGCTCGATCGCCGCCGTCAGCGTGGGTGTCGTGGACGGGGTGCCCGTGCTGGACCTGGACTACCCCGAGGATTCGAGCGCGCAGACGGACATGAATGTCGTGATGACGGGCGACGGCCGGTTCGTCGAGGTGCAGGGCACGGCCGAGCGGGAGGCCTTCGATCGGGCCCTGCTGGATCGGCTGCTCGACCTCGCGGCTCACGGGTGCGTCGAACTGACCCGCCTGCAGACCCTGGCCCTCGAGGCACCCGCCCGCGAGCGGGTGCGATGAGCCGGCGCCTGGTGCTGGCGACCCGCAACGAGCACAAGGTCTATGAACTGCGCCAGATCCTCGCGGCGGTATGCCGTGACCTCGACCTGGAGATCGTCGGCGCGTCCGATTTCCCCGAAGTCCCGGACGTCGCCGAGACGGAGGTGACCTTTGCCGGGAACGCCCGGCTGAAGGCGCAGGCGCTCGCTGACGCGACCGGCCTGCCCGCGCTCGCCGACGACTCGGGGCTGACCGTGGCGGTTCTTGGTGGCTGCCCCGGGGTGTTCAGCGCGCGCTGGTCCGGTTCGCACGCGGGAGCCGATGCCCCACGGGCGGCGAGGGACGGCGCGAATCTGCGACTGCTTCTGGAGCAGTTGGCCGACGTGCCTTCAGCGCATCGGGCGGCGGCCTTCGTCTGTGCTGCCGTCCTGGTGATCCCCGGCCAGGAGCCGGTGACCTGCGAGGGGCGCGTCGCCGGGCGCATCGGGTGGGAGCCCCTGGGTAGCAATGGCTTCGGGTATGACCCGGTGTTCATCCCGGATGCCGACCCCACCCGCACCTTGGCTCAATTCACTGACGAGGAGAAGAACGCCATCTCGCACCGGGGCAATGCCTTCCGGGCGATGGAACCACTCCTGCGCGACCGCCTGGGCTGACATCCCCCCGACCTAGCGCCAGATCCCCCCAACCTAACCTCTGCTAGCAGGGTTTGCGCTCAGATCCACAGGTTGCATCCTGTGGGGCTGACTGCAGCCTCTGCTAAGTCGTGGGTCGGGACGGCCGTAGGAGGGGACGACAGGGGTGCGCGAGGCGGGACTTGAACCCGCACACCCGAAGGCACCAGAACCTAAATCTGGCGCGTCTGCCAATTCCGCCACTCGCGCGCGAACGACCACTCTAGTTGCTGTGGGCGGCAGGTAGGTTGTGCCCCATGACCAGGCTCGAACCCGGCGACGTGGCCCCCGACTTCACCCTCACCGATGACACCGGTGCGGCGGTGCACTTGAGTGACTTCCGGGGCCGCCAGGTGATCCTCTACGCCTACCCCAAGGCGATGACCCCCGGTTGCACCACCCAGGCCTGTGACTTCACCGAGTCGCTTGAGCGCTTGCAAAGCCAGGGGTATGACGTCGTCGGCGTCTCCCCGGACCGCCCGGAAGCCCTCGCGAGGTTCCGGGAGCGGGACCACTTGGGCATCACCTTGCTCTCGGACCCCGACAAGGGGATGCTCACGGCATACGGGGCCTATGGCGAGAAGAAGAGCTATGGGAGAGTCGTCCAGGGTGTGATCCGCTCGACCTTTGTCATCGACGAATCGGGCAAGATCGCCCACGCGTGGTACAACGTCAAGGCCACCGGCCATGTCGCCAAGCTGCGGCGTGACCTCGGACTCGACTGACGGCGAACGAAGGAGACTCCCATGGGTGAGAAGTCTGTCGACGAGCTGCGCGCGGAGATTGCCGCCAGCCGGGAGCGGCTGGCCGGCACTATCGACGAACTCACCACCCGCGCGGCTCCCAAGGCATTGGTGCAGCGGCAAAGCGAGGTGGCCAAGCAGCGCTTCGCCGCCGCCACGACGACCCCCCAGGGGGACTTGCGCACCGAGCGTCTCGCGGCCGTCGCGGCGGCGGTTGCCGTCCTGATGATCGTGCGCTACCTGGTGCGCCGTCGCGGTCGCTGAGGTGGCCAAAAGCAAGTCCGCAGACGCCGAGGAGGGCCTGCCGATCCGGATGTTGCACGATCGGATCCTGGTCTCGCTCGATGGGGAACAGGGGGAGCGCCGCTCCGGCGGGGGCATCCTGATCCCGGCCACCGCCAGCGTGGGCCGACGCCTGTCCTGGGGTCAGGTGGTGGCCACCGGCCCCAATGCGCGTCAGGTCGAGATCGGTGATCGCGTGCTTTTCGATCCGCAGGAGCGCACCGAGGTGGAGTTGCACGCCAAGGCCTACACCTTGCTGCGCGAACGCGATGTGCATGCCATCGCTGCCCGCCGCGTCTCCGGGGAGGGCCACACCGGGCTGTATCTCTGAGCGTGGCCCTAGAGCGCCGTGTCCTTAGAGTGCCGCCGCAATCGGGCGCCCGAGATCGGCGACGATCTCGGCACCCGGCAGGTCGGCCAGAGCCGCCCCCTCGATGAGCAGCTTGCCGCGCCGGACCCCGCTGCCGAGGATCACGACCCGCCGCTCGAGCAGGCGGTCATCGATGAACAGGCGCCAGTCAGCGGGCAGCCCGATCGGGGTGATCCCGCCATACTCCATGCCCGACTCGGCGACCGCGCGATCCATCGGGTGGAAGGACGCGCCGCGGACGTCCAGGCGCCGCTTGGCCACATTGTTGACGTCCGCGCGGGTGTCGGCGCCGACGACGCACGCCGCAATGCGCTCCTGACCCGTGCGCGAGCCGGAGATCACCACGCAGTTGCCGCTCGCCCCCGGATCCAGGCCGTATGCCGTCCCCAGCGCCGCCGTGTCCGCCAGGGCGGGGTCGATCTCGACTACGGCCAGCCGCCCTGTGAGCTCGGGATGCCGCGCAAGCAACTGCGCCACGGGCGGCGCCAGAAGGTCGGGGCGAGCCAGCGGCTCGAGCGAGACGAACCCGGGGAGGTGCGGCAGCGGCATACCGAGAGAACCTACCGGGCGCACGCGGGCTCGTGCGTGATGTCGGGTGCTTGGTGACGGGGCAGGGTTGGCGACCCCGCACAATGGTGCGGTGATTCCTCGCTTCTCCCGGCTGCTGATCGTCCTTCTCGGAGCGCTGGCGGCCCTGATGCTCTCGTTGCCGGCAGCGCACGCGCACTCGGAGTTGCTGTCGAGCTCCCCCGAGGCGGACGCGCAACTCGACACCGTCCCCACGGAGGTGGTGTTGACCTTTTCGGAGCCCCTGCAGGCGCAGCTGAGCGTGGTGCGGGTCGTGGATGGTGAGGGCCTGCCCATGACGCGTGGCGAGCCGACGGTGGCCGGCGACACGCTGACCCAAGAACTTCTGGAGCTGCACCCAGGTGGTTACACAATCACCTACAAGGTCATCAGCGCCGACGGCCACCCGATCAGCGACGCGATTTCCTTCACGATCAGTAGCAGCGCCGCATCGGCATCCCCCAGCGCGCCAGCGCCGAGTTCCCCATCCCAAACGACGTCCACGCAGTCCGAAAGCAGCGGCACGTCCACCCCGTCCGCTGCCACTGCCACGGCAAGCCCGGCGAGCGCGGCCGCGGACACCGAGACCGATGATGACGCCGGCGGGTTTAGGTGGCTGGTGCTGGTGGCGGCCGTGGTCGCAGGTGCCGCAATCGCCTGGGTCGCGCGACGTCGGGTGGCCGGGCGAGGGACGCGCTAGTCCGGCTTCGGCGCGCTGGGAAGCAATTTCGTGACCGCCACGCTTCGGTGCTAACGTTTTCCCTCGCGCGCCATTAGCTCAATTGGCAGAGCAGCTGACTCTTAATCAGCGGGTTCGGGGTTCGAGTCCCTGATGGCGCACCAACCCGGCGATCTGCCGGCGCTAATCGTGGTGGGCGTAGCTCAGCAGGTAGAGCACCTGGTTGTGGTCCAGGATGTCGCGGGTTCGAGCCCCGTCGCTCACCCCATCGCGGGCCAGGTGTGAACCTCAACCAAGGGATGACCTTGGCGGGACGTTCACACCTGGCCTTTGCGCTCGGCCTGGCCCTGCATCGCGTATGGGCGCCCAGCCGGCGGGCTAGATCTGATGCCGGGCCGCGATCGCCTTGGCGGCGGGCGTGTCGGGTCCTGGGGGCGCGACGAAAACCGCTTCGCGGTAGTAGCGCAGTTCCGCGATCGACTCGCGGATATCGGCGAGCGCGCGGTGTCCGCCGTTCTTCTCCGGGGCGTTGATATAGGCCCGCGGGTACCACCGCCGGGACAGCTCCTTGATCGAGGAAACGTCGATGATCCGGTAGTGGAGCCAGGCGTCGAGCTCGGGCAGGTCTCGGGCCAGGAATCCGCGATCGGTGGCGACCGTGTTGCCCCCGAGCGGGGCCCTGCGGGGTTCCGGGACCCATTCGCGGACATACGCCAGCACCCGCTCGTTCGCCTCAGAGAGCGAGATGCCGTTCTCCAGTTCGTCGATGAGCCCGGAGTCGGTGTGCATGCGCGTGACGAACTCGCCCATCTGCTCCAAGGCGGCCTGCGGCGGCTTGATCACCAGGTCGACGCCCTCACCGAGCTGGTTGAGGTCGAAGTCGGTGACCAGCGCTGCCACCTCGATCAGGGCATCGTGCTCCAAGGAGAGACCGGTCATTTCACAATCGATCCAGACGATCCGATCCTTGGCAGAACGGTCGGGTGGAGCCTTGGTTGGTAGCTCACTCACGGCGCTTAGCGTACGAGAGAGTGCCCTGGACTAGCCTGACCGTCATGTCTTGGCAGCATTCTCCGTCGAGCGCAGCGGCGTCGCTGGCGCCCAACGCCACGCCGCCGGCGTCATACGACCCGGGCTATCAGCCGCGCCCGCCCGCGGGCAGTTCGCGGCGCGCGATCCGCGGCTGGTTGGTATCGGGCCTGGTCATCGCCGGTTTCGCGATCCCGGCGCTGGCGCTGGCGGCATACTTTCAGGCCTCGCTGGGCGTGGTCACAGTCCTGCTCGCCCTGTTGTTGGCCGCGATCCCGTTGGGGATCGTGGTGCCGACCTTTCTGTGGCTCGATCGGTTCGAGGCGGAGCCGACGCGCTATCTGGTGGTCGCCTTCTTGTGGGGGGCGCTGGTCTCGGCGGTCCTGGCCGCGCTTTTCAACACCGGCGCAATGCTGGTGATCGAGGCCGCGAGCGACCCGACCTCGGCGATGGCTGCCACGGCCGTCCTGGTGGCTCCGGTCGTCGAGGAGACCCTCAAGGGATTGATCGTCGTGCTGATTTGGTGGCGCCGCCGCCGCGAGTTCGATGGCCTCACCGACGGGTTGGTGTATGCCGGGATCACCGCCGCCGGCTTTGCCTTCACCGAGAACATTCAATACCTCGGGCAGGCGTATGCCGCGGGCGGCGGGGAGCTCCTGGCCGCCACCTTCGTCGGTCGTGGGGTGATGAGCCCGTTCGCGCACCCGATGTTCACCTGCCTGACCGGCATCGGCATCGGCATCGCCGCCACCACGCGCAGCCGCGGGGTGCGCATCGTGGCTCCGCTGGTCGGGTGGCTGCTGGCGATGCTGGCGCATGGGCTGTGGAATCTCTCGGCCGTGACCGGGGGCGCCGGGCTGCTCGTTGGCTATTTCATCATCGGGGTCCCGATCTTCATCGGCTTCCTCTCCCTAGTCGTGTGGGCCCGCCGCCGCGAGGGTCGCCTCATCGGCCGGCACCTGAGTCCGTATGCCGACGCGGGCTGGCTCAGTCCCAGCGAGGTCGTCATGCTCTCGAGCATGGGTCACCGCCGCGAGGCACGCGTGTGGGCCAAGACCAACTCGGGCTCCGCGGGGCTGCGGGCGATGCGCGAGTTCCAGGATGCCGCGTCCGAACTGGGGCTGTTGCGTCAGCGCATGTATCACCAAGCGGCCGACGCCCAGGCCCTGGAGAGCGAACGTCAGCTCCTCGACAACCTCACCGGAGCCCGACGAACCTTCATCGGAGGGGGGACGTGAGCGCCCCGGCGCTCGATCCGGGCCTCGCGGATGACCTGCGCGCCTTGCGCCGGGACCTCCACAGGCACCCGGAGCTGGGGTTGGACAACCCACGCACTCAGGCCCGGATCCTGCAGGAGCTGGAGGGATTGGGCTTTGAGATCACGCTTGGCCGCGAGCTGAGCTCTGTCGTCGCGGTCTTGCGGGGTCGTGGAGGAGGCGGGCGCGCGGTGCTGCTGCGCGGCGATATGGACGCCCTGCCGGTGACCGAGCTGCTCGAGGTCGACTATGCGTCTCAGGAGTCGGGGCTGATGCACGCGTGCGGCCACGACCTGCACGTCGCGGCCTTGGTCGGGGCGGCCAGGATCTTGGCCGCTCGGCGTCAGGAGTTGGCCGGCGATGTCGTCTTGATGTTCCAGCCCGGGGAGGAGGGTCCCGGAGGCGCAGCGGTCATGCTGAAGGAGGGACTCCTGGAGGCGGCCGGTGTGCCGGTGGTCGCGGCATACGCGCTCCACGTGAGCTCGGCAGGGGAGCGGCTGGGCGTCTGGTTCGGCCGCCCCGGTCCGCTCATGGCGGCGGCCGATGAGGCCGTCATCCGGGTCCTGGGGGAAGGCGGGCACGGATCCCAACCGCACCTGGCCAAGGACCCCGTGCCGGTGGCATGCGAGATCGTCTTGGCGCTGCAATTGATGGTGACGCGCCAGTTCAACGCCATGGAGCCCCTCGTGCTCACGGTGGGGCGGATTGCGGGCGGAACCAAGGACAACATCATTCCCGACGAGGCCGTCCTGGAACTGACCTTGCGGACCTTTGACGACGAGCAGCGCCAGCGTGCGCATGCCGCGGTGCGTCGGGTCGCCGAGGGTATCGCCGCTGCTCACGGCCTCAGCGCCGACGTGAACTGGCTGATGGGCTACCCCGTGACCGTCAACGACGCGGGGGAGTACGCCTTCCTGCGCGCGACCATCGAAGACCTTTTCGGGTCGCAGCGGTATGTCGCCATGCCTCACCCGGAGGCCGGGGCCGAGGACTTCGCGTTCGTCGCCCAACGGGTGCCGTCGGCATACGTCTTCCTGTCGGCCTGCCCCGCGCAGGACCCGGCCACGGCCGCGGACAATCACTCACCCCGGGCGCACTTCGATGACTCGGTCATCCCCGACGCCGCGCACCTGCTAGCCGAGTTGGCGTTGCGCCGGCTCGCCGACCCGCGCTAGGGGCTCCCGGGCCGAGCTGGTCGCCCGGGCCACCGGGTCCGCGGGTGCGGTGGGCCCGGGTGCGCGCCGTCTCGTGCAGCGTCCTGGTCGGGGGAGATCGGTCGCGGACGCGACGCGCGGACGCGCCTGGGGCGCGGATACCTGGGCCAGGCGCACCGCGGGCGCATCCTCGCCGTCATGGGGCGTCTGGCGACACTCTGGAGAAGTTCGCGGCCGCCGAGACCTGGCACCTCAAACTCATTGTCTTCTCGCAGGTGGTTGTGAATCGGCGCTTGTAGCGCCATAATGGCGCCATGCCGAGTGTTCAGATCAAGGACGTCCCGGAGAGCACGCATGCGGTGCTGCGCCAGCGGGCCGCCGCCGCACACCAGTCACTGCAGGAGTACCTGCGCTCTCGGCTGATCGCGGAGGCCAGCCAGCCGACCCTGGAGGAAGTCCTCGACCGAGCCGGAGGGCGCTCCGGCGGATCGGTCCCGCTCGCCGACGCGGTCATGGCTCTACAGGGGGATCGTGCTCGTCGTTGACGCGAGCGTCCTTGCGGTCGCGTTGGCTGATGACGGCCCGGACGGAGATGCCGCTCGAACCCGCCTTCGCGGTGAGACATTGGCCGCGCCGGAGCTGGTCGACCTGGAGATCGTTTCGGTTTTGCGTCGTCAGGACCGTGCAGGGCGTATCGACATCCGCCGGGCGAACCTCGCGCTGACCGACCTCGCGGCCCTGCCGATGCATCGAGCCCCGCACATCCTTTTGCTGGCCCGCTGCTGGGAACTGCGGCACAATCTCACGACCTACGACGCCGCTTACGTCGCGCTGGCCGAGGCCCTGGACACGACGTTGCTGACCGGTGACAGCCGACTTGCTGGGGCGACGGGACCCACGTGCACCATCGAGTTGCTCGGAATGCCCCGTTAGCCAACGACACCCGTGAGTCAGCCTGGTTCTCTCTTCGATGTGCAAGCGTTCGACGGGTTGGGCGGTGATTTCGGCGATGAGGCATGGCCGCGAACAGTGGTGACCTCATCGCTGGGGGCAACGCGACGGCCTAACCGGCAGAGCTCTGCCACGGCACGAAGGTCGTCCGCCTTCGTTAGCAGTCCAGCACACCCAGCGCGCGAGCCACCCGCAGCAGATCAGGGCGTGTTTCGACAGCGCTCCCGGCAGGATTCAAAACTGTCGGGGTGAGCCGCAGCCTGTCCGGGTTGACCCGCATAATGCCCGTCTACCTGCGATGATGCCCAGACTAGGGGGTGTCACTGGACCGCATGCCGGCCGCCGAGAACCTGTAACCCCATGAACGCCAGAAACACCGTTGATCGGATAGTCCCGTCCGCCACAAGGAAATCCCGCTGTCCGTTGACAAATCGGGCGATGCGGGCGCCGATGCGCTCACCCGGGCGACCGGAGCCGTCGCGTGCCGTACAGCGAGAGTTCTAGCGGCTGGTCGCGACGGGGGTCACCACGGTCGAGGCGTCGGCTGGGGTGGGCGTGTCATGGCCGGTGGGGCCACGGTGATTTCGCCACGCTAGCGGGATGACACCGTTGAGCCTGGACGAGCCCACGGACCGCGCTATCTGTCGTTCGCCGAGCGTGAGGAGATCGCGCTGCTCAAAGCCCAGGACAAGGGCGTGCGCGAGATCGCGCGCACGGCCGGGCGCGACCCCGGGACCATCTCTCGTGAGCTACGCCGCAACGCCGCGACCAGGGGCGGCAAGCCGGTGTACCGCGCCGTGGTCGCCCAGTGGAAGGCGCAGCAGGCGGCGAAGCGCCCGAAGACGGCGAAGCTGGTGGGCAACGAGCGGTTACGTGAGTACGTGCAGGACCGGCTCGCGGGGAACGTCCGCAGGCCTGACGGCACGATCGTCCCCGGCCCCCGGACGCCCCAGTGGAAGGGGCTGAACAAGCCTCATCGCCAGGACCGGCGGTGGTCCACGGCGTGGAGCCCGGAGCAGATCGCGCACCGGTTGAAGGTCGACTTCCCCGATGATGAGTGCATGCGGATCAGCCACGAGGCGATCTACCAGTCGCTGTTCATCCAGGGACGCGGCGCGCTCAAGCGTGAATTGGTCACCTGCCTACGTACCGGCCGGGCGTTGCGCCAGCCGAGGGCCCGATCACGGAACAAGCCCCAGGGGCACGTCACCGCCGATGTCGTCCTGAGCAAGCGACCCGCCGAGGCCGAGGACCGCGCCGTTCCCGGCCATTGGGAGGGCGACCTGATCATCGGGACAGGCAGGTCGGCGATCGGCACGCTCGTCGAGCGCAGCAGCCGCGCCACGCTGCTGGTCCACCTGCCACGCATGGAGGGCTGGGGTGAACAACCGTCTGTCAAGAACGGACCGGCTCTCGGGGGCTACGGGGCCGTCGCGATGAACGCCGCGCTCACCGCGTCGGTCACCACGTTGCCCGAGCAGCTGCGCAAGACCCTGACGTGGGACCGCGGCAAGGAACTGTCGGGCCACGCGCAGTTCACGTTGGAGACCGGGACACGGGTGTTCTTCGCCGACCCCCACTCACCGTGGCAGCGTCCGACGAACGAGAACACCAACGGCCTGCTGCGCCAGTACTTCCCCAAGGGCACCGACCTGTCGCGATGGTCCGCCGAAGACCTCGAGGCCGTCGCTCATGCGCTCAACAACCGGCCCCGAAAGATCCTCGGCTGGAAGACACCCGCCGAGGTGTTCGAGGAGCAACTACGCTCCCTTCAACAAACCGGTGTTGCATCGACCCCTTGAACTGCCCAGTTGACGGCGTTTCGGCACTTCGGGGGAGGAACGACGCGGGGGGAGCGTTGCGCGGGGGGTCGGGCGCGCGCCTGCGCTGCCTGGTCGTGCTCGAGGGCGTGCACATCTGAGGCGCGGCAGGTCGCGTCCCGGGGAGGCGGTGGGCGCCTCGACCCGGGACGCTAGAGCCCTCGCACTCGGGGGGAGAGCGCGCGAGCCTGCGGCGATTCTGGCACCTGTCCCTGCGGCGCCATGAGGTCACGTTTGGATCACTCCGGAACTTCCGAAGCTCCATCCGTAGAAATCTCCGGAAAAGTTGCCGTAGTATCCACTGGTAGGAGCCCCAGGGAAGAGGGGCTCCCCTATAGGAGGAAGCATCCCGATGGCGGTACACATCAACGTCGACGACATGATCAGCGTCACCGACGCCGGCAAGTCATTCTCGGGGTTGGTTGCCGAGGCCATGGACGGGCGGACGTATGTGGTTGTCAAACACAACAAGCCCGCAGCTGTGATCACTGGCATGGACCAACTCGATCGACTCAACCGGATCGAAGACATTGAACAAGACCTACGGCTCTGGGCGCTTGCCATCGTCCGGGCTGCCACAGACTCTGGCGAACGCTACTCACTCGACGATGTAGCTCGCGAACTCGGAGTCGATCTCGAGGACGAGGACTGAGCATCTATGGCGCGAGTCGAATTCACCGCTGAGGCCCGAGAGGACGTACGCGACCTCGACGGTTCAGCCCGCAAGTTGGTACTTCGCGCCATCAAGAAGCTTGAGGAGGACCCCGAGAAACGGGGAGCCCCTCTCGGCAGTCAGCCGACTGGAGACTTGACCACCTTCCGTAAGCTCGTTGTGGGCAACCGGGACTACCGAGTGATCTACCGCGTCGAGCAGGACACCGTCGTGGTCGTGTGGGTGGTTGGTGCTCGAGCCGACAGCGAGTGCTATGCCCTCGCCGTGTCGCGGCTCAAGATGTACCAGGACGATCCTTCACTCAAGCGCGAACTGGAACACATGATTGATGCCGTCTGGTCCGCAAGTGGGGGATGAAGTCGAGCTCGCACCACCGCAACAAAGTACCGCCCCAGTCTCGATCGGCTGGGGCGGTACTTTGTTCGGCCGTCAGGTCGCCGCGCTGGCGCCACCGTTGGCGGTGTCGATCAGGTTGCACGCCGCGACGATGGCCGCCGCGAAGTCTCGCGCGTCGCGGCCGCTGACCCACTGGTAGTGGTCAACGCCTACGACGGGCGCCCCGTCCTCGATGCCCTCCCACCACTCGACCGTCACGTGCACGTTGCCGACCTGGACCCGTTGGCCGTGGACCGCGTCGGGGTCATCGTCCATGCCCAGACGAGCCCGGTCGTGTTGTGGCCCTCGATGCGTGAGCATGCCTCGAGCAGAGCGAGTGCGTACCGCCGCGCCTCGAGCAGGGGCAAGCCGTTGCCGGCATCCGGGGGCATGAATACTGGCCCGTCGTCGTCCCAGCCCTGGCCGAATTCGATCGGGAGGCCGTCGACCTCGACGCTCGCAAAGTGCGTGGGTGGGTGGCTGCCAGCCTCTGCCTCCCAGTCTTCCGTGCACCAGCTCGGGCAGGGTGTTGCCGTCCAGGTGGTCGTCGTGGTCGTGCTCATGGGTGGCGCCTCTCTGTCGGTTGCGCTGACTCTCCGCTGACGTGTGACAGCGGGACTCGCGTGTGCGGGACTGGTGGCCTTGCTTGACCCCTCCCCAAGCAACCCACGAACCAAAGCCCGCCATATCGCGTCGGCCCAGCGCTGCTAGCCCCGCGGCGCTTTGCCGCGTGGCTTCACTGGACCGGGCGCGCGCTGATCAGGCGCGGTCGCTGGGTGCCCTCGCCCGGCTCGAGGGTCTGGGGCCCGGGTGCCTACCGGTTAGCGGCTGGAGGCAGGAGAGGCGCCGTCGTGCCGTTCAGGGACGGGGCGGGGAGGCATCACCCCCTGGCACGGCGGCAGGGGCCGCGTGCGCGCGTGAGGTCAGGCCCTCGCCGCGTCGTTGTGGACGCACGCACGCCGGGCACTGCCACAAGCTGCCAGTGCTGCCGTCACGGTGGGTAAACGTCGGGGAGTAGGGCGCCTCGGTCCACCCGCGGGGCAGGTCGAACAGGAACAGGCGCCCATCCGCTGCGAGGGGCACGGGGCGGCTCATCCCGCCGCAGAACTCGCACGCCGCCCGGACCCGGCTCGATGCCGTCGTGAGGGTGTTCACGAGTCGCTGCCGTGGTCGGTGGGTGTGGTGAGGATGAGCCACGCGGCCGGCACGATGCCCGGGCCGAGCATGGAGAGAACTAGGGCGACGTTCGCGGCGGACTGCCACACGTCGGGGGAAGCGGATACGCTGTGTCCCAGGAGGAACCCCCTACAGGGTTCGTCGTCAGGCCCTCGGACGTTCGCTGCGTCGCGGGGGCCGATCAATGTTGTCTGCGAGAGACGGACAACACGCTGATCACACATCCAACGACCACCTACCGCGTTTCCGCAGGTAGATGGCCGTTCAGGGAGGCGCCCCCGGCAGGATTCGAACCTGCGACCTCGGGATTAGAAGGCCCTTGCTCTATCCACTGAGCTACGGGGGCAGCGTCGGCCAGGTTAGCCATCCTCCGCGATCACGACGTGGCGAATGCCTGCTGGTGCACCTGCCTAGCTTAGGGTTGGCGGCTGTGGCGCAGCGCATCGACAACACCGCGGATCTGCTCGCGGCGATACGTGAGTTCCGCACCCAGGTGGCGCACAGCGTGCTGCCGCTGGACCTGCCCAGCACGGCCGCGGCCAAGGCCAATCGGACCGCCCTGCTGCAGCAACTCGACGACTACGTCATACCGCGGCTGTCCTCGATCGATGCCCCGCTGCTGGCGGTCATCGGCGGGTCGACCGGAGCGGGCAAGTCCACCCTGGTCAACTCGCTGCTGCGCCGGGAGGTATCCCGCGCTGGGGTGATCCGGCCCACGACGACCAGTCCCGTGCTCATCCACCACCCGCAGGATGCCCAGTGGTTCACCGATCAGCGGGTGCTTCCGGACCTGGCGCGGGTCACCGGCGATGCGTCCGGTCCCGATGCCTCGGGCACGGTGCGCCTAGTGGAGTCCGCAGAATTGCCCCCGGGAATGGCGCTCCTGGACGCCCCAGACATCGACTCGGTGGTATCCGCCAACCGCGGCCTGTCCCGCCAATTGCTCGCGGCGGCTGACCTGTGGCTCTTCGTCACCACGGCGGCCCGGTATGCCGACGCCGTCCCCTGGGAACTGCTGCGCCAGGCCTGCTCGCGCGGCACCGCGGTGGCCATCGTCTTGGACCGTGTTCCGCCCGAGGTGATGGGGGAGGTCCGTCCCCACTTGGTGGACATGCTGCGCGAGCAAGGATTGGGCACCGCGCCGGTCTTCCCCATTCCCGAGACCACCCTGAGCGCGCAGGGCCTGATCCCCGACGGCGACATCGCGCGCCTGCGCAACTGGCTCAGCGACCTTGCCGGTGACGCCAGCGCTCGAGACGTCGTGGTGCGCCAGACCCTGACGGGCGCGTTGGCCTCGCTCGACGAGCGTTCCGAGGAGTTGATCTCGGCCAGCCGCGCCCAGCAGCGGGTGACGGCCGATCTCGCCGAGGTCGTCCAGCGGGCGTATGACGGGGCGCGCCGGGGCGTGGATGCCGGGATGAGCGATGGCCAATTGTTGCGGGGTGAGGTGCTGGCTCGGTGGCAAGACTTTGTCGGGACCGGCGAGTTCTTCAAGAAGGTGGAATCCGGTGTATCGCGCATCCGGGACCGAGTGACCGGCGCCCTGAAGGGGCAGACGACTCAGCCGACCGATGTCGGGGCAGCCCTGCAAGTGGGCGTGGCGCAGCTCATCGAAGCCCACGCGGATGCCGCGGCGGCCGAGGTCGCCCGCGCCTGGCGCGCGCAGCCGGCGGGTGCCGAGATCCTTTCGGCAACACCGGAACTGGCGGCCTCCAGCCCTCACCTCGATGACCGTGTCGATGCCGCCGTTCGGGCCTGGCAGGGCGAGGTCCTCAACCTCGTGCGGGCCGAGGGGCAGGATCGGCGCACGAACGCGCGGGTCGCGGCATACGGCATCAACGGAGTTGGCCTGTTCCTGATGCTCGTCACCTTCGCCCACACGGGCGGCCTCACCGGCGCCGAAGCCGGGATTGCCGGAGGCACCGCGGTTCTCGCGCAGCGGGTGCTGGAGGCGATCTTCGGTGATCAGGCCGTGCGCACGATGGCCGCCAAGGCGCGGGCGGCCCTGCTCAGCGCGGCGGACAGCCTGCTCACGCAGGAGCGTGATCGCTATCTCGATGCGGTGGGTGCCAAGACGGTCCCAGCCGACCAGAGCGCCCGGCTGTCTCGGGCGCTGGATGCCGTGCAGGCCGTCCGGTGAACGCACTCAAACTCGGTTGGGGGTCCGGCGGCGGGGTGAGCGCGGCCGACCTGGAGCGGCATTCGTCCGCATTGAGCGCTGCGATCACGACCGGGGGAGCCCAACTAGACCCCGAGCTGGCCGCGCGCGCCGCGGCGGTCGCCGCCAAGGTGGCCGAACGTCAGGCCCGCAGCGGCAGCCACACCGTGGTGGCCTTCGCCGGAGCGACCGGAAGCGGCAAATCCAGCCTCTTCAACGCAGTCGTCGGCTCCGATGTGGCGACGATCGGGGCGCGACGACCGACGACCTCCAAGCCGACCGCCGCCGTGTGGGGCAGCGACCCGGCCGGCGCCCTGCTGGATTGGCTGGAGGTGCCGAGCCGACACCAGGTGCCTCCCGGGGGCGCCGAGTCATTGGACGGGCTGGTCTTGCTCGATTTGCCCGACTTCGACTCACGCGAGGTGAGCAATCGCGCCGAGGCGGAGCGGGTCATTGGCCTGGCCGACGTCTTCGTCTGGGTAACCGACCCGCAGAAGTATGCCGACGCCCGACTGCATGACGACTACGTCGCGGCCATGACGCACTACGACGCCGTGACGATCGTCGTGCTCAATCAGGCGGATCGCCTGACCCCGGCTCAACTGGACGCGTGCCGCGCCGACCTGGCGCGGCTGCTTCACCGCGATGGTCTCGCCGATGTCCGCGTGCTCGCGACGTCCGCGCGCACGGGTGCTGGGGTGGGCGAGTTGCGCGCCGAACTGGCCCGCGCGGTGGCTGGTGCCCGGGCCGCCCGGACCCGGCTGGACGCTGTCTCTTATACACATCTCCGAGCCCACGAGACGGACTCCTATCTCG
>CALLZC010000153.1 GCA_937858995.1 uncultured Nostocoides sp.
ATGATACGGCGACCACCGAGATCTACACCTCTCTATTCGTCGGCAGCGTCAGATGTGTATAAGAGACAGCCACACCAGCTCCCAGAGCGCCGCCAAGGCATCGGCGTCGGATTCCAGCTCGGCGCTGGTCTGCAGGGCGCGGAAGAAGTAGGCCCCGGCGGAGTCGAATACCGTCTGCAGGGCCTGCGCGGGCGCCGATAGCGTCCCGTCCCCGTCCGTCCCCGGGGGATGCGGGTGCAGCGTCAGGGGGGCGGTGTCGGCGCGATGCAGGGACAGCCACCCGTCGTCTCCGGGCAGCGACCCGTGCCCCTGCCACAGCACCTCGCCGGCCGAGAGCACCTCATCGAGCTGGGAGCTGTGATAGTCGGCTACCCGAGAGGGCAGGACGAGGGTCTCGATCGCGCTGGCCGGCAGGATGGACCCGCTGAGCTGTTCGATGACCCGCAACACCCCATCGGCGCCACGCACGCGCCCGCCGACGCCCTGCCACCCCGGCAGAAAGCGCGCATACTGACGCACCTCCACCGCCTCGACCTCCGCCCGCAAGCTGGCCAGTGATCGCCGGCGTAGCAGGCGCAGCACCTCGGTGTCGCAGAACTCCGTGCCGGCCCCGGTGGGCAGGAACTCACCTTCCGCGATCCGCCCGGCCCCCGCGAGGCGACGCACGGCGTCGTGCGCGACGGCGATGCCGATCCCGAACTCGGCCGCCAGGTCGGCAAGTAGGAAGGGCACATGCGTGCGGGCGTAGCGCGCGACCAGCTCACCGAGCGGGTCGGTGACGGGTTCGAGGAAGGCCATGGGCAACCCCATGGGCAAGGCCGTGCCCAGCGCGTCGCGCAGGCGGGCAGCGTCTTGTGCCACGGCATACCGGTCCAGTCCGGCGATCCGCACCTCGATCAGGACGCGCCGCTGGATGAGTTCGGCGAGCGTCGCATCGAGCACCGCGAGCAGGTCGGGACTACAGCGGGCAGCCAGGTCGTCGCGACCCAAGGGGCCCAAGACCCGCAGCACATCACCTAGCTCGTCCGCGTCGCGGGCCACCCGCTGCGGTGTCAGGCGCTGCAGCTCCGCGCTGGTGCGGCTGATCGCGCCCTGGTCGAGCAACTCGCGCAGCGCCAGGCCCTCGCCTCGCCCCAGCAACTCCGCGAGCAGCACCGGATCCAAGGACAAGGCGGCCGCCCGGCGCTCGGCGAGGGGGGAGTCCCCCTCATACAGATATTGCGCGACATAGCCGAACATCAACGAGCGGGCGAAGGGGGAGGGTTGCGCACAGTGGACATCGACCGCGGTGATCCGCCGGGCGGCGACCGAGCGCATCAGGGCCACGAGGCCCGGGACGTCGTAGACGTCCTGAAGGCATTCCCGCACGGTCTCCAGCACGATGGGGAAGTCGGGGTAGTTCGCGGCGACGCCCAGGAGTTGACTGGCGCGTTGGCGCTGTTGCCACAGCGGCTGGCGCTGATCGGGGCGGCGGCGCGGGAGCAGCAGCGCCCGGGCGGCGCACTCGCGGAAGCGGGAGGCAAAGAGGGCGGAGCCGGGCAGTTGCGCCGTGACCAGTGCCTCGATCTCGTCGGGGTGCAGGAAGAGCAGCTCGCCGAGTTCGGCGCCGGCGTCGCTGCCGTCGTCGAACTCGATGTCCGGCAAGCGCAGCACGATCCCGTCATCGGCGGCCATGGCCTGGACCTCGGCGCCGAACCGCTCGCGCATCCGGGCCGCGATGCACAGCGCCCACGGCCCGTGGACGGGCATGCCGAAGGGCGAGTGCACGGCCACCCGCCAGTCGCCGATCTCGTCACGGAAGCGTTCGATCACCAGCGTCGTATCGCTGGGCACCACGCCCGTGGCCTCCTGCTGCTCGCTCAGGTAGGCGAGCAGATTGTCGGCGGCCCACGGGTCGAGGCCGGCCTGGGCGGCCCGCTCGCGGGCCGCGGTGGGGGTGAGTGCGGCCAGCTCGCGCACGAAGGCGCCGACTGCCTGCCCGAGCTCGACCGGGCGACCCTGGGTCTCGCCCTTCCAAAAGGGCAGCCGGCCGGGCTCGCCGGGCGCCGGGGTGACCAGGACCTGGTCGCGGGTGATCTCCTGGATCCGCCAGCTCGAGGTCCCGAGCGTGAAGACATCACCGACCCGTGATTCGTAGACCATCTCCTCGTCGAGTTCGCCGACCCGGCGGCCGGGCCCGTCGGTGGCCAGGAAGACACCGAAGAGACCGCGATCAGGGATGGTGCCACCGCTGGTCACCGCGAGATGTTGCGCGCCCTTGCGGGCGACGACGGTGTCCGCGAGGCGATCCCAGGTGATCCGGGGGCGCAGCTCGGCGAATTCCTCGCTGGGGTAGCGCCCGGCGAGCATGTCCAGGACCGACTCCAAGACGGTGCGGGAGAGGCCGGCATAGGGTGCCGCCCGGCGGATGAGGGTATGCAGCTCATCGACGGCCCAGGTGTCCATCGCCGTCATGGCCACGATCTGCTGGGCCAGGACGTCAAGCGGATTGGCGGGCACCGCGAGCGCCTCGATCGCGCCCGCCAGCATGCGCTCGACAACGACGGCGCTTTGCACGAGGTCGCCGCGATATTTGGGGAAGAAGACACCACGCGAGACGGCCCCGACCTGGTGCCCGGCGCGCCCGACGCGCTGCAGGCCCGCCGCGACGCTCGGTGGCGACTCGACCTGGACGACGGCGTCCACGGCGCCCATGTCGATGCCGAGTTCCAGGGAGCTGGTGGCGACCACGGCCGGGAGGGCGCCGGCCTTGAGCGCCTCCTCGATATCGAGGCGTTGCTCCTTGCTGACCGAGCCGTGGTGGGCGCGTGCCAGGACGGCGGGCGCCCCGGCGGCGCTCCCGGCCTGCGCCATGATCTGAGCCGGTGTCCGCGCGGAACGCGCGTGCCCGGCGCCCGCGTCGAGGCCGGTGACCCCGATGGCCGACTCGTCGGGCTCGGCCGCGAGGCGGCGTTCCTCCCAGATCTCGTTGAGGCGGGCAGTGAGGCGCTCAGCGAGCCGGCGGGAGTTGGCGAAGACGATGGTCGAGCGCTCGGCGGTGACCAGGTCGACGATGCGTTCTTCCACATGCGGCCAGATGGAGGCGCGTCGCTCCGGGCCGCTCGCCGCGCCCGCCAGGTCCCCCGTGGGTTCGCCGAGTGTGGCCATGTCGGGGACCGGGACGACGACACGCAGGTCCCATTCCTTGGTGGATGGGGGAGCGACCACCTCGACCGGGCGACCACCGGAGAGGAAGCGGGCCACCTCGGTGATCGGGCGCACCGTTGCCGAAAGGCCGATGCGCTGGACCGGCCTGGCCAGCAGCGCGTCGAGGCGCTCGAGGCTCACGGCCAGGTGGGCACCGCGTTTGCTGGCCGCCACGGCGTGCACCTCATCGAGGATCACGGTGCTTACCCCCGCGAGTGCGTCGCGCGCGTTGCTGGTCAGCAGCAGGAAGAGCGACTCGGGAGTGGTGATGAGGATGTCGCTCGGTCGCCGGGCGAAGGCGCGGCGCTCGGCCGCCGGGGTGTCGCCCGAGCGAACCGCCACGCTGACCTCCGGGCGGGGCAGGCCCAGCCGCACGGCGGCGTGCCCGATGCCGACCAGCGGGGCGCGCAGATTCCGTTCGACGTCGATCGCCAGTGCCTTCATCGGGGAGACGTAGAGCACGCGGCAGCGATGCAGCGGATCCTCGGGCACCGGCGAACGGACCAGGTCGTCGATCGCCCACAGGAAAGCCGAGAGTGTCTTGCCCGAACCCGTGGGGGCCACGACCAGGGCGTCCTTGCCGCTGCTGATGGCGTCCCAGGCGCCCTCCTGGGCCGGCGTGGGCTCGCGAAAGCTGCCCCGGAACCAGGCCTGGGTGGCCGGGGAGAAGCGATCGAGGACATCGGTGGACATGGCCCGCCTACTCTTGCACGCCGCACCGACAGCCAAGCCCGCCCGTGGGCCTAGGTCAGCGCGCGACGCCCAGCTCCGCGAGCGCGGCGTCCAGTTGGCGACCCAGCACGGGGGCCAAGGACGAGGTATAGGTGGCGGTGATGTGCGAGCCCTGGCGCCAGACCAAGACCTCACCGATCACCGGCCAGCACTGGCGCTCAGGGCAGATCCAGGGATTGAGGTCGATGAGCCGCGCCGTCGGGACCTGGGTCACTGCGGCGCGCAGCGCGGCCCCACCGGAACCGTCATTCCAGTCGCCCTTGCATCGGGTCATGAAGTCATCGGGGTGATCCAGCACGCATTCATAGACGATCCGGCCCGGCTGAGGGGTGTCCATGAGCACCACGACCGGGACACCGGCCGCCCCGGCCCGCTGCCAGTAGTCGACATACCCATCGACCATCACCGATTCCTGCTCGGTGCCGTCGGGGGCGAACGCGGTGCCTCGGATCCCGGAGGTCACGATGATGGTCGGGATCTGCGTGCCGGTCAGTGCCCGCTCAACCCGCTGCCCCCACTCCTGACAGATCGTGTACTTCTTGCTCGGGTCCTGCCCGCCATAGATCAGGGCCGGATTCCAGGGGCAGGAGGACTTCAGGTAGGTCTTGATGGTCCAGCCGTTGGCCCGGGCCCAGGTCTGCAGGGCCGGATACCACTGCGCCGCCTTGGAGTCGCCGACGAGCGCCAACACCTTGGGGTTCGTGGGGTCGCCATCGGTGCAACTGAAGACCTCGGCAGTGGTCTGCTCGGTCTGGCAGCCGTCGGCATACAGGCTTGGCACGTCCTGCGTGGCCCGCAGGGGGTCGGGCGTCATCGCCGCGGGTGACATGTCGATCTCGACGCTCGCCGGCTCGGCTCCCGAACCAAGAATGCCGGCGCCCAGGGTCCCCTCGGCACGCGACGTGGCGATATCCACCGAGGCGAAGCCGCTGCCGGCGCCGGCGCGCAGCACGGCATACCCGCTGGCGACGCCGATCAGCGAGCAGATGAGGCCGAGGAGCAGGGCATTGCGCGTGTGGTCGGCGACCCGCGGGTGGAACCGCAAGGGGTTCTCGATCAGCTTGTGGGTCAGCCACGCCGGGATGATGCTGGCCAGGACGACGGCGGTGCCCTGCCAGGCGCTCAGGCCATTCCAGGCGGAGGTCGCCGCAACGACGAGCGGCCAGTGCCACAGATACAGCGAGTACGACAAGGCGCCCACCCAGACCAGGGGAGCCAGCCCGAGCACGCGCACCGGGCCACGGTCGCCGGCGCTATAGCCGCCGAGGATCACGGCCGCCGTCCCCAGCACGGGGACCAGCGCCGCCGCGCCCGGCCAGGCGGTGCCGGTGTCCTGGAGGAAGAGTCCCCCGCCGATGAGCACGAGGCCACCCCAGGCGATGGCCGCGCCGAGGGGTGGGGCGAGTCGAGTCCAGAGCGTGGCACCCACCGCGACCAACGCCCCGATGCCCAGCTCCCACAGGCGGGTGGTGGTGACGAAATAGGCGCGGGCCGGATCGGCCTGGGTCAGATAGATGGACCAGGCCAGGCTGGGGATCACGATGGCCGACAGGCCCGCAGCCATGACGGTGCGCACCGGCCAGCGCCGCGCGCGGATCAGCCCGGCCAGCGCCAGCAGCAGGACCGGCCAGATGATGTAGTACTGCTCCTCTACCGCCAAGCTCCAGAAATGCTGCACCGGTGAGGCGGTGCTGTCCTCCGCGAGATAGTCGACGGAGCGGGCGGCCAGCCGCCAGTTGACGACATAGGCCGCCGCGGCCGCGATATCGCCGCCGAACTCGCGCCAGGCGACCTTCGGCAGGAAGAGGAGGGTGAGCACGGCCGTGGTGACCAGGACCGTCGCCGCGGCGGGGAAGAGGCGCTTGGCGCGCCGAGCATAGAAGCGCGGCAGCGCGATCCTGCCGGTGCGCTCGACCTCGCGCACCAACTGCCCGGTGATCAGGAAGCCGGAGATCACGAAGAAGATGTCCACCCCGGCGAAGCCCCCGCTGAGCCCGCCCAACCCCGCGTGGAACCACAAGACCGTGCCGACGGCGATCGCCCGCAGCCCTTCCACATCGGGTCGGAAGCCGCTGCCGCGCGTGCTCGCCGGGGCCGCAGGAACGGCGGTCGCAGTGGTCATCGCGGTGAGTTTGCTCTCGATCGGGCTCGACGCAGGGGCAAAGGCCAAGGGTACTTACTACTCTTGCCGACCATGGAATCCACCACCTGGCGTCGCGGCTTCGCCGGCGCGGTCACCACGACCGCGGTCCTGGCGGTGCCGCTCGCGCGGGAGAACCGGACCATGAAGCAGGCCGGCGGCAAGGACATCGTCGGACTCCAGCAGGCGGGGTCCGCCGCGGCCGTGGAGGCGCTCTTCGCGGCCTGGGGGGACCCGGGGCGCGCCGCAGCACGCCGGTCCCTGCGCCTGGACTTTGCCTTCGCCCCCGCGTATGGCGCGAGCCTGGCCTTGCTCATCCAACGCACCAACCGCCGGCATGCCGCCCGCGACCTGCCCGCGCGCGCCGCGGTGGCCCTGCCCGTGCTGGCCGCTGTGTGCGACGCGGCCGAGGGGGTCGCGCACCTGCGGCTGCTCGACGGCGAGGTCACCGATCGCATCGCTCGCCATGGGCATCGGGCGGCCATCGCCAAGTTCGCACTCCTTGGGCTCTCGATCGCCCACCTGGTGGCCCGGCCGGCGCTGGCCCGGCGCCGACCCTGACATACGGCCCGGCACCGGCATGCGGTCCGGCCCTGGCATACGGTCCGACCCTGGCGCGGCACTGGCATGCCCGGCACTGGCATACCCTGGCGCGATGATGCCCAAGCCCGTCACCGTCGAGCGGATCATCCCCGCACCTGCCGAAAAGATCTTCGACCTCCTGGCCGATCCAGCCGGGCACGCCCGCATCGACGGCAGCGGCACGGTCACGGCGGCCCGCAGTGGCGGCCGGCGACTGGCGAATGGCGACTCATTCGGGATGAATATGCAGTGGGGGGTGGGGTATTCGACCCGAAACCTGGTCGTCGAATTCGAGGAAAACCGACGCATCGCGTGGCGGACGCTGGCCCCCAATCCGGTGCTGAGCAGGCTTTTCACCGGTCGGACCTGGCGCTATGAGCTGGAGCCGGTGGCGGCGGGAACGCTGGTGCGCGAGACCTGGGACCCAACGACCGAGGCGCTCCCGGGCCGGGCGTTACTCGGGCGGCTGAGCGAGCTGACCCAGCGCAATATGGCCGCGACCCTGGTGCGGATCGAGGAGATCGTCACGGCCGAGGGGTGAGCGGGCGACCAGGCCGGCGGACCACGGCGCCGGTCGACCACAACGCCCAGATGATGAGCACGGGCTGGAAGAACAGGCGAGCGAGCCGCGCGCCGTCGCTGTCCAGGCCGAAGGCGTCGCGCTGCTCCAGCCACTGCGCCACGTTGCCCGGGAAGATGGCGACGAAGAAAGCCGCCGTCAGCCAGCCCACCTGACGGCGCCGGGCGCGGGCCAGCAGCAGCCCGAGACCGAGGGCCAGTTCCACCACTCCCGAGAGAAGCACCACGAGGTCGACGTCCATGGGGAACCAGGACGGTACCTGGGCCCGGAAGGTCTCGCGGGCAAAGGTGAGATGAGCCGTCCCGGTGAACAGCAACGCCGCCCCGAGCGCGATCCAGGCAAGCGTGCGGCCCCGGCTGGGTGCGGCGTTCGACGCGGTGGTCATCAGGGGGCAGCTCCTTGCGTGATACCTGGGGTTGATCGGCGGGCTCGATCAGGGGGGGGCGGCCGGGCCGAGCGAAAAGTCGCAGCGCTGGCGGACGCCGGACTCACTCTAGGTCCAGGCAGGCATACTGCACTCATGACATGGAGTCCCGACGACATCGGTGACCTCACCGGCACGACCGCGGTCGTGACCGGTGCCAACTCAGGCATCGGGCTGGTGCAGGCCCGGACCCTAGCCGGTCACGGCGCGGCCGTGACCCTGGCGGTGCGCAACCTAGGGGCCGGGGAGGCCGCGGCGCAGCGGATCCGCGCGACGCACCCGGCCGCGCTCGTCGACGTCCTGCATCTCGACCTTTCGGACCAGGATTCGGTGCGGGAAGCGGCTCACGAGTTGGCGTCGCGGGCCGCCGACGCCGGGCGTGGTCTCGACCTGCTGATCAACAATGCCGGCGTCATGGCGCCACCCACGCGCCGCGTGAGCGTCGACGGCCACGAACTGCAGTTCGCCACCAACCACCTCGGGCACTTCGCGCTCACCGGGCGCCTGCTGCCGACTCTGCTCGCGTCCGAACATCCGCGGGTGGTTACGGTCGCGTCGATCGCCCACAAGCGCGGCGATGCCCGTGTCCTGGAGGGCAACCCGGAGGCCGGCTATAACGCACACACGAGCTACGGGCAGAGCAAGCTCGCGAATCTCCTCTTCGCCCGGGAGTTGCATCGACGGGCCGTGGCCGCGTCGTCGCATCTTGTTTCGACCGCGGCGCATCCGGGG
Organism: uncultured Nostocoides sp.; assembly: GCA_937858995.1. Classification (GTDB taxonomy): domain Bacteria; phylum Actinomycetota; class Actinomycetes; order Actinomycetales; family Dermatophilaceae; genus Nostocoides_A. Next base: position 8,377 of record CALLZC010000153.1, read on the forward strand.
GTTTCGAGCACGAATCTGGTCGCGAGCCAGGACGGAATGGGTGCCAACTGGGTGATCCGCACCCTCGCGCCGCCCCTGGTCCGGCTGGCCGTGCCGGGCCCTGAGGCGGGGGCGCAAGCCGTTCTGTATGCCGCGACCCTCGCCCGCCCCGGGAGCTACAGCGGGCCGCAACGGCTGGGTGAAAGCCGCGGTCCGGTCGGACCGGCGCAGTTGAGTAGCTGGGCCGCGGACGCGGAGCTCGGCGCGCAGTTGTGGTCGCGCAGCGAGGAACTCACCGGGGTCACCTTCGACTTCTGACGGCGTGCTCGCTCACCCCAGCGCAGCCTGCGGGGACTCGAGCGCCAGCAGGGCGCGCTTGGCCGACAGCCCGCCGAGATAGCCGCCCAGTGAACCATCCCCGCGCAGCACGCGATGGCAGGGCTGGATGATCGGCAGGGGATTGGTCGCGCACGCGCTACCCACCGCCCGCACCGCGCGCGGGTTCCCGACGGCCGTCGCGACCTGTCCGTATGAGGCGGTCGCGCCATACGGGATGCGGGCCAGGTAGCGCTGGACGTCGCCCCGGAAGCCACTGCTGAGCGCATGATCCACGGGCGATTCGAAGACCGTCCTGGTGCCCGCGAAGTATTCCGCCAACTCACGCGCGGGCTGCTCGAGCCGGGCGCTGGAGCGCAGGATCCGCGGGCTGACGCGGGCCGCCAGCGCGCTCAGAACCGCGTCTTCGCCCTCGCTGGCGAAGGCCACCCGGACCAGCCCGCGTTCGGTGGCCGCGATCAACAGCCCGCCGATGGGCGAGTCCAGCTCGCGATAGGTGATGTCCAGGAGGTCCTGCGCGCCGGCGCGCGCCACGAGCCGATGGTGCAGGATGTCCACCTCGGTATCGAGGGCGGGCAGCAGGGCGTCGGTGTCGGTCATGTGCGCTCCGTGGGGTCGCTGGGGTCGCTGGGGTCGAGTCGGCCCACGCTGCGGCGCAGGCTGGCGATGCCGTCGCTGGCGGCGCGGCGCACGGCGGCTGGGGTGGAGCCGATCAGGTCTGCGGTTTCGGTATGGGGCAGCCCGCCGTAGTAGTGGTAGGCGACGGCCAGGCGCTGTTGCTCGGGCAGGCGTGCGACGGCGCGCCAGATCTCGCCGTCGGCGGGGGTCGCCGACGGCTGCTCGGGCAGGTATGCCGTGGGCACCGGGCGGCGCTCGCGCGCCCGGATGGCGTCGATGCAGGTGCGCTGGGCAACGCGCACGAGCCAACCCTCCATGCTGACCACCTGAGCCATCTCGGGCCAGGCGCGCAGCGCCGCGAGAAAGGTCTCGGACCAGGCGTCGTCGGCGTCCGGTCCCGGTCCGAGCAGCGACCGGCAGACGCGTAGCACCCGCGGTCCGTGCTCACGGACCGCGAACTCGAAGGGCTGGATTTGTGTCATCGCTCCCTAGTCGGTGGCCGGCCCCCAGATGTGAGGTCCCGCCGGAGGATTTCTGGCGCGCCGGGACCAGCTGATCGTAGCGGCGTGTCGCTAGATCTCGAACAGGTGTTCGGCTAGGGTCGTCCACAAGCGAGGGCACAACCTTCCGTCATCCACAGGCTCGCGCCCGTGGACCGCCGGTTGTCGGTGCTCACGTCTAGCGTCTGATCGCAACGTCATCCCCGACGTTGTGGTCGTAGGCGGGCGCGCCCGATCACGAGCGAAAAGAAGGTGTGGCATGGCCGTCAAGTCGGACAGCGACAAGGTCGCGGACAACAAGATGCGTTCCCTCGACACTGTCATGGGGCAGATCGAGAAGAGCTTCGGCAAGGGCGCTGTCATGCGCCTGGGCGATGAGGTTCGCGTGCCGATCGAGGTCATCCCGACCGGCTCGATCTCGCTCGACCTTGCCTTGGGCATCGGAGGCCTGCCACGTGGTCGTGTGATCGAGATTTATGGGCCGGAGAGCAGCGGAAAGACCACGGTGGCCCTGCACGCAGTGGCCAACGCCCAGCGCAATGGCGGCATCGCCGCCTTTATTGACGCCGAGCACGCGCTCGACCCCGAGTACGCCAAGCGCCTCGGTGTCGACACCGATGCCCTGCTGGTGAGTCAGCCCGATACCGGTGAGCAGGCGCTCGAGATCGCCGACATGCTCATCCGCTCCGGCGCCCTGGACATCATCGTCGTCGACTCCGTCGCCGCCCTTGTCCCGCGCGCCGAGATCGAAGGGGAGATGGGCGATAGCCATGTGGGTCTCCAGGCTCGGTTGATGAGCCAGGCGCTGCGCAAATTGACCGGTGCCATCAACAACACCGGCACCACCGCGATCTTCATCAACCAACTCCGCGAAAAAATCGGGGTGATGTTCGGCAGCCCCGAAACCACCACCGGTGGCAAGGCGCTGAAGTTCTATGCCTCGGTGCGACTGGATGTGCGGCGCATCGAGACGCTCAAGGATGGCAACGAGCCGGTCGGCAACCGCACCCGGGTGAAGGTGGTCAAGAACAAGGTCGCCCCACCCTTCAAACAGGCCGAGTTCGACATCCTCTATGGCCACGGGATCTCGCGGGAGGGTGGCCTGATCGATATGGGTGTCGATCAGGGCTTCGTGCGCAAGTCTGGCGCCTGGTACACCTACGACGGGGACCAGCTCGGTCAAGGCAAGGAGAATGCGCGGCAGTTCCTGCGCGACAACCCCGACCTGACCGACGAGTTGGAGAAGCGGATCAAGGAAAAGCTCGGCATCGGGCCTCGGGTGGATGCCCCGGCCGCGGTTGCCGAGGTGCCGGTTCAGTTCTAGGGACGTCAGTTCTAGGGGCCGGGGATGGGCGAGGGCACGGCGCGCGATGTGGCCACCCTGCGCGCGGCGATCGAGCGGATCGAGCGGGCTGAGGGGATCGGGGCCGACGGGTTCACCGTGGGAAAGCCGAACCAGTCCTCCTCCCCGAGATCCGATCCGGCCGGCGTTGCTCGGGCGATCGTGCTGCGGCAACTGAGTCAGGCGCCGCGCACCCGGAGTCAGTTGCTGGCGACGCTGCTGCGGCGCGGGTGCGATCCGCAGGTGGCGTCGGCCGTGCTCGATCGCTTCACCGAGGTCGGGCTCATCGATGACGCCGCCTACGCCGAGCTGTACGTGCGATCCAAACAGGCGTCCCGGTCATTGGCCAAGCCAGCCCTGCGCCGGGAGTTGCGGACTAAGGGCGTGGATCCGCAGACCGCGGCCGATGTCCTGGACGCCGTCAGCGATGCCGACGAGGAGGAGCGCGCCCGGGCCCTGGTCCGTTCCCGGATCGCGCGGCTACACGGACTCGATCGCTGCGTCCAGGTGCGGCGGCTTGCGGCGCTCTTGGCCCGGAAGGGGTATCCGTCTGCTCTGGCGGCCCGGGTCGTTTTCGAAGAACTCGATCGCAGCGCCGAACACGCGCGGGACTGAGGCCGGCGGCGCGCTCGCAACCCGGTCACGAAGCAAGCTCAGGCCACGAAACTCGGCTCCCGGCGCGGCGTGGCGGCGGTGACTCCGCCGTCGCGGACCCGCGAGACCGCGTCGGCCAGGCGCCGGATGCTCTCCACCATGCGAGGAGCATCGGCGACATACGGGATGCGCACGTGAGCGCGAAACCCGCCGGTGGGGGCGAAGCGCGACCCTGGGGCGAGCGCTAAGCCGTGCTCTTGGGCAACGAGTGCGACCGTCCCGGCGGCCACATCGCCGAGGTCGACCCACAGGTTGAGACCGCCTCGCGGAACGACGAAGCGTGCGCTGGGGAGTTGGTGATGCAGCGCGGCGACCGTCGCGTCGCGTGCCAGCACGAGTTCCGCGTGCCGGGAGCGCGGCATCCCGGGGTGTTCGCGCAAGAGCTGCAACACGACCAATTGCTCAAGAACCGGCGCCCCGAGGTCCAAGGTCACTCGGGCCTCGAGCAGTGTCTCGGCCAGTGAGCGCGGCATCCGGACCCACCCGATGCGCAGCCCACCCCACAGGGACTTAGCCGCGCTGCCCAGGGCGATGGCCTCTGGGGCGAAGCAGCCGAACGGCGTCAGTGCCGGACCGCCGTCCAGGTCGATATCGCGGATGGTCTCATCGATCACCGGGACGATCCGCTGGCGACGCACTGCCGCTGCCAGCCGCTCGCGGCCGCCGTCGGACAGGGCCGCGCCGGTGGGGTTGTGGAAGTCCGGGATCAGGTACGCCAGGCGAGCCGGTGTCCGCCGCAGGACGCGCTCTGCCTCATCGAGGTCCCACCCGTGCGGGTCGACCGGAATGCTCGTGAGCCGGGCGCCACCGCGACGCAATGCCTCGACCGCGTTGGGATAGGTGGGTGACTCGACGACGGCTCGGTCGCGGGGACGCAGCAGCGCCCGGGTGACCACGGCGAGTCCGGCGACCGCCCCCGAGGTGACCATGATCTGCTCGGGGCTGGTCGTCAAGCCGGCGCGTGTGTAGCGCTCGGCGAGGACGGCGCGCAGGTCGGGCAGCCCGAGCGGCGCGTATCCGTTGTCGCCGAGATAGCTGGGCAGGTCGCTCAGGGCGGCGGCGTAGGCGTCCAGGATGCCGGTCGGGGCGCGGGTGGCCGCACACGTTACGTCGATGGTGTCCGCATCGTGGGTGCGCGGCGCGAGCGCGGGTGACAAGGCCCGGCTTGCCACCATCGAGCGCCCGGGCAGCGCAACGACCGAGCCCGAGCCCCTGCGGGCGGTGAGGTAGTCACGCTCGCGCAGGACGGCATACGCGTGAGTGACGGTGGTGCGCGAGCATCCCATGGCGGCGCTGAGCTCCCGCTCGCTGGGCAGGCGGGTCCCCGATGGGAGTTGCCCGTCGGCCAGCAGCGTCATGATGGAGCCGGCGAGGCTGCGATAGGCGGGCCGGCTCAGCGCGTCAGGACCGACCAGCCGAGAGAGCCGGGTTGCCGAGATCGAGGTGATGGTCACCAGGCCACCTTCTCAGAAGTGGCTATGGAATTACAGTCCACTTCCGTGAGACGGTTGCCGCATGTCTCCCCTTCGTCTCGCCCGTCGCCGCCTGGCGCGCCGCGTCGACCTTGCGCCGATGACCCCCCTGGAGCAAGTGCGCGCTGGCCGGACCGGGCTTCGGCTCACGCAACTCCTCGTCGGCCTGGTCCTCTATGGCGTATCGATGGCGATGCTGTTGCGCAGCACCTTGGGCCTGGACCCGTGGGATGTCTTCCATCAAGGCATCCAGACCCACTGGGGAGTCAGTTTCGGGACCGTGGTCATCGTCACGAGCTTCGTCGTGCTCCTGCTCTGGGTCCCCCTGCGGCAGTGGCCGGGCCTCGGGACGCTGTTGAATGCGATCGTCATCGGACTGGCCACCGACGCGACACTGCGCCAACTCGCCGCGCCGGAGCACCTCGGCGGGCGGTGGTCGCTTCTGCTCGGTGGGATCGTCCTGAACGGCCTCGCCGGCGCGCTGTATATCGGCAGTCAGTTCGGCCCGGGCCCGCGCGATGGCCTGATGACCGGCCTGGCACGACGCACCGGCAGATCGATCCGCCTGGTGCGCACCATCTTGGAGCTCACCGTGCTCGCCCTGGGCTGGGTCCTGGGCGGGACGGTGGGCGTCGGCACCGTGCTGTATGCCGTCCTGATCGGCCCCATCGTGCAGCTGTTCCTGCCGATCCTCACCGTCCACCTGCCGAGCGCGGCCCAAGATTTAGCCGGACCAGACTCAGTCGCTCCAGGCTTACCCGTCGACGGCCAGCACGAGCGGGAGGACGTCGCTGGCTCCCGCCCGGCGTAGCGCGCCAGCGGCCTGAGTGATCGTCCACCGCGAATTCACGAAATCGTCGACCAGGAGAACCGGCCCGGGGTGCTGAGCGAGGCCGTCGGCGAGGTCGGCCCCGACGGTGAGTCGCCGCCAGACTCCCGCTAACCGGAATGCCGAGTTGCCGCCCGGTTCGCCGATGGGACCGCCGTCGCGCAGGTCGAGGGCCCCGAGGTAGGGCAGCCGACCAATCTGGGCTAGGGCATGGGCGGTGGAGCCGACCAGGTTCGGGCGGGAGCGCGAAGGCACGCAGACCACGGCGACCGGTCGCGTGTCCCATCCCCATTGCGCCAGGACGTTTGCCAGGGCGCGCAGCACCTCCTGCGGCGCCGGGGCATCGGTCTGCAGGAGCGGTCGCAACCGCTGCCCCCACCCGAGGTCGCTGAGCCGCGCTAGGGCCCGACCCTCCAACGGCTGCTCGTGCGGGGGGATGCGACCCTTGACCGGGACGCCCAGCCGGTCCATACCCGTCGGCCACATCGTCCGCGGCTCCAGCGGCACTCCCACGCGCTCCAGCCGCTCGCGGGCCGCCCCGATGACCCGCTGCGGGATATCGGTGGGGAACCAGACCCCGGCGCAGACATCGCAGCGGCCGCACTTCTGGGCGCTGGCGTCATCAAGCGCCCTCTGCAAGAACGCCATCCGGCACTCGCCACCTCGTTGATAGGCGAGCATCTGCTCCTGCTCGGCCGCTCGTTGCTCCGCGACCCATGCATAGCGCTGACTGTCGTAGAGCCATGGGCTGCCGGTCGAGCGCCACCCGCCGCTGACCCGCGTCACCGCGCCGTCGACGTCGAGAACCTTGAGCAGCAACTCCAGCCGGGTCCTGCGGACGTCGACGATCGTCTCCAGGGCGGCCGTGGACAGCGGCCGGTCCGCGGCGGCCAGCGCGCTCAGCACCGCGCTCGCCTGCTCCTGCCGCGGCATCGAGACCGAGGCGAAGTAGCGCCAAATGTCCTGATCCTCTGCTCCGGGCATGAGCAAGACATCGGCGCGATCGGTCGCCCGGCCGGCGCGGCCGACCTGTTGGTAATAGGCCACCGGGGAGGACGGCGCACCCACGTGCACGACGAACCCGAGGTCGGGTTTGTCAAAACCCATGCCGAGGGCCGAGGTGGCAACCAGCGCCTTGACCTCATTGTCGCGCAGGGCCGCCTCGAGCCGTTCGCGATCCATCGGATCGGTTCGCCCGGTGTACGCCGCGACCCGGTGCCCGGCCTGCGTGAGCGCGGTCGCGATGTCTTCCGCGCCGCTGACGGTCAGCGCATAGACGATCCCCGACCCCGGGAGGTCGCCCAGGTGCGCGATGAGCCACCCGAGCCGCTGTTCCGGCGACATCGCCGGCAGGACGCCAAGGCGCAGGGAATCGCGCGCCAAACCACCACGGATGGTCACCGTGGGAACCGCGCCGGTCGCGAGTTGGACCTCGATGTCGGCGACGACCCGAGCGTTGGCGGTCGCCGTGGTTGCCAGGACGGGCGTCCCCTCCGGCAACGCGATCAACAGGTCCTTGATGCGCCGGTAGTCAGGCCGGAAGTCATGGCCCCAGTCGCTGATGCAGTGTGCCTCGTCGATGACGAGCAATCCACACCGGCGGGCCAGGTCGGGCAGTTGCTCCTCCCGGAACCGTGGGTTGTTCAACCGCTCGGGCGAGACCAAGAGGACATCCACCTCGTCGGCAACCAGTGCTGCACGGATCTGGTCCCAGTCCGTCACATTCGCGGAATTCATGGTCACGGCACGGATGCCGGCGCGGTCCGCGGCGGCGATCTGGTCGCGCATCAGCGCCAGCAGCGGCGAGATGATCACCGTTGGTCCGGCCCCCTGCGCGCGGCGCAACGCCGTGGCGACGAAATAGACGGCCGACTTCCCCCACCCGGTGCGCTGGACCACGAGCACCCGGTCGCCGCGGGCCACCAAGGCCTCGATGGCCTCGAACTGTCCGTCCCGAAAAGTGGGGTCGCCCCGGCCGACGAGCCGGCGCAGCGCTGCGCTCGCCTGCTCGTGCACGGTCTGGGTGGCCCCTGTCATCCGAGAACCCCTGTCATCCGAGAACCCCTGTCATCCGAGAACCCCTGTCTTTCGAGTCATAGTGCCGACGCTATGCCGCGCCTCCGACAACGACCTGGCCCGGTGCCTACTCGATGAAGCGAACGGTCATCCCGGGGACCAGTTGGGCCGCGACATCGGTGGCGGCTTCGGTCAGGACGAAGGGCACGGGATAGCCGCCGGTCGCCGGGTGATCGGACAAGAAGATGATCGGGCACCCCGCGGGTGGGATCTGCACGGCGCCCCGGACCATGCCTTCGCTGGGCAGTTCTGCGAGATCGGCCACGGGCAGGGGTGGGCCGTCGAGGCGGATCCCGGTGCGGTTCAGGTCGGTGGTGACCGTGAAGGTGGCAGCGAGCAGTGCGCGCAGGGCCGGGGAGCCGACATACTCCGCGCGGGGCCCCAGGGTGCCGGTCAGGTGCGTATGCCGCAGCGCCGGTGCCGGGGTCGGCGCGTGGTCGTGCACGGGGTGCGCCACGCGCGTGGGTCCGATCGGGACGCGCGAGCCGGCCGCCAGGGGCATACCGAGCCCGCCCAGGGCGCTATAGGAGCGGGAACCCAGGATGGGTTCGGTGTCCACGCCCCCGGCCACGGCGAGATAGCTGCGCAGCCCGTGGGTCGGCCGCCCGATCACGAGGGGGGAGCCATGAGCGAGATAGGTCGGGGCACAGGTGCCCACTGCCCGCCCCCCGACCGTGACGGGGCCCAGGGCGCCGGTCACGGCGATAAGCAACGTCGATTCGGCCGTTGCGACGAAGCCGCCGGCCGTGATCTCGATGGCGGCGGCGGACTCGGGGTTGCCGACCAGGCGATTGGCCAGGCGCAGCGCCCCTCGGTCGGCCGCCCCGCCCCGACTGACCCCGACCCGCGCGTACCCCGGCCGCCCGAGGTCTTGAACACTGGCCAGCAGTCCGGGGTCGCCGATCCACAGCGCGCGGGTCATTGCCCGGCCACCACGAAGCGCACGCGTGTCCCCGGGGTCAACAGTGCCGGGTCCGCCCGGGTCGGGTCCCACACGGTGCTGGTGGTGACTCCGATGAGTTGCCAGCCGCCCGGCGATACCCGGGGATAGATCCCGCAGTACTCATCCGCCAGGGCCACCGAACCGGCGGGCACCGAAACCCGGGGCTGCCGGTGGCGGGGGACCCGCAGGTCGGTCCCGGCGCCCACGAGATAAGGGAAGCCCGGCGCGAACCCCACGAAGGCGACCCGCCACAAGGTGCTCGTATGCCGGGCGATCACCTCCTCGATGCCGATCCGCAGGTGCCCCGCGACGGCCGCGAGGTCGGCGCCGTCATAGGCCACCGGGATGTCCACGAGGGGCCCCGGCGCCGGGGCCGGGCCCGCAGGGGCGGATGCCGCCAACCGCCGCACGGCGGCGCCGACGAAATCGGCGCTCGTATGCCGCCCGTCGAAGAGAACCAGAACGGTGCGGGCCGCCGGCACCCATTCCCGCACCCCCGGCAGATCAGCCGGGCCGAGTGCGGCATCCAGGGCCGCCACCTCCTCGGCCGTATCGACTTGTACCAGAACGGCGCTGGCGCCGCTCGGCAGGATCTCCACGCTCACTGCGCCACGAAGGCACGCACGACGACATCGGCGGCCTCGAGGGCGCCGCGGATCGCCGCGGCCGTTCTCAGGGCCTGCGGACTGTCGCCATGGACGCACAGGCTCTCGACGGGCGCGACCACCTCCGTGCCGTCGACCGCCACGACCCGCCCCTGCATTGCCAGCCGCACCGCCCGCTCGGGCCTGACGTCCGGATCCACGAAGGCACCCGGCTGCGAGCGGGGGACCAGCGTCCCCTGCCTCGTGTAGCCACGATCCACGAAGCCCTCGGCCACCGCACGCAACCCGGCACCCTGCGCCAGGGCGAGCCAGCGGGAGCCGGGCAGCCCCAGGACATCGAGCTGGCCGTCATACCGCTGGACGGCGGTGACCAGGGCACTCGCCTGGCCCTCGTGGTGCACGACGGCGTTGTAGAGCGCTCCATGCGGCTTGACGTAGGCGACCCGCGTGCCGGCGGCCCGCGCGAAAGCCTCCAGCGCCCCGATTTGATACAGAGTGTCGGCAACCAGATCGGCGGGCTCGATGTCGATGAAACGGCGCCCGAATCCGGCGCGGTCCCGATAGGAGACGTGGGCCCCGATGGCCACGCCGCGCTCGGCGGCCATCCGGCATACCCGATCCATGATCCGCGGGTCGCCGGCGTGGAACCCGCACGCGACATTGGCACTGGTGACCTGATCGAGCAGGCCGGCGTCGTCGGTCAACGTCCAGCGCCCAAAGCCCTCCCCGAGGTCGGCATTGAGGTCGATCGTGGTCATGGCCCCCATTGTTCCCACGTACCCTTGTCCGTGCGATGAGTGAGCAGTATTACGAGGTCCGCACGCACGGATGCCAGATGAATGTCCACGACTCCGAGCGGCTGGCCGGGCTGCTGGAGTCGGCGGGCTATCTCGACATCGAGTCGCTGCCGGGCACGCAGCGGCCCGAGGTCGCCGATGTCGTGGTCTTCAATACCTGCGCGGTGCGCGAGAACGCCGACAACAAGCTGTACGGCAATCTCGGCACCCTGCGGGCCGCCAAGGTGCGCAACCCCCAGATGCAGATCGCGGTGGGCGGCTGTCTGGCTCAAAAGGACCGCGGCACCATCGTGGAACGCGCGCCCTGGGTAGATGTCGTCTTCGGCACCCACAACATCGGCTCGCTTCCCGCGCTGCTCGAGCGGGCCCGGCACAACAAGCGCGCCGAGGTGGAGATCCTCGAGTCCCTAGAGGTCTTCCCCTCTACGCTGCCCACGCGCCGGGACAGCGCCTATGCGGGGTGGGTCTCGATTTCGGTCGGCTGCAACAACACCTGCACCTTCTGCATCGTGCCCAGCCTGCGCGGCTCCGAGCAGGACCGACGCCCCGGCGAGATCCTGGCCGAGATCGAGGCGCTCGTCGCGCAGGGCGTCATCGAGGTCACCCTGCTCGGTCAAAATGTCAATACCTATGGGGTGGAGTTCGGGGACCGTGGCGCCTTTGCGAAGCTGCTGCGCTCGTGCGGGCAGATCGAGGGCTTGGAGCGGGTGCGCTTCACGAGCCCGCACCCGGCCGCCTTCACCGAGGACGTCATCGAGGCCATGGCCGAGACCCCGAATGTGATGCCGCAACTGCACATGCCCTTGCAGTCGGGCTCGGATCGGATTCTGCGCGCGATGCGCCGCAGCTATCGCGGGGAGCGCTTCCTGGGCATTCTCGACACGGTCCGCGCCGCGATCCCGGATGCGGCCATCACCACGGACCTGATCGTCGGATTCCCCGGCGAGACCGAAGCCGACTTCGCCGAGACCCTACGGGTGGTGCGGGCGGCCCGCTTCTCCTCCGCCTTCACCTTTCAGTACTCGATCCGCCCCGGCACCCCCGCTGCCACGATGCCCGATCAGGTCCCCAAAGCCGTTGTCCAGGAACGCTTTGATCGGCTGATCGCGCTCCAGGAGGAGGTCTCCTGGGCGGAGAACCGCGCACTGGAGGGGCGCCAGGTCGAGGTCCTGGTGGCCCCCGGGGAGGGCCGCAAGGACGGGGCCACGGCGCGGATGAGTGGTCGGGCACGCGACAACCGGCTCGTGCACTTCGCGGTGCCGCCGGGCGCCGAACGCGCCCGCCCGGGTGATGTGGTCACGGTCGCGGTCACCTATGGCGCGCCGCACCACCTGATCGCCGACTCCGGGAGCACCGGCGGGGTGTATGCGGTGCGCCGCAGCGCCGGCGGGGATGCCTGGGCCGCGCTCAACGAAGGCGACCACGCGTCGGTGCCCGCCGGGCGGGGCGCGACTGCCGGGGTCCGGGTCAAGCCCCCGGTCACCCTGGGTATGCCGTCGCTGGGTGCTCCCGCGGCCACTCCGCCCACCGGCTGCCCGGCCTGACGGGCGCGGCCCGGCCGCCAGACGACGAAGAGCGGGCCCTGGTGCACCAGGGCCCGCTCACGGCGTCGTGTCGGCTACTCGCCGATGACCTCGTCGGCCTTTGCTCCGGCCGCGTCGATCTGCTCACCGAACTTGCCACCGGTCGCGCTGTCCGCTGCGTCGGTGGCCTTGGCGATGCCTTGGTCGCTGAGCTCCTCGACCTTGTCGGAGTGCTGTCCGGTCAGGTCCTCGATCTTGCCCTTGACGTCGTCCAAGAAACCCATATGTGATCTCCTTCCGCTCGGCGAGCGACGACCTCTTGGCAGCCGCATCGCCCCCACTCTAAGCATGCCGCGCGGCCGATGGCGTCCTGAAGGGCTGGGAGTTCGCTGTGAGGGGCGCACGACGGCATACGAGACAATGGCGGGTATGCCCGTGCGTCCCATCACCATCACCGGCGAGCCCGTCCTGCACCGGCGGGCCGATGTCGTGAGCGACTTCGGTCCCGACCTGCAGGAACTCATCGACGACATGCTGCAGACGCAGAGCGCCGCCCATGGGGTGGGGCTGGCCGCGCCCCAGGTCGGCGTCGGTCTGCGGGTTTTCACCTGGCACTTGGCCAATGACGATGGCGTGCCCGAGATCGGCGTCATCGTCAATCCCTTCGTGCGGGCCACCCGCCCACCGGCCGGCGCTCCCGACGCCGACGATGACGCGGAGGGCTGCCTATCCGTGCCCGGTCTGCACTTCCCGCTGCGACGCGGCCAGCGCGCCGAGGTCACCGGTATGGACCGGCACGGGAAGGAACTCGCCTTCACCGCAACCGGGTGGTTCGCGCGGTGTATGCAGCACGAATACGACCACCTCAACGGATTCCTCTACGTCGACCGCCTCGAGGAGAAGTGGAAGAAGAAGGCGCGCAAGGCGATCCGCGCCCGCGAGTGGGGCGGCCCGGGACGATCCTGGCTGCCCGGAGTCGACCCGGACCCGTTCGGCCACTGACCCGGTGCCCGCCGCCACCCTCACCTCAGCAGTCGACGCCCCGGCAGTCGGCGCCCCACCCATAGTGGCCCCACCCATAGTGGCCCTGGTCGGAGCGACCGCGACCGGCAAGTCGGCGCTGGCCCTCGAGCTCGCGCAGGCCTGTGGCGGCGAGATCGTGAACGCCGACGCCATGCAGCTCTATCGCGGCTTGGACATCGGGACGGCCAAGCTCCCGCTGAGTGAGCGACGCGGCATACCCCACCATCAACTCGATGTCCTCGAACCGAGCCAGGAGGCGAGTGTCGCGCGCTATCAGCGCGCCGCCCGGGAGGACCTCGACGCGATCGCCGCACGCGGGCGGCTGCCCATCCTCGTCGGAGGCAGTGGGCTGTATGTCCGTGCCGCCCTCGACGCGCTGGACATCCCGCCGACGGACCCAGACGTGCGCGCCCGGTGGGAGGCCTATGCTGCGGAACACGGTTCGGATGCGGCCCATGCCACGCTCGCTCAGATCGATCCCGTTGCGGCGCAACATATCCTGCCGACCAACACGCGTCGCGTCGTCCGTGCGCTCGAGGTCAACGAACTCACCGGCGAACCGTTCCGGGCAGCCCTTTCCGGGCGCGTCTATCGGGTGCCGACGCTGACCATTGCGTTGCGCATAGACCGGGCGAGCCTCGATCACCGGATCGCGACGCGGACGGCGGCGATGTGGCGCGCCGGGCTGGTCGCCGAAGTGGCCGCCCTGATCCCGCTCGGGCTGCGCGAGGGGCGGACCGCGCGCGCGGCGATCGGCTATCAGCAGGCCCTGCGCCAACTCGACGGCGACCTGTCACAAGAGGCGGCCATCGAGGACACCACCCGCGCCACCCGTCGGTACGTGCGCCGACAGGAGAGTTGGCTGCGTCCGGACGCGCGAGTCCACTGGCTCGACGCGGAGCAGCCGAATCTGCGCGAGCGCGCCCTGGCCCTCCTGGCCGGTGCGGGAGTGCCGAGTGCGTAGCGGACAATGAACCCATGAGCAGGCGCGTGCGATTCACCAAGGGCCATGGCACCCGCAACGATTTCGTGCTGCTCGATGACCGCGACGGCGAGTTCACCCTGACGGCCACCACCGCCGCGGCACTCGCCGATCGACGCTCCGGCATCGGTGGGGACGGGGTGATCCGGGTCGCGCCCACCGCCACGGCCGGCGATGCCTCGGTGCGCGATCTCGCCGACGCGGCGCCCTGGTTCATGGACTACCGCAATGCCGACGGCAGTACCGCGCAGATGTGCGGCAATGGGGTGCGCGTCTTTGCGACCTATCTGCGGCGCGAGGGCCTGGCCCCCGCCGAGGGCTTTCCCGTTGCCACCCGTGACGGGATCAAGCACGTGCGGTTCGTGGGGGACCAGGTCGTGGTCGACATGGGGCAGTGGCGGGTCCTCGACGAGGCCGAGGCGGCCGACGGCATGGACGCCCTGGTGCATGTCCCCGGGCATCAGCCGTTCTCGGCGCTGCGACTGGACCTGGGCAATCCGCATACGGTCGTTGCGCTGCCGCCGAGCGTCGACCTCGACGAGTTGGACCTGTCGGCGGCGCCCTTGGTCAAACCGCACCCGGCAAGCGGCACCAATGTCGAGTTCGTGCAGCCCTTGGGGCCAGGCCACATCCGGATGCGGGTGCACGAGCGGGGCGTTGGCGAGACGCAGTCGTGTGGTACCGGGGTGTGTGCGGCCGCTCTGGCGACCCATATCTGGGCGGGTGACCTCGACATGGACGCGCCGTGGATCGTCGATGTGCCCGGTGGCCGTCTCACCGTGCGGCTGCTGCCCGGGCGACGCGTGGAACTGAGCGGGCCGGCCGTGCTGGTCGCCGACGGCACCGTCGACCTACCCTGAACGCGAGCCAGCGCGGGGCGCGCGACCTGCTCAGGAGATGCGCGCGACGCGGATGATGCGGAAACCCTTGTCCATGGCCACCCGCGTCACGCTCAGCTCGGGCCAGGTGCTGGCGATCCAATCCTGCAGCGACTGCGCGCCGAGATGCTTGGCGACCACGAGGTAGGCCTGGCCCTGCGGCGCGAGTCGCGGCAGCCAGCGCTGCAGCAACTCGTGCAGAGCCGCCTTCCCGATCCGGATCGGTGGGTTTGACCAGATGAGGTCAAACCGAACATCCGGCGGTATGCCGTCTGGCGCGCACACCGTGATCCCGCCCAGTGCGTGCCGGGTTGCGTTGCGCCGCAACAGATCCAGCGCGCGCTCGTTGACGTCCACGGCATACACCTGAGCCGCCGGTGAGAGCAGGGCGAGCGTGAGAGCGATCGGCCCCCACCCGCAGCCGAGATCCAAGAAGGTGCCGTTCGGAGGTGGGTCCGGCACCTTGCCCAGCAGCACCGCGGTGCCCCGATCGAGACCATCGCCCGAGAAGACCCCCGAGGCGACCTCGACCGGCAGGTCGCGGCCCGCCAGCCGAACGGAGAGCTCGCGTCGTTCCGCGGCGCTGGCCGGATGCGCGGTGAAGTAGTGCTCGAGATCCTCGCTCAATGGTCCACGCTCACGCCTGCTCGACGTCGTCATCGACCCAGTCGAGGGTGCGCTGGACGGCCTTGTGCCAGCCACGCAGCAGCCGGGTGCGCTCGGGCTCCGGGAGCGCGGGGGACCAGCGCTGCGCCTCCTGCCAGTTCGCGAGGATGTCGTCGGTGCTCGACCAGTAGCCGACGGCCAGACCCGCGGCATAGGCGGCGCCCAGGGCTGTGGTCTCCGCGACGACCGGCCGGATCACATCGACCCCGAGAATGTCGGCCTGGAACTGCATCAGGGCACCATTGGCCGTCATACCGCCGTCGACCTTCAGTTCGCGCAGGTCCACCCCGGAGTCGGCGTTCATCGCCTGGAGCACATCGAAGGTCTGGTATGCCGTGGACTCCAGCGCCGCGCGCGCGACATGGCCCTTCGTGACGAAGCGGGTCAGCCCGACGATCGCGCCGCGCGCGTCCGGGCGCCAGTACGGCGCGAAGAGGCCAGAGAAGGCCGGCACGACATACGCACCCCCGTTGTCGGGCACCGATCGGGCCAGCGGCTCGACGTCGGGGGCCGAGGCGATCAGCCCGAGGTTGTCGCGCAGCCACTGGATCAGCGAGCCGGTGACGGCGATCGAGCCCTCCAGGGCATAGACGGCCGGGGCGTCCCCCAACTGGTAGCACACGGTCGTGAGCAGCCCATGGTGCGAGGTCACGATGTCCGGGCCGGTGTTGAGCAGCATGAAATTGCCCGTGCCATAGGTGTTCTTG
Source organism: uncultured Nostocoides sp. (assembly GCA_937858995.1). Classification (GTDB taxonomy): domain Bacteria; phylum Actinomycetota; class Actinomycetes; order Actinomycetales; family Dermatophilaceae; genus Nostocoides_A. Next base: position 24,307 of record CALLZC010000153.1, read on the forward strand.
GCCGTGCCGCGCTCCAGGCAACCTTGTCCGAAGGTTGCTGCCTGCTGATCCCCGAGAATCCCGGCGACCGGAACCCCGTCCAGGATGCCGGGATGGCAGGTGGCATAGACCTCGCTGGAGGATCGGATCTGCGGGAGCATCGCCATCGGGATGCCGATCGCCGCGCAGAGCGCCGGATCCCATTGCAGGGTGCGCAAATCCATCAGGAGCGTGCGACTGGCGTTGGTCACATCCGTGACATGCAGGCCTCCGTCGGGGCCACCCGTGAGATTCCACAGCACCCACGTGTCCATGGTGCCGAAGAGCAGGTCCCCGGCTTCGGCGCGCTCGCGGGCACCTGGCACGTGATCCAACAACCAGCGCGCCTTGGGCGCGGCGAAGTAGGTGGCCAGCGGCAGTCCGGTCTGCTCGGCGAACCGGCGCGGACCCGCGGCGCCGCCGAGTTCCTCGACCAGGCGCTGGGTTCGGGTGTCCTGCCAGACGATGGCGTTCGCGATCGGCTCGCCGGTCAATCGATCCCAGATGATCGTGGTTTCCCGCTGGTTGGTGATGCCGAGCGCGGCGACGCTGGAGCCATTGACATTGGCCTTGCCGAGGGCACCGCCGATCACCGCGCGGGTGTTCTCCCAGATCTCCAGTCCGCTATGTTCCACCCATCCGGCCCGCGGGAGGATCTGGGTGTGCTCGCGCTGATCGAGCGCAACGACCGCGCCGCCATGGTCGAAGAGGATCGCCCGGGTGCTCGTGGTGCCCTGGTCCACGGCCAGGACATAGGTGGGCTCGGTCACGGACGGCCTCTTTCGTTGCCTCGATCACGCGGATGAATGACGTCGGCACCCTAGCCGCCTTGGCAGAATGCGGCTATGGCGACACCACCGCGGATGGATCCGGCCTACCGGGCGAAAGCGTGGACCCGGCTCGGGCACCGCGAGTTTGACGTCCTGGTCATCGGTGGCGGCGTCACGGGCAGCGGCGCGGCGCTCGATGCGGCCACCCGTGGCCTCTCGGTGGCCCTGGTGGAGCAGCGCGACTTCGCCTCGGGGACCTCCTCGCGATCGAGCAAGCTGATGCATGGCGGCCTGCGCTACCTCGAGCAGTTGGACTTTGCGCTGGTCCGCGAGGCGCTCAAGGAGCGCGAGCTGGCCCTGACCCGGCTGGCCCCGCACCTGGTCAAGCCGGTCTCTTTCCTCTATCCGCTCAAGCACCGCGCCTGGGAGCGGCCCTATGTGACTGCCGGGCTGACGCTCTACGACAACATGGGTGGCGCGCGCTCGGTGCCTGGGCACCGGCAGCTCAGCCGCAATGGGGCCCGGCGGCTCGCGCCGGCCCTGCGTGCGGACGCCCTGACCGGTGCCTTGCTGTATGCCGACGCGCAGATGGACGATGCCCGTCATACCCTCACCCTGGCCCGAACGGCCGCGGCCTACGGCGCCGTGGTCCTGAACTCGGCCCAGGTGGTCGAGCTGACCCGGGCCGGTGAGCGGATCACCGGCGCCATCGTGGAGGACATCGAGACCGGCGCCCGCACCACGGTGCGCGCCGCGGTGGTCGTCAATTGCACGGGCGTGTGGACCGACGAGATCCAAACGCTCGCGGGGGGCCGCGGCCGCTTCAACGTGCGGGCGTCCAAGGGTGTCCACATCGTCGTGGCCCGGGACCGGATCAACTCCGAGGTGGGGCTGATTCTGCGCACCCCCACCTCCGTGCTGTTCGTGATCCCGTGGGGGACGCATTGGATCATCGGCACCACGGATACCGACTGGAATCTGGATCTGGCGCACCCGGCCGCGAGCAAAGCTGATATCGACTACCTTCTCGCGCAAGTCAACTCGGTGTTGACGCACGGGATCACCCACGCGGACATCCAGGGTGTCTTCGCCGGCCTGCGCCCCCTGCTCTCCGGTGAGGATGAGCAGACCTCGCAACTCTCGCGCGAGCATGCCGTCGCCCGCCCACAGCCCGGCCTGATCTCCATCGCGGGCGGCAAGTACACGACCTACCGGGTCATGGCCGCCGATGCCATCGACGCGGCGCGTGAGGACATCGGCCCCGGGGTCGCGGACAGCGTCACCGAACACATCCCACTGCTGGGCGCCGAGGGCTATCGCGCGCTGATGAACCAGATCGACCGGCTGGCACGCAAGGTCGACCTCCCGGTGTGGCGTCTCGACCATCTGCTCGGCCGCTACGGCTCGCTGGTGAACGAGTTGCTCGAGCTCGGCGCCGGTGATCCGAGCCTGTTCGAGCCGGTCCCCGGCGCCGAGGAATACCTCAAGGTCGAGTTGCTGTATGCCGTGACCCACGAGGGGGCGCTGCACCTCGATGATCTGCTGGCTCGACGGACCCGGATCTCCATCGAGACCCTCAGCCGGGGCGTCGATTCGGCGCGGGCGGTGGCCGACTTGGTGGCCCCCGTGTTGGGCTGGGATGAGGAGCGCGCGGCCACCGAGGTCCAGCTCTACACCCAGCGCGTCCAGGCCGAACGCGAGAGCCAGCAGATGCCGGACGATCATGAGGCCAATGCCGAGCGGACCTCGGCCCGGGACGCCCGCCGGCGCGATGCCCGCCAGCGTGACGGCCTCCCCAGCGAAGGAACCCCCAGCTAGGGCAGCGAACGCCGTCCCAGCGCAAAAGGCGTTGGTCCGTGACCCACGACGCGTGAGACGCTGGTCTGCAGCATGAGTGACAACGCATACGACATCACGAATCCGTCCGCCGACGCCGCCGAGCCCGGACTGCCCCCCGGACGCGCCGCGGCGCTGACCGGCTCTGGTGTGGGCAGCTCGAGTGCGCCGCATACCAATCACGATGGTGAGCAGTTCGACCGCGAAGAGCGCGCCGCCCTGCAGCGCATCGAGGGCCTCTCGACCGAGCTCGAGGATGTCACCGAGGTCGAGTACCGCCAGTTGCGCCTGGAGCGCGTCGTGCTCGCGGGTGTGTGGACCGAGGGAACCGCGCAGGACGCCGAGAATTCGATGCACGAGTTGGCGGCGCTCGCCGAGACGGCCGGCTCCACCGTGCTCGCGGGGATCCTGCAGCGCCGCCAGCGACCCGACCCGGGCACCTGGCTCGGCTCGGGCAAAGCCCTGGAGTTGCGGGATGTGGTGATCGCCGAGGGCGCCGACACCGTTGTCTGCGACTCCGAGCTGGCCCCATCGCAGCGCCGCGCCTTGGAGGACATCGTCAAGGTCAAGGTCATCGACCGCACCGCCTTGATCCTCGACATCTTCGCCCAGCATGCCAAGTCGCGCGAGGGCAAGGCCCAAGTCGAGCTCGCGCAACTGCAGTATCTGCTGCCCCGCCTGCGCGGGTGGGGTGAGTCGATGTCACGGCAGGCCGGTGGTCGGGTCGCCGGCGGTGAGGGGATCGGTTCGCGCGGCCCCGGCGAGACCAAGATCGAGCTGGATCGGCGCCGGATCAACAGCCGAATCGCCAAGCTGCGCCGCGACATTCGGGAGATGAAGACGCATCGGGACACCAAGCGTCACTCGCGCAAGGCGCATGGCACCCCCAGCGTTGCGATCGCCGGCTATACCAATGCCGGCAAGTCCTCGCTGCTCAATCGCCTGACCGGCGCCGGGGTGCTGGTGGAGAACCAGCTCTTCGCCACCCTCGATACCACGGTGCGGCGTGCGCACACACCGGACGGACGCGAGTTCACGCTCACCGACACCGTCGGCTTCGTTCGTCAGCTTCCGCATGAACTCATCGATGCCTTCCGCTCGACGCTGGAGGAGGTCGGCGATGCCGATGTGCTCCTGCACGTCGTGGACGGGTCGCACCCGGATCCCGAAGGCCAGATCAGCGCGGTGCGAGCGGTCCTGGCGGACGTGGGCATCGGCGACGTGACCGAGGTGATCGTTGTCAACAAGTCCGATATTGCCGACCCGGAGGTCGTCGATCGCCTGCTGCGCCTCGAGAAGCACGCCATCGCGGTATCCGCGCACACCGGTGCCGGGATCTCGGAGCTGATCGAGGTGCTGGCCGACGAGTTGCCGCGGCCGAGCGTGCGCATCGAGGCCGTCGTCCCCTACGCCCGTGGTGATCTGGTCTCCCGCATCCACGAGAGCGGTGAGATCGCGACCTCGGAGCACCGACCGGATGGCACCTATGTGATCGCCCTCGTGAGCCCGGACCTGGCTGCGGACTTGGCTGACTTCGCCCACACGGAACGCGCAGGCTGACCGCCCACTCTGCACCCTGCCAGGCTGACGCGAGAGCTACGGAAAGACGCGCTGTCGGGCGGCGATGACGACGCCCGAGAGCAACAGGAGTGCGCCGAAGGCCGCGAAGGCGGGAGACATCTCGACCCTTTCCGTCGTCAGGACGATCACCTTGGGCACATCGCTGAGAACGCGCGCCAACTCGGCGCCGCTGGCCGCGGGGGAGTACTCCGCGCCCGTCGCCTTGGCGACGCCCTGCAGGGTGGGCTCGTCCACGACGAGGAACTGCGCGAGGTTGCCTTGCCCGTAGGGGCTGGTCTCGGTGTACGCGTCCGCGCCCAACTGGTCGGGGCTGCAGACCATGCGGGTTGGTTGCGTGGTGCCGAACCCGATGGGGAAGACCCGGATTCCGCGTTTGGCCGCGACTGCGGCGGCATCCATGGGCAAGACGCCACGCGTATTCGCACCATCGGTCAGGAGCACGACGACATCGGCGATGGGTTCCGCGGTGGGGGGCGTGATCGCATCGAGATCCGGCGCCGGCAGGGGCAGGCGTTGCTCGCCCGGCGGTTCGGGCACCTCATCCGAGGCCACGGGAGGCACGTCGGGGTTGATCCCGGCAATCGCATCGACGGAGCGCAGGATGGCGGAACCGATGGCGGTGCCACGCCCCGTCGGCAAGGTCTCGAGGGTGACTTCGAGCTGCCGCCGATCCGTGCTCGGGGGCGCAACCACCTCGGCGTAGCCGGCGAAGGCGATCAGCCCGATCCGCGTCTCGGGGTCCTGGGCGGCGACGAAGTCGCGCAGCGCGGCCTTCGCGGCCGAGAGCCGGTTCGGTTCGACATCGACGGAGCACATCGATCGGGACACATCGAGAGCGACGATGATCGAGGTGCGATTGGTGGGGACCGTCATACTCGCGGTCGGGCGGGCTGCGCCGATCGAGAGCAGCATGAGCCCGAGGAGCATGGCGGCAATCGGCAGGTGCCGCGTCCAGCGACGCTTGCGTGCGCCGACCGCGGCGCGCACCAGTGCCACATTCGAGTGCCGGATTGCAGCTGGACGGCGCCGCCGCTGCGCCCAGACATACAGGGCGAGCAGCGTCGGGACGAGCGCCAGCAGCGACAGCGCGGCGGGCCAGGTGAAGGTCATGGCGCGATCACCCGCCCGGTTCGCACGATGGACAAGGCCATGGCCGCGGCCCCGAGCAAGGCCGCAGCAATCATGAAATACGGTGCCAGTCCGGTGAGTTCGGTGCGTGGCGTGTCCGTCAGCTCGATGCTGTCGTAGACGGCAGCCAACTCCGCGGCATCGTTCGCCGCGTGATAGGTGCCGTTGGCGGCCTGCGCAATGGCACTCAGGCCGGCAGCGTCGAGCGCGGTTTGCTGCGTAACGCCATTCACCGTCACCTCGGTCCCCTGTGGGCTTCCGATGCCTACGGTCTCGATGCGCACCCCAGCGACGGACGCGAGCCGGGCCATGGCCAGCGGGTCGACCCGAGACTCGTCCTGCCCGTCGGACAGCACGATGATCGAGGCCGAACCATAGAAGCCGATGTCGATGCTGTCGGGGTCTTCCTCGAGCACCTTGGGATCGACGTCCAGCGTGCCTTCGGTGATGGCCTGCAAGGCGGCATAGATGCCCTGCCCCAAGGACGTGCCGCCCCTGGGGCTCATGGTGTCGATCGCCTGACTCACGGTGGCGGGGTCATCGCTCGGGGGCTGAGTCACGATCCCCGTGTCAGAGAAGGCGACGACACCGATCCGAATCGAGCGCGGCTGCTTGGCCACGAAGGCCTTGGCGGCGCTCTTGGCGGCGGTCAACCGATCCGGCTCGACATCCTTGGCGCGCATGCTGTTCGAGACGTCGAAGGCGAGGATCACCGTCCCTTCGGCCCGGGTCGTGGTCAGCGTGGCCAACGGCCCGGCCGAGGCCAGGATCAGCAAGCCCAGCGATGCCAGCAGCAAGCCGGGGGCGACGTGCCGAGGCCGCCCGTTGCCGTCGGGACGGACGGCGCGCAAACCGGTCCGGGCAAGCGCCTCCCGGCCCCGCCGGGCCTGGGCCCACTGCGCGCGGTAGGTCAGCACGAGCACGGGCAGGATGAGCAACGCCAGCAGGGCCCACGGGATCGAAAAGCTCATCGGCGTGCCAGCTTTCGCCGCGTCGCCATCCGCACGAAGGCCGTGCCTAAGTCCTCGTCGGTGGCGATCGTATGCAGGGTGATCCCCGCCGAGCGAACCCCGGCGACCAGGGCCTGCTGGCCCTGCGCGGCCAGCTCGCGCATCCGCCGCCGGAACTCCTTGTCACTGGTGTCGACGAGAATCTGCTCGCCGGTCTCGTTGTCCTGCAACGAGATCACTCCCACGTCGGGAAGCTCGCTCTCCAACGGGTCGGTGATCTGGATGGCGACGACATCGTGCCGTTCGGCCAGTTGACGCAGTGGCTTCTCCCAGCCGGGGCCGCTGATGAAGTCCGACACGACAATCACCAGCGAGCGTTGCCGAATGACTCCCACGGCCGAGCGCAACAGGGCGGCCAGATCCGTGGTCGCCTGGGAGTGCGGCGCGCGCGCCATCACCTCGTGAATGAGGCGCAGCGATTGAACCCGCCCACTGCGCGGCGGAATCGTCGCCAGGGGACCGTCGTCATAGATGATCGCGCCAACGCGGTTGCCGCCCCGCCCGAAAATGTGGGCGAAGCACGCCACGAGCTCGATCAGGACGGCGTCCTTTCCGCGGGCCGAGGGCCCGAACGCCATTGAGGACGAGCGATCCAGGAGCAGCCAGGCGCTCAGGTCCCGATCCTCGGCGTAGTCACGGACATACAGGGTGTCCATGCGGGCGGTGACATTCCAGTCGATCCGGCGCAGGTCATCCCCGGGCACATACTCCCGCAACTCCTGGAAGTCGATCCCTTCCCCGCGAAAGAGCGTCGCGAAATCACCCTGGAGCGCGCCGTCGAGGCGGCGCAGCACCGTCCATTCGACCTGCCGCAGCACGGCGGCCGGAGTCACCTCGTGGATGGATGCCATTGCACGTTCTCCCGATCGGGCACATTGGCCTGGATGTCGGGAAGGGGGACGGCTGCGATGATCGCGCGGACGATGTCGTCGGGGTCGATGTTGTCGGCCAGTGCTTCGTAGGAGAGGACCAGGCGGTGTCGTAGGACGTCGAGCGCGAGGTCTCGGGCATCCTCCGGGACGGCATACTCGCGACCGCGTAGGAAGGCCAGGGCGCGGGCGGCCAGCACCATATTGATCGAGGCGCGCGGACTCGCGCCGAAGGTGATCAGGCGGGCCAGGTCGGGCAGCCCGACCAGCGCGGGGTTGCGGGTCCCACCGGCGATGCGCACGGCATACTGAATGATTCCGGGGTCCACATAGACGGCATCCGCGGCCTTCTGTAGGCGCGCCAATTGCTCCGGGTCCATGACGCGTTGGGGCGCATCCCCGAATCCGAGCATGCGCTCCACGACAACGAATTCCTCAGGAGCGGAGGGATATCCGACGCGAACCTTCATCATGAACCGGTCGACCTGGGCCTCGGGCAAGGGATAGGTACCCTCGGACTCGATCGGGTTCTGGGTGGCCATGACCAGGAACGGCTCGGGCGCCGGGAAGGTCTCGCGGCCAATGGTCACCTGACGTTCCTGCATCACTTCCAAGAGCGCGCTCTGCACCTTGGCCGGGGCGCGGTTGATCTCGTCGGCAAGGACCAGGTTGGCGAAGACGGGCCCGAGGCTGACCTCGAAGCCGCCTGTTTTCTGGTTGTAGATCCGGGTGCCGATGACGTCCGCCGGCACCAGATCAGGGGTGAACTGAATCCGTTGGAAGGCCCCGCCGATTGCCTCGGCGAGTGCCTTGATCGCGAGCGTCTTCGCCAGGCCTGGGACGCCTTCGACCAGCAGGTGCCCCCGGGCCAGCAGCGCGACGATCATCTTCTGCAACAGCTCGTCCTGCCCGACGATGGTCTTCTTGACCTCGTAGAGCGTCTGCTCCAACGGACGGGCAGTGAGTGGGGCGTGATCCACGACGACTCCGGTTCTTGGCTCGATGGGCGATTACATCGGGGCGGCGCCGATGGCGCGGCCGGCTTCGGTGATGGGCACGGCGAACCCGATGCCCACGAAGAAGGGTTGGCGGGAGGGATTGGCTAGAGCGGTGACAACTCCCACGACCCGGCCTGCGTCGTCGATGAGGGGTCCACCCGAGTTGCCCGGGTTGACCGCGGCGTCGAACTGGATGAGGTTCTCCAGGGTGACCGACTCGGTGCGGATCTCCCGACCGGTGGCCGAGATGACCCCGGAGGACAGCGAGAAGGTCAGCCCTAAGGGATTGCCGACCGCGTGCACTGGGGTCCCGATCGGTCCGGAACCGCCGAGGGTCGCCGGCACCACAACCTCGGGCAATCGCCGGGGAGTGAGGGTCGCCAGGTCCTTCTCTGGCTGCTCGGAGGCCACGTCGGCCGAGGTCTTGGTGCCGTCGGGGAAGGTGACCTCGACCCGGGTGGCGCCGTCGATGACATGATGCGCCGTCAGGATCGTGCCGTCGACGTTGGCCACGAAGCCGGTGCCCAGGCCGGTGCCCCCGGACCCCGTGGTGCGGATCACGACCAGGGAGGGGGCGACCTTGGCGTATGCGGTGGCAGCCGCCGGCGGTTGCCGCGCCGCGTCTTCGAGCGCCTGCTCGAGTTGGGAACTGGCCGCGGCGCGCGCCTGCGCGTCGGTGTATGCCGGGGGGATGGCGAAGGTGCGCCACAGCGCCGCCCCGGCCAGCAGCGCGACGAGTGCGAGCGCCAGCCAGGGCAGCCAGGCCCGGCGCGGCGATGTCCGGGCCGCGGGCGCCAGGGCGGGGGAAGGGGCCGGATCGGCAGCGGGCATGGGCTCACGCTGCACGTTCCGGTCCGGCAGGCCCAGACGCCATTGCATTCTGGTGACTGTAAACGCCTGACCGGCGCACGGCGATTCCCCGGTGGGAACTCACACGCAATTGACAGCTTGGTGCGATCGGCGCGCGGCGTTCGTTGACCTCGACCAGCTCGCCCGGAACAACAGGCGCCGGCCCCGGCGTTCAACCCTGCTGACGGCCGGCATCCGACCGGTCGCGTGATCCCACGCAGGAGGGGACCAGCAGCATGTCCATCAACGAGTCGCTCAAGAAGTCCATCGACGACCTGGACATCGACCGTCGGGTCGAGGACTTGAACAAGCTCGCACTCCAGACGATCCAGGAGGTCAAGGCGTCTGTCGGTGCCCTGGCTGCGGACCACCGCGGCACGCTCGAGGAGTGGGTGGGCAAGGCCACCTACGCCGTGGACGCACGCACCGATGGGAAATACCACGACAAGATGCAGAAGTTCTCGGTCGTGGTGGGCAATGTCGTGGAGAAGGTGGCCGACCAGCGCCCGGCAGCCGCGAATGACGCGTCAACGGGTCCGGCGTCATCGCAGGCGCCGGCGCCCATGCGAGCCTCCGTCCAGGATGCCGTGTCGGATCCCACGTCCTGACGGACGCTCTCGCGTCGTCAGTTCAGGAGCCCACCGAGCATTCCGCCGGAGCCGCCGCCCTGCTGCTGGTGCCCGCCCGGGGCTACCGACTCGCTGGGCTGAACCAGCACATACCCCTGGCCAGTGAAGGCCATCTGCAATAGCTCCCCGGTCCCACCGCGGATCATCGAACCGATCCCGCCGGTGTCGACCCTCACGTCCATGTGCACGCCCGCGGTCCACATGACGACCGCCTGGGCATCGGCGAACGTGGGGGAGGAGGCGACGTCCAGGGCCACCGGGTCTCCCTTGGTGGTGATCGCGACGTAGCCGGTCCCGCGCAGGGACACGTTGTAGAGCCCGCCGGTCATCGCCGCGCCCCGCGCCTGGATCCGGTGGATATCCCACTGGATCGAGCTGCTGAATGCCAGGACGTTGTTGCCGTTGACCGAGATGGCGTCCTCCTGCAGGTACATGATCTGCACCTCGGTAGCGTCCTCGGCCAGGAAGAGGTCCCCCTGGCCAGTGCAGGTCATGAGCGTGACCCCCTCGCCGGTGACGGCCGACTTGAACATGCGGCTCAGCCCCGAGCTCTGCTTGGTGAAGCGCACATCGCCCTGGTAAGCGACCATCGATCCGGCCTTGGCCATGACCTCGCCGTAGCGCATGTCCACGCGAAGCAGCTTCTTGTTCTGCAACGAGAAGGGGTCCTGGGTCTCCTTCTCGCGGAACTCCTGGAACAGCGAACCGTGGATGGTCATTCTTCTCCCTCACCTCTCGGGCCCCAAGCTCGGAGCCGCCCTGCGGAAACCGTAGCGCTACCCGTGCTGCGGCACTATGGTGTGCACGCATTCAACACGGTCCGACGAAGGAGAGCGCGATGGGGTTCCTCGACAAGGCGAAGGCTGCGGCCATGGACCTGCAGCAGAAGGCCGATACGGCCATGTCGAACTCCGGGCTCATGGGTGGGAACGCGATGGGGAGCCCCGGCGGTGGCGGCTCGGGCAGCTCCAGCGCGGCGGCGGATCGGCTGCTGCGCAACCTCGGTGTACTGACCTACCTGAACGCCTCGGGGCGCCCGGGCGCCACCGAGGACTACCACCGGATCATGGACGAGTTGCGGGGCCTGGAGGCCTCGGGTGGGCTCAACCTGACCTTGACCCCCGCCGCCCCCGCGGGCTATGGCGGGGCCGGCGCTCCGCCGCCCCCTCCGGGTGCCGTGGCCGCCAGTGCCGCCGGTGCCAGTGTGGGAGGGGCCAGTGTGGGCGGGACCAGTTCCGCCGCAAGTCCCCCGCCGCCTCCGCCTGCCCCCGTGGTCGAGGCGCCTGCCGCTCTTGATGTGCCTGCCGTTGACGTGCCTGCCGTTGACGTGCCTGCCGTTGACGGGCCTGCCATCGACGTGGCCGATGGTGGCGAGGGCGCCATCATCGACGTCCAAGAGGAAGTCATCGATGTCGGTGGTGGCGGTGGAACCGCGCCCGCGCCGCCGCCCCCCTCCTGGGCCTAGGCTCGGCCCCGACCACAAGGCCCCAGGCGGGCTCGCCCGCCTGGGGTAGCCTTGGCTGCATGTCAGGCTGGCAGCTCCTTAGTCAGCCGCGCTGACGCGACCGAGAGGCCGTCAACGCGGCATACCCCTTCGTGCCCGGAGGGGTTTTCCTTTGCCTGGGCAGCACCGAAGACGACGACGAGAGATTCCTGATGAGCGAGACCCCGCACCGGTACACGCCCGAGCTGGCCGGGCAGATCGAGACGGCCTGGCAGGACCGCTGGGAAGAAGAGGGCACCTTCCGGGCGCCCAACCCGGCCGGGTCGCTGGCCGAACCCGAGGCGGTCGCGAACTTTGCCGGCGGGCCGCTCTACATTCTGGACATGTTCCCCTACCCCAGTGGGGCGGGCTTGCACGTCGGCCACCCGCTGGGCTATATCGCCACGGATGTTTACGGGCGCTACCAACGCATGTTGGGCAAGAACGTCCTGCACGCGCTGGGGTATGACGCCTTCGGGCTCCCAGCGGAGCAGTATGCGGTCCAGACCGGTCAGCACCCGCGCAAGACCACCGAGGACAACATCGCCACTATGCGCCGCCAGTTGCGGCGGCTGGGGCTGGCCCACGACGAACGGCGATCGGTCGCGACGACCGACACCGACTTCTATCGCTGGACCCAATGGATTTTCGTCCAGATCTTCAACGCGTGGTTCGATCCCGATGCCGACAGCGGTCGCGGTCTGGCTCGACACATCGATGACTTGATCGCGGAATTCGATTCCGGGGCAAGGGTATTGAGCGACGGTCGGGACTGGTCCGGGTTGTCCGCGGCCGACCGGGCGGCAGTCATCGACGGCTATCGCCTGGCCTATGTTTCGGACGCCCCCGTCAACTGGTGCCCGGGACTGGGCACGGTCCTGGCCAATGAAGAGGTCACGGCCGAGGGTCGTAGCGATATCGGCAACTACCCGGTCTTCCGGCGCAATATGCGTCAATGGAAGATGCGGATCACGGCATACGCCGACCGCTTGCTCGACGACCTGGAGCGCCTGGACTGGCCCGAGAAGGTCAAGGTCATGCAGCGCAACTGGATCGGTCGGAGCCAGGGAGCGCTGATCGCCTTTCCGATCGTCGGATCGGGCACCTCTATCGAGGTCTTCACCACCCGGCCCGACACCCTCTTTGGCGCCACCTTCATGGTCTTGGCCCCGGAGCACCCGCTGCTGGACGAGATTGTCCCCGAAGGGGATTGGCCGCAGGAGACCAACCCGTCCTGGACGGGAGGCGAGCCGACCCCACACGCTGCCGTTGCTGCATACGCGCAGACGGCGGCGCGCAAGAGCGACATCGAGCGGCAGGCGCTCGTCAAGGACAAGACCGGGGTTTTCACCGGTGGCTACGCGACCAACCCGGCCAATGGCGAGCGGATCCCGGTCTTCGTCGCCGACTACGTCCTCATGGGATACGGCACTGGGGCGGTCATGGCGGTGCCCGGACAGGATCAGCGCGACTGGGACTTCGCCCAGACCTTTGCGCTGCCGATCGTGCGCACGGTGCAGCCCTCGGCGGGGCATGACGAGTCGATGGCATTCACGGGTGCTGGCCCTGCCATCAACTCGGCGAACGCCGAGATCTCCTTGAACGGCAAGGAGATCGACGAGGCGAAGGCGGACATGATCGCGTGGCTGCAGGCGCAAGGTCTCGGCGAGGGCACGACCACCTACAAGCTGCGCGACTGGCTGTTCAGCCGGCAGCGCTATTGGGGGGAGCCCTTCCCCATCGTGTATGACGACGCCGGCCAGCCGCACGTGCTGCCTGCGTCGATGTTGCCGGTGGAGTTGCCCGATGTCGAGGACTACAGCCCGCAGGCGCTGGACCCCGACGACGAGCTCTCTGAGCCGATTCCGCCACTGGCCCGCGCGACCGACTGGGCGCAGGTCGAACTCGATCTGGGGGAGGGACTCACGACCTACCGTCGTGAGCTCAATGTGATGCCCCAGTGGGCCGGATCATGTTGGTACGAGCTGCGATATCTCGATCCGCGCAACTCTGCGGCGTTCGTCGACCCGGACAACGAGGCCTACTGGATGGGCCCACGCGAGACCGCGGTCGCGGGCTCGCCGCCTGCGGCTCGCGATGTCGGCGGTGTCGCCTTGTATGTTGGCGGGGTCGAGCACGCCGTCTTGCACCTGCTCTATGCGCGGTTCTGGCACAAGGTGCTGCACGACCTCGGACATGTGGCCAGCGAGGAGCCATTCCGCCGGTTGTTCAACCAGGGCTATATCCAGGCATTCGCCTACCGAGACGCCCGCGGGCAGACCGTTCCCGCCGAGGAGGTACAGGAGCACCTGGGCGCCGACGGTGAACTGTCGTGGTCCTGGCAGGGCCAGCCCGTCGTGCGCGAGTACGGCAAGATGGGCAAGTCGCTGAAGAATGTCGTCACTCCGGACGATATGTATGCGGCCTATGGCGCCGACACCTTCCGGATCTACGAGATGTCCATGGGACCCCTGGACCAGTCGAAGCCGTGGGAGACCCGCGCCATTGTCGGCAGTCAGCGGTTCCTGCAGCGCGTGTGGCGCAATGTGATCGACGAAGTGACCGGCGCGGCCCGGGTCAGCGACGGACCGATGGACACCGCGACCGCCCGGGTGCTGCACCGGACCATCGCGGCGGTCGCCCAGGACTACGCGGACCTGAGTTTCAATACGGCCATCGCCCGGCTGACGGAGTTGAGCAACGCCTTGACTCGGCTCGACGTGGTGCCGCGCGAGGCCGCGCAGGCACTGGTTCTCATGGTTGCGCCCCTGGCGCCGCATCTCGCCGAGGAGCTGTGGTCCCGATTGGGTCACGAGCAGAGCTTGGCGCGTGAACCCTTCCCCGTTGCCGACCCGGCCTTCCTTGTCGAGGAGAGCGTCGTCTGCGTCGTCCAGATCGGGGGCAAGGTCCGCGAGCGGATCGAGGTGCCCGCCGATATCGGCGAGGCCGAGTTGCGTGACCGGGCGTTGGCGTTGCCGAAGGTGATTGCCGCGACCGCAGACGGCGTGCGCACGGTGATCGTGCGCGCGCCGAAGCTGGTGAACGTCGTCCCGCTCTGAGTCATAGCGTGCGCGGTGCGCTTGTCCACAAGGACAAGGCCAGCTTTGCGTCATCCACAGCCTGTCGACGTCGAGCTGGTGATCGGGTCCGGCGCTTCCTAGCGTGTGGTCATGACCTTCCCGCACCGCGATGATCCGGCCGAGCGGCTGCTCGCCCTGCTGGACGCTGGGCGGGAGCCGGCCGATGACCAGGCGGCGGCCAGCGGTCGGCACGCACGTCCGCCGCTGGTCTCGGTTCCACTGGGGCTGCGTGATCGCAGGACATCGGTCTCGCACCCCGTCGTCCTGGCCTTTCTGATCGTGGCCTTGCTCGTCGGCGCCCTCTTAGGGCTGCGGGTCGTGCGGGCGCGGGCCGACGTCATACCGATTCCGGCGCTCTCGGCCGTCAGTGCGACCGGATCGGGCGCCACCGCCCAGCTGGGCACGGGCGGTGAGGGGGCGCCGGGGGACTCCGGCGGCGCTCCGGCGTCACCGGGGGCGGCGGTCCTCGAGATACAGGTGCACGTGGTGGGGCAGGTCAAGCGACCGGGGGTGGTGCGGCTGCGACCGGGGGCGCGCGTGGCGGACGCGATTGACGCCGCCGGCGGGGTCACGGCCAAGGCCGACCTGTCGAGCGTCAATCTGGCCCGGCCCGTGCTGGATGGTGAGCAGGTGGTGGTGTCCCGGCCTGGCGAGGCGACGCGGGGGCCAGGCTCGCCCGGCGCTCCCGCCGGGAGCGCCTCTCCGGCTACCCCGCCCAAGGTTTCGTTGAACACCGCCGATGGACCCGCCCTCGACACGCTGCCTGGGGTGGGTCCGGTTCTGGCGCAACGCATCCTGGACTGGCGGGCCCAGAATGGCCGCTTCGCGAGCATCGACCAGCTGGGCGAGGTCAGCGGCATCGGCGAAAAGCTGCTGGCGACCCTGAGCCCTCTGGTGACCTTGTAGGCCTGAGGCTCGGCAGACTGATGGCGAGTCCGACAATGCCCGAGACCGGCGCCCGAAGCGGGCCGAGCGCGTCGAGGATCACCGCCGCGGCCGGGCGGATCCAGGTCGATGAGTCTGGGCACGTCTGGCGGATTCTCGCCGACCCCCCGACTGCCCGCGCCGCACGGACGGCCGTCGACCTCCGGATGCTGATACCGGCGCTGGCCGGCTGGGCAGCGGCCGCGGCCGCCCTTGGTATGCCGGGTGGGCGCCGCCTCGGCGTGGGCGTCGCAGCGTTTGTCCTGGGCGCGCTGCTGGGATGGCTAGGCCGCCCACGCCATGTCCGTGGGGGCCCGGCGGCGCGGCTGCTCGCCCTGAGTGCTCTTGCCATCGGGGTGACGCTCAGCGCCGCCGGCACGGCCGATGTGATCCGCAGGGCCGGACCTGTGGATGAGCTTGCGGCGCGCGCGGGTGTGGCCCGCGTGACCGCTCTGGTGGTCGGGGAACCGATCGACGTCGGGGGCGGACGGGTGCTCGTGCGCGTGCGGCTGGAGGGTCTCGTGGCCGGGTCCACCCGATGGTCGTCCCGGGCGAGCATCTTGGTCGTGGGCGATGAGCGATGGGCGGACGTGGTGTGGCATCAGCGGGTGACCGCCGTGCTGCGGTTGACCCCGGCGCGGCCCGCGGATGCCGTGCTGGCCATGGGCAAGCCACTCTCGGAGCCGGTGGTTTCCGAGCAGTCATCGTGGGCCGCCCGGGTGTCCGCGCGGGTGCGCAGCGACCTGCGCGCGGCGGTGGCGGTGCTGCCCGAGGATCCACGGGGGCTGGTGCCAGCCATGGTTTTTGGTGATACGTCGCGATCGCCGCCGAAGCTCACCGACGATATGCGCTCCAGCGGACTGGCGCACCTTTGCGCCGTTTCTGGCGCCAACGTGAGTATTTTGATCGCGGCGGTGCTGCCCCTGCTGCGACTCCTCGGGGTTCGTCGCCGGTGGCGGCCAGTGGTCCTGGTCGCTGCGCTGGCCGGCTTCGTGCTCATCACGCGTCCCGAGCCGAGCGTCATCCGCGCGGCGGTCATGGGAGGCGTCGGTGTGCTCGCGCTCTATCGCTCGACGGCGGCAGCGGGCCTGCCGGCGTTGGCGGTGGCCATCCTTGTCCTGTTGGTGTTCGATCCCTGGCTGGCACGTAGCCCGGGGTTCGCCTTGTCCGCGTTGGCCACCCTGGGCCTGCTTGTCTTTGCCGGGCCCTGGTCACGGGCGCTGGCCCAACGCCTGCCGGGTCGATCTCGCGCCGTGTCGGTCGCCGTGGTGGTGCCGGTTGCGGCGATGAGCCTCACGGCACCGGTGCTGGTGGTCCTGCAGGGCGAGCTCGGGGTGGTGGGGATCCCCGCGAATGTGCTGGCCGCGCCCTTCGTCGCGCCCGTCACCATTGCCGGGCTGGTGCTCGCTGGCCTGGCGAGCCTGGGGGTCCCGACCGGTTGGCTCGCCTGGCTTCCGGGTCTGCCCGCCCTCGCGATCGCCGAGATCGCCCACCGGGGTGCGGGGTTCGCCGGGCTGAATCCGCAGTGGCCGCAGGGTGGAGCCGGCGCGGCCCTGCTCGTCGCCGTCACCGTGGCGCTGCTGCTGACCATCCCCCGCATCGGGTATGCCGTGCGGCGGCGCCCGCGGTTCGCGTTCGCCGTCGCGGCGCTCACCGGGGCGGGTCTGCTGCCCGTCACGGCGCTGTCCTGGCCGCCCCCGTCCTGGCAGCTCGTGGCCTGTGACGTGGGGCAGGGCGATGCCCTGGTGTTGGGGACCGCGCCGGGCCACGCCGTGCTTGTCGACGCCGGCCCCGACGTCCGTGCCGTTGACCACTGCCTGCGCCGACTGGGGGTGCGGGTCTTGGATCTGGTGGTCCTGACCCATTTCCACGCGGACCATGTCGACGGGCTGTCCGGGGCGGTGCGCGGGCGCCCGGTCGGGGCCATCCTCGTCTCACCCGTCGACGAGCCGGCCGACCGAGCCGGCACCGTTGCGGGCCTAGCCCGCGCGCACGGCATACCGCTGCGGGTGGCCCGCGCGGGAGAGTTGCTGGTGATCGGGGCTGCCGAGCTCCGAGTGCTCGCGCCCCTGCGCCGGATCGACGCGGGGTCCGTCCCCAACAATGCAAGCATCGTCCTATCGGGGCGGATCGGCGAGTTGGACATCCTGCTGACGGGGGATATCGAGGCCGAGGCCGGCGCCGCGGTGCGCGCCCAGTTGGCGCCGGACCTGCGCACGCTCGAGGGTCAGCTGGCATACGACGTGGTCAAGGCGCCGCATCACGGCTCCGGGAATCTGGATCGCGAGCTGATGCGCGCCACGCGCGCACCGCTGACCCTGGTCAGCGTCGGCGCTGATAACGACTACGGTCATCCGGCACCGAGCATGCTCGCCCTGGCTCGCGAGGTAGGGACCTGGGTGGCACGCACCGATGAGCTGGGGGATATCGCGGTCTGGATGGCCGATGGTCGGTTGTATGTGCGTGCAGGTCAGAGGTGATAGTCCAAGGCCGCGTCGGCATCGGCGTCGCGGCGCAGACCGAAGGTGGGCAGCAGGTCGGGGGAGTGCGCGACTTCGACGAGGGCATCGAGCGCGGCGGCGACGGCGGGGACGCGTTGCAGGTCGGGCGTCGTCACGGCGACGATGGCTCGCCGCGAGGCTGGTGTCACGGGCCGGACTGCGACGTCCGGGTTGAAGGCGGTCCGCGCGATCAGGTCGGGGATCAACGCGACACCGAGACCCGAGGCGACCAGGCCCTGGACTGCGACATAGTCCTCGGTCTCGAAACTGACCCGGGGCACGAAACCCGCACGGTCGCACATTTCCAGCAAGTGCCCGCGGCAGCGGGGGCAGCCGGCTATCCAGGCATCGGTAGCCAGTTGTGTCAGATCCACCGGTCCGCCGGCCAGCGCCAGTGGATGACCGGGGGGCAGCGCGATGAGGACCTCGTCATCGAGCAGGTGGCGGGTGACGAAGAGGTCGAGGTCCTCCTCGCCGCGCGCCACGTCGGTCCCCGGATAGGTGAAGGCGACAGCGAGGTCGCAGTCGCCGGCCCGCAGCGCGGCGAGCGATTCGGGCGGTTCGGCTTCCGCGAAGGTCATCGAGACACCGGGAAAGCGATCGCGCACCAGCGCCAGCGCCTTGGGCACCAGGGTCGCCGAGGCCGAGGGGAAAGCAGCGAGCCGCACGCGACCCGCTCGAAGGCCCGCTATGGCCGCCACCTCCTCTTCGGCGGCGTCGAGCGCGCCGAGCACCGTGCTGGCGTGGCGAGCCAGAGCCAACCCAGCCTCAGTCAATCGCACGGAGCGCCCCACCCGATCCACCAGCGGGGTGCCCATCCGCTGCTCGAGTCGGCGCACCATCTGGGAGACCGCAGGCTGGGAGTAGCCCAGCGCCGCGGCCGCCCCGGTGAAGCTGCCCTGGTCGGCGATCGCCCGCATCACGCGGAATCCCGCTGCATCGATCACCAGCGAAGCATAACGTGATGTTATGCGTTTCTCTGGATCAGCATCAGTGACTTGGGCAGCGCATACTGGGCCGGTGACGGTGCACGGTGACGGGATGCCAGGGCTGATCGAGCTGCTCGGGCGTGGCCCGGCGCTGGTTCTGACCGGCGCAGGGATCAGCACGGACTCGGGCATCCCCGACTACCGCGGCCCGGATGGCACCCGTCGCGTCACTCCGATGTCACATGGCGAGTTCGTCACCTCGGCATCGGCCCGGCAGCGCTATTGGGCCCGCTCGTATGCCGGGTGGTCCCGCTTTGGGGCCGCCGCTCCCAACGCTGGCCACCGCGCCCTGACGCACCTGCAGGCGCAGGGGTGGGTGGGTCCGATCATCACCCAGAATGTCGACGGACTACATCAGGGGGCGGGGTCGCGGGAGGTGATCGACCTGCACGGCGTCTTGGGGGAGGTGGTCTGCCTTGATTGCGCGGGGCGCTTCGATCGGGTCGTGGTCCAGAGCTGGATCGAGGCTGCAAACCAGGGGTTCGTCGAGCGTGTCCGGCGCTCAACGCTTCCCGGGTCCCGGGTCTCGGCCCAGATTCGACCGGATGGTGACGTGGTCCTCGACGATCAGCTCGTTGCGGCCTTCGAGGTTCCCCGCTGCCCGGTGTGCGAGGGGGATCGGCTCAAGCCGGATGTTGTCTTCTTCGGAGGTAGCGTCCCCAAGGAGCGGGTGAACCGCTGTTATGAGCTGACCGACCGGGCACCCGGCCTGCTGGTCATCGGGTCGTCGCTGAGCGTGATGAGTGGGCTGCGGTTCGTCAAGCGCGCCGCACAGCGAGGCATCCCCATTGCCATCGTGACCAAGGGGCCGACGCGGGGCGATGAGCTGGCGAGCGTGCGCCTCGATGCCCCGATCACTCCAGTGCTGGTTGCGCTGACTCGCGCTCTGAGCCTGGGCGCTCCCGTGTCGGGGTGGGCGGACCCCTTAGATCCGGCGCAGGACGGCAGTTACCTTTCCCAAGATGGTGGCGTGGTCGCCGTCGATCGGTGAGAAGGCTGGGTTGTGCGGCAGCAGCCAGAGCTTGCCGTCAGTGCGTTTGAAGGTCTTGACGGTGGCCTCGTTGTCCAGCAGAGCCGCGACGATGTCGCCATTGTCGGCGGTGGGCTGTTGGCGTACCACGACCCAGTCGCCGTCGCAGATCGCCGCCTCGATCATCGAGTCGCCCACCACCTTGAGCAGGAAGAGCGAGCCCTCTCCGACGATCTGCCGCGGCAACGGGAAGACATCTTCGACCACCTCGTCCGCGGTGATCGGGACCCCGGCCGCAATCCGGCCGAGCACGGGGACGTATGACGCCTCCGGGCGCAGGTCACCGCTGCCGGTCTCGTCGATGAACTCCTCCTCGCCCTGGTGCCGCCCGGGCCGATAGCCGCGCGCCGTCGGGGCATCGGGGGAGACGACCTCGATGGCGCGTGGGCGGTTGGGGTCGCGCCGCAAATAGCCCTTGCGCTCCAAGGCGTGCAGCTGGTGGGCGACCGAACTGGGCGAGACGAGGCCCACGGCCTCACCGATCTCCCGCATGCTCGGGGGGTAACCGCGGCGATCGATCGAATTGCGGATGACTTCCAGCACGCGGCGCTGCCGCTGGGTGAGCCCATCGCCGCCATCGCGCTCGGGCAAGTTGTGGACCTGCCCGCCTTCTTCGTTGGACGTCATCGCTGCCTCTCAGTGGTCAGGCGAGGCACAGATCCGGTGCTCCGCAATTGGTGCAAGTGGCCAGGTCAGGGGCCTTGTCAGTGGGCCCTGTCAGGCTTGTCATCACGAGGCCAGCCTAGGTCTCGCAGGTCACGAAATCAAACATCTGTTCGAGCGTGTCTTGCACCCGAAGCCAGCCTCGTGCTAGACATCGTACAACCGTTCTATCGAACACATATTCGATAGACACGCCGAAGGGAGCAAGACATGGGTGCCGCACTCGCCACGTGGAATGACATGGGTCCGGGAACCGCAGGTCGGACCGGTATGCCGTCCCGCCGCGGATCGGGACGCTCCCATTTGCGACTGGTCCCGCAGCCCGCTCCCGGGTTGACGACTACCACCAGTGGGGTGCCGGAGCGCACCGGCATGGCCCACCCAGGGGTGCGTCTGACCCGCTGGGGGCGCCTCGCACTGACCCTGATCGTGGCCACGACCCTCGCCGGAAGCCTGCTTCTGGCGCTCACGGTGGCGCCCGGCACGGCGCAGGCCACGGGGCAGCGGGTTGTGCTGGTCCAATCGGGCCAGACTCTGTCGGGGCTGGCGCAGGCATACCTGCCCGATCGCAACCAAGCCGACGCCGTGTCGGCCATCGTGTTGGCCAACGATCTCTCCAGCGAGCACATTCTTGCTGGTCAGCGCCTGCTGATTCCGGGTTCCTGACCACGCTGTGCGCCCGCGTGACGGGCAGAGGAGGCGTCGCTGAAGGGCCTCTTGACGTGGGACCTCGCACAGCTTAGAGTCCTACATCTAGTGGTTACACCGATGTAGTTCATCCACATGTAGTGCACAGGTGGTTGAGGTTACCTACAGGTTGTCCCCACCTTTTCCCCCCTTCTATCCCCAACGGCGCGCGATTGGAGCCTCGGCAATGCACTGCCCCTTCTGCCGTCATACCGACTCGCGGGTCATGGACTCGCGCACTAGCGATGACGGCGCCCACATCCGCCGTCGCCGCCAGTGTCCGGATTGTGGGCGTCGCTTCACGACCGTCGAAACGGCCGGTCTGACGGTGATCAAGCGCTCCGGTGCCAGCGAGCCGTTCAGCCGGGCCAAGGTCCTGGCCGGGGTCCGCAAGGCATGTCAGGGTCGGCCGGTGTCCGAGGACGACCTGGCGCTTCTGGCGCAGCGGGTGGAGGAGGGGGTGCGGGTCGCCGGCAACGCGGAGGTGGATGCCCACGACGTGGGGATGGCCATCCTCGGGCCGTTGCGGGAACTCGACGAAGTTGCCTACCTGCGATTCGCCAGCGTGTACCAGGCTTTCGAGTCCCTCGAGGACTTCGAGGCCGCCATCACCCTGCTGCGAGCCGAGCGCTCGGCCGCAGCCCGCCCATAGTTCGATTTGATCAATGTGACTCAGGAGATTTCATGACGGAGACCGCCCGTCCCAGCACGACCCGCTCCGGGAAGGCCAAGGGCTTGACGATGCAGCGCATTTTCACCACGCCGGGGGTGCATCCCTATGACGAGGTCACCTGGGAACAACGCGATGTCACCCAGACCAACTGGAAGACCGGCGCGGTCATCTTCGACCAGAAGGGCGTGGAGTTCCCCGACTTCTGGTCGGTCAACGCCTCCACGATCGTCACGACCAAGTACTTCCGTGGGGCCTTGGGTTCCGAGGTTCGCGAACGCAGCCTGCGTCAGCTCATCGATCGCGTGGTGCTGACCTACACCAAGGCTGGCAAGGAGTTCGGCTACTTCGCGACTCCGCAGGACGCCGACATCTTTGAGCACGAGTTGACCTACGCGCTCTTGCACCAGGTCTTCTCCTTCAACAGCCCGGTGTGGTTCAACGTCGGCACGCCGTCACCGCAGCAGGTCAGCGCCTGTTTCATCCTCTCGGTGGATGACTCGATGGACTCGATCCTCAATTGGTACAAGGAGGAGGGCTTCATCTTCAAGGGCGGCTCCGGAGCCGGTCTGAACCTCTCGCGCATCCGCTCGAGCAAGGAACTGCTCTCCTCGGGTGGCACCGCCTCCGGGCCGGTGTCGTTCATGCGTGGCGCCGACGCGTCCGCCGGCACGATCAAGTCCGGTGGTGCGACTCGCCGCGCCGCCAAGATGGTCGTCCTGGATATCGACCACCCTGACATCTACGAGTTCGTCGAGACCAAGGCGCGCGAGGAAGACAAGATTCGCGCCCTGCGGGATGCCGGCTTCGACATGGATCTCGGTGGCAAGGACATCGTCTCGGTGCAGTACCAGAACGCCAACAACTCCGTGCGGGTCACCGATGACTTCATGCGCGCCGTCGAGGCGGGCGCCAGCTTTGGTCTGACCTCGCGCAAGGACGGCTCGGTGATCGAGGAGATCGACGCGCGCGACCTCATGCGCAAGATCGCCGAGGCGGCCTGGGAGTGCGCCGACCCGGGCATCCAGTACGACGACACCATCAACGCCTGGCACACCAACCCCGAGACCGGGCGGATCACCGCGTCGAACCCCTGCAGTGAGTACATGTCACTCGACAACTCCTCCTGCAATCTCGCCTCCTTGAACCTGCTGAAGTTCCTACGCGAGGACGACACCTTCGACGCCGTCACCTTCGCCAAGGTCGTCGAGCTGGTGATCACCGCCATGGATATCTCCATCTGCTTCGCGGACTTCCCCACGGAGGCGATCGGCAAGACCACGGTCGACTACCGTCAGCTGGGCATCGGGTACGCCAACCTGGGTGCCTTGCTCATGGCCACCGGACACGGATACGACAGCGAGGGTGGGCGCGCCCTGGCCGCGAGCATCACCTCGCTGCTCACGGGAGCGGCATACAAGCGCTCCGCCGAGCTCGCCGGAATCGTCGGCGCGTATGCCGGGTACGCCCGCAACGCCGATGCGCACGATCGGGTGATGCGCAAGCACCAGGGCGCCAACGACGCGTTGCGCTCGCGGTACGCGATGGACGCGGACATCCACCAACTCGCCACCCGCACCTGGGACGATGTCATCCGGCTGGGTGACAAGAATGGTTTCCGCAACGCCCAAGCATCGGTCCTCGCGCCGACCGGCACCATCGGTTTCATGATGGACTGCGACACCACCGGGATCGAGCCGGACTTCTCGCTCGTCAAGTTCAAGAAGCTCGTTGGTGGCGGCTCGATGCAGATCGTGAACCTGACGATCCCGCGGGCCCTGAAGAAGCTGGGCTACCCGCAGGAGACCGCCGAGGCGATTGTCGAGTACATCGCCGACAAGGGCCATGTCGTGGGCGCGCCCGGCCTGAAGACCGATCACTATGACGTCTTCGACACGGCCATGGGGGAGCGAGCGATCTCTCCGATGGGTCACGTGCGGATGATGGCGGCGGTTCAGCCGTTCCTCTCCGGGGCCATCTCCAAGACCGTCAACCTGCCAGAGACGGCCAGCGTCGAGGAGATCGAGGACGTCTACATCCAGGGGTGGAAGCTGGGCCTGAAGGCACTGGCCGTCTACCGGGACAACTGCAAGGTCGGACAACCGCTCTCGGACGCCGGTTCCACGGCCAAGGACAAGGAGAGTGCGGCCGCGGCGGCGGCCGTGGAGAAGGTCATCGAGTACCGGCCAGTGCGCGAGCGTCTGCCCAAGCGGCGCAACTCCCGCACGACCTCCTTCGCCATCGGCGGCGCCGAGGGTTATATGACGGCCTCGACGTATGACGACGGTCGCCTCGGCGAGGTCTTCCTGAAGTTTGGCAAGCAGGGTTCGACGCTCGCCGGTGTGATGGACGCCTTCTCGATCGCCATCTCCGTGGCGCTGCAGTATGGCGTGCCGCTGGAGACCTGGGTGGAGAAGTTCACCAATATGCGCTTCGAACCCGCCGGTATGACCGACGACCCGGATGTGCGGATGGGGCAGTCGCTCATGGACTACGTCTTCCGTCGGCTGGCGCTGGACAACCTCGATTTCGAGACCCGTGCCTACTACGGCATCTACACAGCGCAGGAGCGTGCCCGTCAGCTCGAGACGGGTTCCTATGCGCCGGTCGAGGAGGAGTTCGAGGAGGAGATTGACGACGAGTTGGAGTCGATGTCCCAGGGCCTGGGTGCTCAGGCGCCGCGTAAGACCGCGGAGCCCAAACAAAGCCCACACGAGGACACCTCGCTGGATGCCACCCAGGTCCAGTCCGGTTCCGGCGCGGCGTCCGCTCGCGCTGTCTCGGCGCAGATCCACTCCTCAGCCGACTTGCTTGCCATGTTCGGCGACAAGAAGGCGGCCGACGCCCCGATGTGTATGACGTGCGGCACCAAGATGCGCCCCGCCGGCTCCTGCTACGTCTGCGAGGGCTGCGGCTCCACCAGCGGCTGCAGCTAAGCCGGAAGCCGACGCTGCACAACTGCCCGACAACCCGGCGCGCCGGGTTGTCGGGCAGTTGTGCGTTCGGTCGCCGGCCGGCTCGACCAAACTCAGCAGAGGTTGCGCTCAGAACCGGGCCAACTCAGCAGAGGTTGCGCTCAGAGCCACAGGATGCATCCTGTGGTTCTGAGCGCACCTGCTGCTAGCAGAGGTTAGGTAGGGGGGACGAGGCGGTACGAGGGCGGTGTCTATCCCACGGCGTCTCGGGCCGAGGCGAAGGCTGCCGCGCACGTGCGCACGTCGTCGCTGGTGTGGGCGGCGGAGAGCTGGACGCGGATGCGTGCCGCACCGGCCGGCACGACGGGGAACGAGAAAGCGATGACATAGACGCCGCTCGCGAGCATCGCTTCGGCGATCTGCGCGGCCTGGCGGGCTCCGTCCGGCCCGCGGAACATCACCGGGACGATGGGGTGCTCCCCGGGGAGCAGCTCGAAACCAGCATCCATCATCAGTGCGCGAAAAAGCTCCGCATTGTCACGCAGCCGAACGCGCGCCTGGGTGGCGGTGGTGGCTAGCCGGAGAGCGGCCAGGGAGCCGGCCGCAACCGTGGGGGCGACGGCGTTGGAGAAGAGGTACGGACGCGAGCGTTGACGCAGCAACTCCACGATCTCCCGGTGGCTGCTGACATAGCCGCCCGAGGCGCCGCCGAGCGCCTTGCCGAGGGTGCCGCTGACGATGTCGACGCGATCCTGCACCCCGAATCGTTCGGGTGTCCCGGCCCCCGTGGGCCCGACGAAACCCACCGCGTGCGAATCGTCGACCATCACCAAGGCGCCGAACTCCTCGGCGAGTTCGCAGATCTCCGGCAGGGGCGCGAAGTAGCCGTCCATCGAGAACACCCCGTCCGTGACGATGACGATCCGCCGCGAACCCCCGCCCCGGGCCGCCGTGAGTTGCGCGCGCAGATCGACCATGTCGGCGTTGCGGTACCGGAACCGAGCCGCCTTGGACAGCCGGATGCCGTCGATCAGGGAGGCGTGGTTCAACTCATCGGAGATGATCGCGTCGCCCTCGCCGAAGAGCACTTCGAAGACGCCTCCGTTGGCGTCGAAGCACGAGGAAAACAGGATGGTGTCATCCATCCCGAGGAAGGCCGACAGGGCTGACTCCAACTCCTTGTGCAGCGTTTGGGTGCCACAGATGAAGCGGACGCTGGCCATCCCAAAGCCCCACTCCTGCAAGGCATCACGGGCCGCACTCACGACGTCCGGGTGATCGGCCAGACCAAGGTAGTTGTTGGCGCAGAAGTTCAGCGCCGGACCGGCCGTGGTGGAAATGTGTGCCGACTGGGCCGAGGTCAGTTGTCGCTCGGGTTTGTAGAGCCCGGCCTCCCGGATCTGCGCCAGCGTGCCGGCAACCTCATCGCGCAGCGGTCCGTACATCCTCTACCTCCCAGTTCAGAACGATCTTGCCGCACTGACCGGAGCGGGCGATGGTGAAGGCCGCCTCCCACTCGTGCGCCGGCAAGCGATGCGTAATCACCGAGCTGATCCCACGAACCAACTCGGGCGAGGTCTGCAACATGGCCCCCATGGCATACCAGGTCTCGAACATCTCCCGGCCATAGATGCCCCGGATCGTGAGCATGTGGGTGATCACCTTGGCCCAGTCGATCGGATAGGGCTCCTTCGGTAGACCCAGGAGGGCCACCCGCCCCCCGTGGGTCATATTGTCGATCAACTCTTCGACGGCCCGCGGCGCACCGGACATCTCCAACGCGATATCGAATCCTTGCCGCATCCCCAGGCTCCGTTGAGCCTCCATCACCCGCGAGCGTCCGGAGTTGATCGTCACGTCGGCGCCCGCAGCAGCGGCCAGGCCGAGCCGGTAGTCGGACAGATCGGTGACCACGACATAGCGCGCACCGGCATGCCGGGCGATGGCGGCGGCCATGACGCCAATCGGCCCAGCCCCGGTGATGAGCACGTCCTCGCCGACCATCGGCCACTGAAGTGCGGTGTGCGTGGCATTGCCGAAGGGGTCGAACACCGCGGCCAGGTCAGGATCGAGTCCCGGCGGTTGGACGTAGGCATTGGCGGCGGGCAGGACGACATACTCCGCGAAGGCCCCGTCGCGGTTGACGCCGATGCCGATGGTGTTGATGCACAGGTGCCGTCGCCCGGCCCGGCAGCTGCGACAGTGCCCGCAGACGATGTGACCTTCGCCGGAGACGCGATCACCCACGGCAACGGTCCCCGCGGGAACCTCGGCGCCTACCTCGACGACCTCGCCATAGAACTCATGGCCGACGATCAGGGGTGCCCGGATGGTTGCGGCAGCCCACGGGTCCCAGTCGTGGATATGAAGGTCGGTCCCGCACACGCCGGTCCGCAGGACGCGCACGAGCACGTCGCCCGCCCCGCAGGACGGCTCGGGCACCTCGGTCATCACCAGTCCAGGACCGGGCGTCGGCTTCACCAGCGCGCGCATCGAATCATCCTCCTTGAGCGCTCTGTTTCAGCCTATGCGTCGGGCTGTCAGTGGCCGGTGGCAGTATCGGTGAGGTGATAGATCACTTTGGAATCAACTGCTCCGACTTCGAGACGAGCGCCACCTTCTACGATGCGGTGCTCGGGGTGCTCGGGCAGACCCGCGTCATGGATTTCGGGGTCGCCATCGGCTATGGCTCGGGCGACCACGCCCCCTTTTGGATCAGCCGGTGGGAGGGCGCCGAGCCGAACCGCGAGATGCACGTGGCCTTCGCGGCCGCGGATGCCGAGACGGTTCAGGCCTTCTATGACAAGGCCATCGAGATGGGCGCCGAGAGTCTGCACGCCCCCCGCCTGTGGCCCGAATATCACCCGGGCTACTTCGGGGCCTTCGTGCGGGACCCGGATGGCAACAACATCGAGGCCGTCTGGCACGGGCCGGCCGGCAGCTAGCCCAAGCTAGCCCGCGGACTCCCGCGCACTCACCGGGGACCGCTTGGCGTTGGCGTCGATGGCGTCGAGGATCTCCTCGATCCGCGGGCGTGGCAGGTCATGCGCCATGTCCGGAAACATCAGCAGTCGTGAGCCGGGGACCGCCTTCGCCGTGGCTATGCCGCCGCTGGGGGAGACCAGGCGATCCATCAGGCCGTGCACCACGAGTGTCGGAACGCGCAACGCCCGCAACCCGGGCGTGCGATCGGGGCTGGCCAAGATTGCGGCGATCTGGCGGACCCGGCCGATCGGATCGGGATCCCGGTCGATCGAGGCCCGGATCATCTCGCGCAGCTCGTCCTCGTCGAAGTGCGGGCCGGAGATCTGGCGCCAGGCGTTGACCCCGAAGGCGAGCGCCTCATCGGGGGTGCTCGGGCGCGCCCCGAGAAAGCTCTTCGAGAACTCCGGGAGGAAGGTGGTCGCCGGGCGGCCATGCAACTTGCTGCCGGTGTTGGACATGATCGAGGTCAAGGTGGCGACGCGGTCCGGGTGCCGGATCGCGAGTTCCTGAGCGATCATGCCGCCCATGGACACCCCGACCACGTGGACCATCGTCAATCCCAGATGCTCGATGAGCCCGGCCGCGTCGTCGGCCATGTCCGCGAGTAGATAGTCCGCCTTTGCCAGCCGCTTCGAGGCCAGGCCGCGCACGATCGCCCGGGGCTCGGGCGCGGGGGCATCGATCTTCATGGAGAGCCCGATATCGCGATTGTCGAAGCGGATCACGTGATAGCCGCGCTCCACCAGCCCGGCCACGAAGGCCGGCGGCCAGGCGATGAGCTGGGTCGCCAAACCCATGATGAGCAGGATCGGTTCTCCCGATCCCTGCTCCTCGTAGTGCAGCTCGATCCCGTTGACATTCGCCTTAGGCATCCTGCGATTCAATCATCTGAACTCGGGTGAGCCCGCACCTGGCGCTGTCTCTTATACACATCTCCGAGCCCACGAGACGGACTCCTATCTCGTATGCCGTCTTCTGCTTGAAA
>CALLZC010000154.1 GCA_937858995.1 uncultured Nostocoides sp.
CCTATGGCTGGTTGCTCAACTTCTCGTTCTGGCCCTTCGCTATCGGCACCGGCACCGGGCTGTCGTTCGAGGCGGGCACGCAGGGGGGTGGCGGCGCGGCGGGCGTCGCGGATGCTGACGGGCAGCGGGGCCCATCCGGCGAGGCGCCCCAGGTGGATCACCGGCGGCGCGATCATGCTGTCGGCCAGGATGTGGGCGGGGGCACCGCTGCGCACCCGGCCATCGACGACCTCGACCACGCGGTCGGCATACTGCACAACCCGTTCGAGCCGGTGCTCCGCGATCACCACGGTCACGCCGAGGTCGTGAACCAGCCGGGTCAGGGTGGCCAGCACCTCTTCGGCGCCGGTCGGATCGAGCGCAGACGTCGGTTCGTCGAGCACCAGCAACCGGGGATGGGTGGTGAGCACCGAACCGATCGCCACCCGCTGCTGCTGCCCGCCCGACAGATCCCGCAGCGGCGCGGCCCGCAGGTCCGCGATCCCGAGCAGGTCGAGCGTCTCCTCCACCCGCTTGCGCATGGTGGCGGGGGGCAGCGCGAGTTGCTCCATGCCGTAGGCCAGCTCCTCCTCCACGGTGTCGCTGACGAACCCGGCCAGCGGGTCCTGCCCCACGACGCCGACGACATCGGCCAGGTCGCGCGGGCGGTGCCGGGCGGTGTCGCGGCCGAAGACCTCGACGCGACCACTGAGCTGACCACCGGTGAAGTGCGGCACGTGCCCGTTGAGGGTCCCCAGGAGCGTGGACTTGCCCGATCCGGTGCGACCGATGACCAGCACCAGCTCGCCCTCCCCGATCTCCAGGTCGACCCCGCGCAACGTCGGCTCGGGTGCCTGGTCATAGCGCACCCCCACCCCGCGCAGCCGCACCGCCACCTCACCCAGCCCGTATGACGTCACGCCGCCGCCTCCGCCCGCGGCAGCGCGCGCCCCGAGGCCAAGGGCGGGACCGGCGTCGCCACGGCCGGCAGAGCGGCGACGAGGAGACCAATCAGCACGCTCACCGGTGTCGCCGGCCGGCCGAGGGGGTTCAGCGGCATGCTCAGGGCGGCGGGATCGCGGCGCACGGTCACGAGTGAGCCGGCCAGGAGGCCGAGACCGCACGCGATGGTCAGCCACTCGGCGGATCCCCATGGGTCACGGCGATAGATGGTCCGGGCCACGGCCCGACCCCCCGACCACAGCCCCGCCACGCTCAGCAGCAAGCCAAGAGCCAGGAACGGCAATCCCAACGCCGCCGGGCTCGCGGTGTCGAGGACCCCATAGAGGCCCACGCAGGAGCCGAGTAGCCCGAGCAGGATGAGCCAGGTGCTGGCGGGGTTGGCGCCCGTCGCGGGCCGACGTCCATACCCGCGCCCGTCCATCGCCGCGGCCAGGGCCAGGGACCGGTCGAGCGTGTCCTGGAGCACCGGCATCGCGATCGCGCGAAAACTCCGTAGTCCGCGACCGGTGGCGCCACGCAGGGTGCGCGCCCGCGCAACCCGCTGGACGCTCTCGGCCAGTTGCGGTGCCACCGTGACGGCCACCACCAGGGCCGCACCGATCTCGTGCAAGGCGGCAGGGAAGACCCGCAATAGGCGTTTGGGGCTCGCCAAGGCGTTGGCGGCGCCGATGGCCAGGATCATCGTTGCCAGCCGCGCCCCCTCGAGTCCGGCGGCCAGGGCCCCCTCCAGATAGACGGACCCGCCGATATGGATTCCGGCCGCCCAGGACGGCAAGTGGGCTTCGGGCAGCGGAAACAGCCGGATCTCGCCGAACTTCAATCCGACGATGACGTGCAAGATCAGGCGGGTCGACACGATCACGGCGCCGAGGATGGCATACAGCCGAAAGGCCCGACCCCACGGGGAGCCGTCCCGTCGGGCCAGCACCACGGCGACGATGACGGCGATGTGGCCCGCCAGGAGCAGGGGGTTGGTGGTGAGCCCGGCGCTGGCCGCCACCGCTACGGCCCACAGCCACCAGGCCGCCGGATGCAAGTGCCGGATCACTGGTCGCGGGCGCGATCCCGCTGCCGGCGCACCAGCAGGGCGCCGAGGATCAGGAGCAGGCCGGTGGCCGCGCCGCCACTGATGACCAGGGCTGGCTGCGTTGGGCCGCGACCCGCGTCAGCGGCGGCGACGGTCCCAGTCGAGCGATCGGTGGCGCTGGAGGTGCTGCCTGCCAGGCTCGGATCAGCGCTCGCGCCAGGGGAGGTTGCGCCTGACGACGCCGCGTCGGGAGATGTCGGCGTCCGGCCACTCGAGGTCGCGCGTCCCGTTCGGGTCGTGCTGGGCGTGCTGGATGGGGCCGTGGAGCCGACGGGCCGTGAGGTAGTGCCGGGAGCAGGTGACTGTGAGCCCTTCGAGGTGCTTGGGCTAGGCGCCGGTGTGGTTGGCGCCGGCGCCGGGGGAGCCATCGCGGGTTGCCGCCCAGCGCCGAACGCCAGCGCGACGACGGTGCCGGGGGCCGGGTTGAGGCTCGCGGCCCCGGTGGTGCTGTAGCTCCACGAACCCCCCGCGGGCGCGCTCCACAAGGCCCAGTATGCGGTGGCCGGTGGCGTCTGGACGCACGGCTCATTGGCGGGGGTCGGGTAGCCGTCCACCCGGCATACGAAGGTCGCGGGGAAACGCTGGGTTCCCTCCAGCGTGAACCCGGCGCTCGTGACCGCCTGCCAGGCGGAGGCGGGATCGCCGGCGGCGCAACCCGTTCTGATGCTGCCCCCGAAGTCGATGACCACGCTCACGCCGTCGCGCGTCGAGCAGGCGGCGGCGGATGCCGGGGGCGCCTGCATCACCGCGCCAGCAGCGGCTGCCAGGACGGCAGCGGCGAGCACCCGGGGGAGAGCGCTACCGGGCGCGCGGTGCGGTGTGCGGATCATCGGATGCGGGTCTTCCTCAGGCCGGCGGGGCCGGGGTCGGCGGGGTGCCAGCCCCATAGGACCAGCCCTCCACTGTGCCCGGCTTGGGGTTGTAGCTACCCGGCCCGAGGGTCGAATAGGTCCACTTCCCGCCCCGCACGGCGTGCCAATACGACCAGTACCGGGTCGCCGGGGGCATGACCACGCAGGCGTCCTGCGCCACGGTCGGCCGGCCGTTGATGCGGCAGATGGCGCCGGGGAAGCGCTGCACCATGGTGAGCGTGAAGCCCGCCCCCCGCAGGGCGGCGGCCCCGCTCACCGGGTCGCCCGGGGCGCACGAGATCTTGTGCCATGCGCCGAAGTCCACGACTACGCTCACGCCCGTGCCGCGTGGGCAGGCGGCGGCGCGCTGGGTCGCGCCCGCCGGCTCGCCGACCGGCGTCGCCTGCGCGGGGGTCATCAGGCTGGCCAGGGGGGCGAGGACGAGGCCGGCTGCGAGCAGCGAGTTGCGGTGGCGTTTCATGACGTGGGCCTTCCCCGTCGCAGAATGAGAACGGCGCCGGCGGCGCCGAGCAGGACCAGAGCGCCGGCGACCAGCGCCGCGGTGCCGCCTGAGTTCGTTTGTCCACCAGGGCTGTTCGCCCCGGCCGCGGCCACGAGTCCCGACGTGTCGCTGGAGGTCGGACCAGGCGCGGGCGTGGTGTCGGTGGCAGCACCGGTGGCTGTGGTCGTCGCAGAGGGCGCGGCCGGCGTGCTGCGTGGTGTGCCGGGCGCCACGGGCTGGGTGACGCTTGCCGCCGTGGTGGCAGCCGGGGTGCGAGAGGTGGCGGCGGTGGTCGTCGCGGTCGGTGCAGGGGTGGTGGACGGGGTGGGCGTCGTGGGCGCCGTCGAGGTGGTGGTCGGTGCCGATGCGGTGGAGGTACCCGACGTCGTGGAACTGCTGCTGCTGGGATCGGGGTCCTCGCACGGGCTGACGGGCTCGGCGGCGGTGGTGATCGTGGTGTCGATCAGGCTGCTGGTGCCCAGGCTCAACATCGCCTGAACCGTGGCGCGTCGTTCCTGATCGGTGGCCACGGCCGCGTCGCCGGCGGCGACCAGCGCAGCATGGGAGGGGGCGTCATATGCAAGCGCCCCGCGCAGCGCGGGCGGGGCGTCGCACCCAAGTTGCAGCGAAGTCAGGAAGTCCGTGGCCGCCGCCCAGTGCGCACCTCGGTCGGCGACAGCGAAGGCCATCCCTGCCAGTCCCGTGGTGTTGCTATTGACCGAGCCGGCGCCCGACCCCCCGGCGAGACCCCCGCCCGCCTGCTGCCGCTCGGCCAGGAAGTCCACGGCCCGATCCAGCGCCGCGTCGTGACCGCCGGTTGCGGCGAGCGCTACCACCGCAAGCGCCGCGGCATCCGGATCGCCGACACACGCCCCTGGCCCGGGGAACATCCGATACCCGCCGTCGGGGCAGGCCTGAGCGAGCAGGAAGTTCACGGCTTTCCCCGAGGGGGCCGTGCCGGCGCGCGCCTGGGCGATCAGCCCCAGGGCCTGGGTGAAGGTATTCGAGGTGTCGCCGTATGCGGTGCGGTCGGCAAAGCGCCCATCGGCCGCCTCCAGGGCGCTCAGATCCGCGACGAGGTCGTGGCCACCGAAGGTGCGCGGGTTCTGGTCCATGGATACGGCCAGGAGGGTGGCCTTGGCGACCGGGCCGGCATAGAGCTCCTGCGCGCCGAAACTCGGGCCGAGATAGTCATCCAGGGAGCCGGCGATGGCCTCGGTGGCGGCCCGGGCCGCGCTGGCGCCAGAGCCGGTGGCGAGCAGGCCGAGCACGGCGTCCATGGTCAGCCCGAGGTCGGCCTGATCGGTGCCGGGATAGTCGAGGACATGGTCGCCCGCCACGAGTTGGCCGACGATGAAGTGCGCGGCCCCCGCCGCCGCGCTGGCGCCCGGTCCCGCCGCCGTGGTGCTGGGGCTGTCTCTTATACACATCTGACGCTGCCGACGAATAGAGAGGTGTAGATCTCGGTGGTCGCCGTATCA
>CALLZC010000155.1 GCA_937858995.1 uncultured Nostocoides sp.
TGATACGGCGACCACCGAGATCTACACCTCTCTATTCGTCGGCAGCGTCAGATGTGTATAAGAGACAGACCCAGCCCAGCGCCAGGGCCAGCGCCCAGCCGAGTGCACTGAGCACCGACAACACCCAGGTGGGCACGGCGTTACCGGTGATCGACGGGATCATCCACAGCGAGCCGTAGCCGGCCGGCCCGGCCCACCACGACGTGACCGCGGCAACCAGCTGGTCGGGGGCGGCGAGCGCGAAGAAGGTGAACAGGATCAGCACTGTCGTGGTCGCGAAGAGCGCCACCCGCCGCAGCGCCAGCACCGATCCCTCCCGCAGGCCGATGAAGATCAACGCCAGCGCGACGGCTAGGACGTAGCCGCGCGTCAGCACCCCCAAACCCAGCAGGATGCCCGTCAGCGCATAGCGCTGGCGATGCCAGGCGAGCATCGCCCCCGCGACCAGCGCGACGGCCAGCGCGTCACTGTTGACCACGGCCGCCAGCACAATCACCGGCGACAGCGCCACCTGGGCCGCCGCCTGCAGGTCAGCCGGCAGCACCTGCACGGTGCACCAAACGCACACCGCCAGCAACAGCGTGATGAGGGCGACCCAGTAGAGGACGTAGTAGCGCGACTGCTCCAGCGGGGTGCCGTCGGGCACCAGCCCTCCGAGCACGCTCATCACCGACCCCGCCAGGATCGGCTGGTCCAGGCTGGCCTCACCGCGCAGGTATGCCGTCAGCCCCCCATCCAGGGGGGCCAGCGCGTACTGCGCCGGCAGGTCGGAGAAGCACATGCGCCAGAACTGGTCGCTCCCGCCCCAACCATGGCGCACGCAGTACTCGCGCTGCAGCACCGCGAGAACCATCGGCACGGCGGTCAGCGGCACCAGCCAGCTGGCCACGGCGCGCCACCATCCGGACGCGCGCACGTGCCGACCGGGAGGACCGCCGAGCAGCGCCGCGGCCGGGGCGGGCAGGACATCGTCGCGCACGCGCTCAGTCTGCCCTGCGCCCGCTCGCCGAGCCGGCGCCGGTCGCGGTGCCGGTCGGGGTCGTGGTCCCGGTAGTGGTCGGTTCGGTGTCCTCGGGGCGCAGCGGGCCGGCGGTGCTGGTCTCGGACGGGGGCGGCGTGGTGGTGGTCTCGGTGGGCGGACCGCTCGTGCCGGTCTCGGTCGGCGGGCCGGTGCTGGTTCCGGGGCCTCCGGTGGCGGTTCCCGTCTCGGTGGCCGTGCTCGTCTGCGTGGCCGTGCTGCTCTCCGACGTGCTGGTCGAGGTCGAGGTGGTCGACGGCACGGTGGTGGCGATGCTCGGGGTGCCGCCGGTGATATTGCCCAGCGGCGGAAGCGCCATCACGTCCTGGCCTTCGAGCGCCAGTCGCATGAAGTCGGTCCAGATCGCCACGGGCACGGTGCCACCGGTGAGTTCTCCCACCCCGGGGATGTTGTTCATCTGGTTCTGCGGGATCAGCGAACCGTCACCTCGATAGATGCCGACCGCAGCCGAGAGCTGCCCGGGGGTGAATCCGTCGAACCAAGCCGAATAGTTGTTGCTCGTCGTCCCGGTCTTGCCGCCCGCCGGGCGCCCGAGCGCGCCGGCCGCGGCGGCCGTGCCACCCGGCCGCACGACGGCATTCATCGCGTGGATCGCATCGCGCATGACAGCCTGGTCGAAGACCTGTTTGACCTCCGGCTTGGCGCTCCAGTTGAGCTTGAATTCCCCGCGTGCGCTCACCTTCGCAATGATGTATGGCGTGGCCCGCTTGCCCTCGGCCGCGATCGTCGCGTAGGCGTTGGCCTGATCCAAGACAGTCACCAGGTCGGTGCCGAAGACATTGGCGTAGTTGGTCCCCAGCTCCTCCTGCGCGCCCGCAGGCCGGATCCCGGCCTTGAGCGCCGCCTCCTTGGTGCGCTCGGGCGAGACCTCGATGTTCAGCTGGGCGTAGTACGTGTTCGCCGAGGCGCCGGTGGCCTGGGTAAGGTCGAGCACGCCATACCCGTGGTTGCCGAAGTTGACCACTTCACCGGCCCGCGCCTGCGGGGTGGCACCCGGTTCGTTCGACCTGAACTGCTCGAAGAACATCGGGCTGCGGGCATCCAGGCGCGTCGACAGCGGCAGGCCACGCTCGAGAGCGGCGACCAGGGTCCAGATCTTGAAGGTCGAGCCCGCCTGCAAACCGGCCTGGGTGGCGACATTGAAATACCCGAGGTCACCGGATCCGTAGCGCGGACCGCCATACAGCGCCCGGATCGCCCCGTCGCCGGGGAGGACGGCCGCGAGCCCGACGTGAAGGTCGTCGACGCCCTGCGGCATCCGGGAGGCGATCGCGCTCTTGGCACCGTCTTGGGCACGCTTGTCGATGGTTGTGGTGATCCGGTAGCCACCCCGCGCCAGATCGTCCTCCGTGAGGTCCAGCTTGCTGCCCAACTCGGCCCGGACCATCTCGGAGATGAACCCCTCGGGTCCGGTCGCCGTCCGCGCCTTGGTGAGCGCCGCCGTCGTGGGGAAGGTGGCCGCATCCCGCTCGGCTTGGGTCAACCAGCCTTGCGCGACCATGCCGTCCAGGACGTAGGCCCAGCGCTCCTGCGCATTGGTCAAGGCATCGGCCCCCAGGCGCGGGTCATAGAAGGAGGGACCGCGGATGACGCTGGCCAGGAGCGCGCCCTGCGAGACGTTGAGGTCCTGCACGCTCTTGCCGAAGTAGGCCAGCGAGGCCTTCTGGATGCCCGAGGCGCCCCGGCCGTAGTAGATGGTGTTGAGGTAGTTGGCCAGGATCTGATCCTTCGACAGTTCCTGGTCGATCTTGATCGAGATCAGGATTTCCTTGGCCTTGCGCTCCAGAGTCCGGTCCTGGGTCAGGTAGTAATTCTTGACGTACTGCTGGGTGATGGTCGAGCCGCCCTGCTGGGCGCCACCCTTGAGGCCGACCCAGATCGAGCGGGCGATGCCCTTGGGTGAGATGCCGTTGTTGTCATAGAAGCTGCGGTCCTCGGCGGCCAGGAAGGCGCGCTGGACATCTTGGGGGATCCGGTCGATCGGCACGATCTGCCGGTTGCCGTCCACCGTGGCGAAGCGGTCGAGCACCGTCTTGCCATCGCTGTAGTAGATGATCGATTCCTGTTGTTGCGCGGCCTCATTGGGCTCGGGGATGTCGGTCATCGCGTACGCGACGGCCACCCCGGCAGCGCCCAGCAGTCCGAGCGTCAGCAGCGTCCACAGCATCCGGCGGAGCCAACGCCGAGGCCGCCGCGGGCGGGCGGGCGTCGAGGGGCGGGCGGTCTTGCGAGCGGAGGACATAGGGCTTTCCGACTGGTGGAGGGCTCACGGAACAGCGCCCCGTGGGGCGCAGCACTAAGTATGACGTCGCAGGCTGGGAACCGGTTGTGCGGCGACGGGTGTGACGGCGCTAACCCGCGTGCGCTTCGGTGCCCGGGGTCAGCGTCACGGGGGCAGCGTCACAGGGGTAGCGCGATGCCGACCTGACGGCGGACCTCATCCATCACCCGCAGCAGCCGCACCGCATCCGACATCGGACGAATCGCCGAACCGAGCTCGCCGGCCGCCACGTGGCGGGCGACGGCGGCGGCCTGGAAGTGCAGACCGCCTTCGTGGGCAACGGGCTCCTCGTCATACCGCACGCGCGCACCGTCGGGGGTGGTCACGGTGAACCCGCCGGGTTGATAGAACGGGCCATCGATCACGATGGTGTGCCCGGGTCCGGCCAGCGTCGCCGTGGTGGGGGTGGCGGCGACGATCGAGGTGTACAGACTCGCCAGCCCCCCGCCCGTGGCCTGCATCGCGATGCTGAGCGCGCCGTTGATCTCGCCATAGCCGCCCTGGTCGGTGGGGGCGCCATAGGCGCTGATGGAGGCCGGGTCCCCGAGCGCCCATAGGGCCAGGCTCAGCGGGTAGGTGCCCATGTCGAAGAGCGGCCCGCCGGCGAGCCTGGCGTCGAAGATCCGGTGCTCGGGCGGGAAGCACTCACCCATGTCGGCCAGCACGGTGTCCACGCCGAGGTCGCCGACGAGCTGGCCGAGCACGTCGTATTTGGGCAGGAACAGGGTCCAGAACGCCTCCATGCATAAGACCCCGGCAGCGGTCGCGGCCGCAGCCAGTTCCCCCGCCTGCTGCGCGCTGACCGCAATCGGCT
Organism: uncultured Nostocoides sp.; assembly: GCA_937858995.1. Classification (GTDB taxonomy): domain Bacteria; phylum Actinomycetota; class Actinomycetes; order Actinomycetales; family Dermatophilaceae; genus Nostocoides_A. The sequence goes on from CALLZC010000155.1 coordinate 4,135, forward strand.
TCTCGATCAGGACCGGCTTGCCGGCAGCGATGGCCAGGAGCCCATGGGCATGGTGGTAGTTGTGCGGGGTCGCGACATAGACGACATCGACCCGCGGGTCGCTGACCAGCGCTTCATAGGATCCGTATGCCGTGGGCGCCCCCACCCGGGCCGCGAAGGCCTGCGCGCCGACCCGCGAGCGGGACCCGACGGCATACACCTGCTGGGTGGTGTTGCGCTGCAGCGCGATAGCGAACTTCTCGGCAATCCACCCGGTGCCCAGCACGCCCCACCGCAACGCTGGCGCAGCACGCGGGTCGGGTGTGCGAGCTGTCGGGATGGTTGGCATCAGGGCTCCTGCCGGGACCCGGCGCCCCGGGAACACTGCGAAGGCTGCCGCAGGTGCCGGCGGGCTGCACGCGGGTCCATGGGAGGCATCATGTCTTAGCTGTCCCGCCGCGAGCCAGAGATGAGCACAGTAGCGGCACCTGGCCGATCGTGGGCTCGTGCGCTCCAGCGCCGACCCCAGCCTGGCTAATAGCTCGTTGACTCGCGGTGTCCCGGATAACCGTGGATCGGCGGTCCGAGGGTCAGAAGCGCAGGATCTTGGCCGTGTTCGGTGCCAAGGTGATGGAACCGGTGACGGGGGCACCAGTCAGGGTCGTATATGACCGGGTCAAGGGCACCGTTGCCACCGCCTTGGTGGGGTTGACCAAGACCAGGGCGGCTGTGTAGTCGCGCTGGTAGACCCCACTCTCGAAGCGGTAGGCGCCGGTGGGGACTCCCGGGTCGATCAGGTTGAACGGGTGATCCATCTGCGTGGCGTTCAGGGTACGGTCGCGCAGGAAGTAGAACATCGACTTCCCACCCGTGCCGAGCAGGAAGGTCGCCAGGCTGTATTCATGCCACGCGTCCTGCTGGGCGGGCGTGGCGGCGGTCCACACCTTGGTAACCGTCAGCATGCCCTTGCCCTGGGCTTCGGCGTCGATGAGCATGTCGACGTCCTGTTTCCAGGCCGCCTCCCGGCGGAAGCTGCCCACCCCCGACTTGGCATCGCGCACGAACCCCTCGGCGGCCACTTGGTCGGTGGCGGCCACGAGCGGGCGCGAGGACATGGTGGTGCTGAAATAGCGGCCACCGTGGCCGATGCCATTGCCGGTGACACCGCGGCCACCCAGAGCGGCCTTGGTCGCGATCGCGAGCCGACTGGTCGCAGCGATCCACTGGTTCGGGGACCAGAGGCTTCCGTCGGCGTTCACCGGCTTCGAGGACAGATAGACCGACGTCAGCGGTCCGGAGCCCAGCACATCGAGATAGCAGTCGTCATACCCGCTCTTGCTGATCATCTCGGCACACGAGGCGGTGAGCGAGGACGACCAGCTGGGCGAGTCCAGCTTCATCAGGAAGGTCGTGGGCCAGTCGAGGGCGTAGATGCGGCTGCCGGCGGCATTGCGGGCATACAACGACTCGTCCAGGGCCTTGCCGCCGAAGGTCGCGTTGCGATACACGCCGATACGTAGGTCCGGGTTGGCGGCGCGCATGGCGGCCAGGTTGGCGGCGGTGAACTTCCCCCGCATCGCGGCGATGTAGTCGACCCGAGAGGCCAGGGCGACGGCCTGCTCCTGCGTGTAGGAGCCATGCGGCGCCATCCACTCGGCAGTCCACAGCTTCAGGAAGTTCCCCGAAGGATTGGCTGCCGCGCCGGGCGCCGGGTGCGGCGTCGCCGCGGTGGCGGTCGCCGGTGCGATCAGGGCAGCGGCGGTGATGGCGGCCATCCCACTCGAGAGCAGGGCAGCCAGGCGAGCGGGCGCGGGGGCAGGCAGCAAGGAGGTGGACACCAGTGTCTCCTGAGGGGGTGAGGACCGGTCGGATGCGACAGCGGGAAGCGGTCCACGGAGGGGGGCCCGATCAGGGTGCCAGGAGGGTCACCGGTGTTGTCAAGAAGTCACACGTCTGTAATTCCCGCAGGTCAACCCGTCGCCGCGGCTCATCGGGTCCGACACGCCGCGCCACGGTGACAAAGCCGCGCAATGTCCTGCTAACATGACACTTCAATATATCGCTGGGATATATCGGAAGGAGAGGTATGGCGGCGCGACGGCAACATCTGCTCGACTTCGCCATCCTCGGGCTGCTGCACGAGGCGCCCATGCACGGCTATGAGCTGCGCAAGCGCCTCAATCAGGCCCTCGGGCCCTTCCGGGCCCTGAGCTTCGGCACCCTCTATCCCGCGCTGCGCGAACTCTTGGACGGCGGGCTGATCACCGAGTCCGGGCCCAGCGCCCCGGCAACCACCCGCCGGCCCCGCATCGTCTACGAGCTCACCTCTCGCGGCCGCGATCGGTTCAGCGAGCTGGCCGCGCGGGCCGACGAGACCTCATACGAGGATGACGGCTTCGAGCTGCGGGTCGCCTTCTTTGCGCGGACCGAATCCAGTGTCCGCGTCCGGATCCTCGAAGGTCGGCTCGCCACACTTCAGGATCGGCTCAGGGAGATCCGCGGCAGCGCTCACGCCCAAGGCGTCGGGGACATCTGGACCCGGGCCGTCAGCCGGCACAACGAGGAGTCGCTGGAGCGTGACGTGCGGTGGCTCGCCGAGCTGTTGGCCGCCGAGCGCGGATCGCTCACCCGCCCGGGCACCCTCACCGACCCCACCCATCCAGCCTTCCGGCCGCCCGGCCGGACCGTTTCATGACCACCCTCACCACCACCCACCCTGACAAAGGAGACCACCCCATGGGTTCCATTCGTGTTGCCATCGTCGGCGTCGGCAACTGTGCGAGCTCGCTCGTGCAGGGCGTCGAGTACTACAAGGATGCCGATCCGGCGGGTACTGTCCCCGGCCTGATGCACGTGCGATTCGGCGACTACCACGTCAGCGACGTCCAGTTCGTTGCGGCCTTCGACGTCGATGACAAGAAGGTCGGCAAGGACCTCGCCGAGGCGATCACTGCCTCCGAGAACAACACCATCAAGATCTGCGATGTGCCGACCACGGGCGTCACCGTCCAGCGCGGGCACACCCTGGACGGCCTCGGCAAGTACTACCGCATGACGATCGAGGAGTCGGCAGCCGAGCCGGTGGACGTCGTCGCGGCGCTCAAGGACGCGCGGGTCGATGTCCTTGTTTCCTACCTCCCGGTCGGCAGCGAGCTCGCCGACAAGTTCTATGCGCAGTGCGCGATCGATGCCGGGGTGGCCTTCGTCAACGCGCTGCCCGTGTTCATCGCCTCCGACCCCGAGTGGGCCGCGAAGTTCGAGGCCGCCGGTGTCCCGATCATCGGTGACGACATCAAGAGCCAGGTGGGCGCGACCATCACCCACCGCGTCATGGCGAAGCTGTTCGAGGACCGGGGCGTGACCCTGGATCGCACCTACCAGCTCAATGTCGGCGGCAATATGGACTTCAAGAACATGCTGGAGCGCGACCGGCTGGAGTCCAAGAAGGTCTCCAAGACCCAGGCCGTCACCTCTAACCTGACCGGCTCGCTGGCCGGGTTGACCGACAGCCGCAATGTCCACATCGGCCCATCCGACTATGTCGCCTGGCTCGATGACCGCAAGTGGGCCTACGTCCGCCTCGAGGGCCGTGCCTTCGGCGATGTCCCGCTCAGCCTGGAGTACAAGCTTGAGGTCTGGGACTCGCCCAACAGCGCGGGCATCATCATCGACGCGGTCCGCGCGGCGAAGATCGCCAAGGATCGGGGCATTGGGGGCGCGCTGCTCTCCGCGAGCTCCTACCTGATGAAGTCCCCGCCGGAGCAGCGCGAGGACACCGAGGGTCGCGCGCGTCTCGAGGCCTTCATTGCCGGGACCGAGGCCCGCTGACCTCCGCAAAGCGCTGATGAACGCGCCCCGGAATCATTGAGATTCCGGGGCGCGTTCGCCATGGGCTGGCTTGCAGCCAGCCCACGGCCGTGGTTCAGCTGGTGTATGCCGCGAGCTGCGCCTCGACGGAGGCCGACACCGAGGTGTTGCCACCCACGATGACGATCCGGCTCGGCTTCAGTCGCTTGAGCTCCGCGTCGATGCTGGCCGGGATCGAGTCGGTGTCGACGAGCAAAACCGGGAAGCCGAGCTTGCCGGCCACCGGGGCGGCGGACAGGGCGTCGGCGAAGACTCGACCGGAGGCGACGAAGACCTGGCCGACACCCGGGGCATACGAGTTGCTGGAGATCGTGGCGGAGGTGGAGTACCGGTCCGCTCCCGCCCAGCGCTCGACGGCCCCGGAGGTGTAGCGGGTCAAGAAGGCGTAGGTGTCGGCGTCGATGGTGCTCTCCCCACCGAGGACCACAATGCGACCGGATGCCAACCGCTCCAGTTCCTTCTTGACGATTCCGGGGACATTGTCCGATTCGATGAGCAGCAGCGGGCCGGAGGTCTTCCCGGCCACCGAGGCACCGGAGAGGGCGTCGGGGAAGACCTCACCGGAGGCGACATAGGTCGTCGCTGGACCCACCCCGTAGCTCATCTCGCTGATCTTGGCCGAGGTGCTGTACCGGGTCTGCCCCGCGATCCGGGTGACCTCACCCGTGGTCAGCGCGCGCAGGGAGTTCATGACCGCGCCCATCACGGAGTTGGTGCCGCCGAAGACGACGATCTGCTTCGGCTGCAGGCGGGTCAGTTCGGCCTCGATGGACGCCGGGAGCTTGTCGGGCTTGGTGAGCAGCACCGGACCCTTCTTCATCCCCGCCACCGGCGCGCCGGACAGGGCGTCGGTGAAGACCAGACCGGAGGCCACATAGGCCACGTCGACGCCGGGCGAGTAGTTCGCCTTGGAGATATTGGCGGAGGTCTCGTAGCGGTCGATCCCCGCGATTCGGTCAACATTTCCCGCCTTGGCCGCGGTCGCCGTCGACGTCAGGGCCGGGGCGATACCGAGGGCCCCGACCAGGACCGCGGTCGCCAGCGCCGAACGGCGCGTGGTCATGCTCTTCATGGGTTCTCCTTTGTGCGGATCCGAGCAACCGGCGCGTATGCCGTTACCCGACTGGCAGGCTATGGGCCCGGCCCGGGTGGGCCGGGTCGCGGTGGTTACGGGGCGACATACGATCCCAGGTCGTCCTCGACGGAGGTGCTCACCGAGCTGGTGCCGCCGAGCACGATGATCTTCTTGGGCTGCAGGTAGTTCAGTGCCTCGGCGATGGCGCTCGGGATCTTGGTGTCATCCACGAGCAGCATCGGGCCGCGGCGGATCCCGGCGACCGGCGTGCCGGCGAGCGCGTCGGCGAAGACCTGGCCATAGGCGACATAGGCGACGCTCACGCCGGGTGCGAACGACTGCTTGGCGATGTCGGCGGAGGCTGCATACCGGTCCGTCCCGTAGTACCGCTCCACCCAGCCCTTGGTGAACTCCGACAGCTCCGCGGCAACCGCGTCGTTGACGCTGACGGGACCACCGAGCACGACGATCTTCTTCGGCGCGAGCCGCTGGAGTTCCTCAGCGATGGAGTCGGGGAGGCGGTCGTCCTTGGTCAGGAGCATCGGCGCCTTGCTCATCCCGGCCACCGGGCCACCCGAGAGGGCGTCGGGGAAGTTCAGGCCGGAGGCCACATAGGCCACGCTGACCCCGGGGCTGAACGACTGTTGGGAGATCTGGGCCGAGGCGTCATACCGGTCGATACCCGTCCAGCGGCTGACCGGGCCGCCGGTGTAGGCGCCGAGGGCCGACTCGACGCCGCCGTCCACGCTGACCGGGCCGCCGAGGATGACGATCTTCTTCGGCTTCAGGCGGCGCAGCTCGGTGGCGATGGCGGACGGGATCTCGTCGGTGCGCACCAGCAGCATCGGCCCACCGGTCTTGGCCGCCACCGGTGCTCCGGACAGGGCATCCGTGAAGACGCCGCCGGAGGCGACATAGGCCACGTCCACTCCCGGCGCGAAACTCGCGGCGGAAATGTTCGCGGCCGCCTCGTAACGGTCGGCACCAGAAATTCGCTCGACGCCCGCCGCCTTGTCCCCCTGGGCCGCCACCGCGACGCCGGGGCCCGCGGCCACGGCTGCGAGCGCGACAACGGTCATGGCACTGCGACGCAACACTGCACTGGTCATACGAAAGATCTCCCTTAGGAATTGGCTCTAGGACCGAGGTCGGCGTCGGTCGCCCCAGGGCAGGGTAACCAATGAATCACCGGGGCGGCACCCTGGGGACCGCACCGCGGTCGTTCCGAGCGAATCTGCAGTCGACGCACTGGCTACGTCAGTCCTGGCTCAGGATGTCGATCACGACCACCGTGACATTGTCGTGCCCGCCGGCCCCTAGGGCGGCCTGGACGAGCGCGTCGGCCGCGTCCTGAGGGTCGCGCGCCGATTCCAGCACCCAGTAGAGCTCATCGGGCGGCACCTCGTCGGTGAGCCCGTCCGAGCACACCAGGAGCCGGTCGCCGGCACCCACCTCGATCCGTTCGACATCGATCGCGACCTCGGTGCGGCCGCCGAGCGAGCGGGTGACGATGTGGCGCATCGGATGCACTGCGGCCTCATCGGGTGCCAGTATCCCCAGGGTGACCATGTCCTGCACCTCGGAGTGGTCGGTCGTGATCTGTCGGACCTCGCCCTCGTGGATCAGCAGGACGCGCGAATCGCCGACGTTGAAAGTTGCCCACGAGCCGTCCGCAAGCTCCGCGCACCCCGTCAAGGTCGTCCCCATCCCGCGTTGCCCGGGATGCCGGCTGGCCTCGCAGATGCGGCGATTCGCCTCCTGGACGGTGGCAATCAGCGCGGCGGTGTCGGTCAGCACGCCGCCCGCCAGGGCACCCAGGGTCTCGACCGCGATGGCGGAGGCGATTTCACCGGCGGCATGACCGCCCATGCCGTCGGCAACGGCGAAGACCGGGTAGGCAGCCAGGACACTGTCCTCGTTCTGCTCCCGGTGATGGCCACGATGAGTGGCCTGGCCGACCGCGATCACGGCGCTAATGTCCCACACCGTGGGGCTTAGGCGCCAAGCCCTTCGTTACCGGTGCTAGGGCAGGTAGGACCCGAGGATCGCTCGCACGCTCTCCGTGACCGTGTTCGGGCCGCCCAGCAGGACGATGCGCTGCGGCTGGAGCCGGGTGATCTCATTGGCCACGACCCGAGGCACCTCGGCGGTGTCGACGAGCAGGATCGGCCCGCGGGTCATCCCGGCGACGGGCGCCCCCGACAAGGCATCGGGGAATCCGCGTCCCGAGGCGACATACAAGACGGCGGTCCCGGGACCGTAGTTGGCGGCCGAGATGGCTGCCGAGGTAGCGAAGCGATCCGCCCCGCTGACCCGTGTCACGCTGCCGCTGGTGTAGCCGCGCAGCTGCCGCTCAACCGCCGCCGTGATCGTGTTGACGCCGCCCATGATCAGGATGCGGCCGGGTTGGAGCCGCTGCAGCTCGGTGACGATCGCCCCGGGGATCCGGTCGGTGTCCGTGAGCAGCACGGGGCTGGCGTTCTTGCCCGCGACCGGTGCGCCGGAGAGTGCATCGGTGTAGACCTGCCCGGACGCGATATAGACGGTGGCTGCGCCCGGGGCAAAGGAGTTGGCGGAAATGGTCGCCGAGGTGGCATAGCGATCCGGACCCGCCCAACGCGTGACTTCCCCGGTGGTGAAGTCGGCCAACTTCGACGCCACGCTCTCGCTGACGGTGGCCGGCCCACCGAGGACCACGATGCGGCCCGGCTGCAGACGCCGCAGCTCGGTCATCACGGCGCCGGACAGCTTCTGGTCATCGGTCAACAGGATGGGACCCTTGTCCTTGCCGGCGACGGGAGCACCGGAGAGCGCATCGGCGAAGACCTCCCCGGACGCGATATAGGCCACGGCGACACCCGGGTCGTAGCTGCGAGCCGAGATGGTGGCCGACGCGGCATACCGATCGACGCCACTCCAGCGCTCCACCTTGTCGATTCCGGGGAAGTCGATCTTGATATTCGCCCCGGCGCTCGTCGTCGAGAGGACCTCCAGCCGCATGACGCCGTGCGGGCTGATCCAGCTCTCGCCGGCCTCCAGCCCGGGATGGCGCCTGGTGGACTCGACCTTGCCGTCGGGGTGGAAATCCAAGACGTAGGTGTTGGCCGGGGTGTCACTGCCCACGTCCTGGTAGCGCACGATGACGCCGCCGCCGGGATCGCTTCGGGTGACGCCCTGCGGGTCGGTCATCGTGGCATCGTCGATCCAGTTGTCGAGCCCGCTCGGCGTGCGGTACTCGACGGTGTAGCGCTCCATCCCCAACGTGACGCCGAACCCACGCTGCCCCGTGTATGCCGACACCGGCCGGATGAAGGCGAACTGGCCCGTCCCCGGGGTGACCTCGGGGAAGTCTTCGGCGGAGAAGACCCCCAGTCGGCGCAGACTGCCCCCGGAGAGGGTGCCGATCTTGCCGTAAGGCCACCACCCCATCAGCTCCCAGGGGTCGCCACCGGTCTGTTCCCGGCAATAGCCAGACAGCGGAACCGGCTCGGTGTGCGCGGCGTCGGTCCAGCAGTCCAGCGAGTTGGCGAGGCCCAGACCGGCATTGCTTCCGATCCCGAAGGCCATGTGGGGCCACGCGAGCCGTGCCGGCCCGTTGACGAAGGCCACGCCGTCACCGGCCGGGGTCAGCCCGCGCGAGGCCAGGGTGCCGAACTGGCAGGCCGCACTCTCGGGGAAAACGATGGTGAAGTGGTTGCGTGACCCCGGTTGCTCGGGTGCCACGGCCCGGGCAGCGCGTTCGATGGCGCCGACATCGCAGGCGGCCGCCTCGGCGTCCGTCAGGGTGATCCGGGCCCACGGGCGCACCTGGTTCAGCGTCGCAGTGATCTGGGAGGCCGAGGTCGTGCGGAGATAGGCGCTGGTGTCACGCACCTGCGCACCGATGGCCGCGTTGTCCAGGGCCGCCGGCTCGCTGTCGCCCCAATAGACGGGTTGGATCAGGATGGAGTGGCTGCCCAGCGCACCGGCTCGAGCGGCGGGGGCTGCCGGGGCGCCGCCGTCATACTGGCGCAGCTCACCGCCCCCGAGCTGTGAACCGGTGCCGAGCAGTGACCCAATGCTGGACTGTGACCCGCTGTTGTTGGGCCTGCTGCTCCCCGCGGCCGGCGACCCGGCGCTCAGCATGCCCCCGGCAGCGAGGGCTGCGGCGAGCACGGACGTGAACCCGGCGCGCAGCCCGGTTGCGATCCGTGGGCTGCTCCCCGCGCGGCTGCGCTGCCCTTCTCGAGGGGCGGTGAGCGCACGCAGGGGCGGGGTGACTACATACCGTTGACCGTGACGCACGTTGTGCACGTTACCCGTGGGACGCGTGGTTCGCCTCCGGACGCCCCGGAAAGGACAGCGATTTCCCTCCGGATCGGGGCTACGGGAGGTAGTCCGCCAAGGCCGCCTGGACCTCGAGCGAGATGGTCGCCGGCCCGCCGAAGATGACGATGCGCGATGGTGCCAGACGCTCCAACTCGGCCGCGACCGTCGCGGGGATCGTGTCGGTGTCCACCAGCAGGATGGGCGACTGACCCTTCCCGGCGACCGGCGCGCCGGACAGCGCATCGGTGAAGACCCGGCCCGAGGCGATATAGACCGTGCCGCCGGATCCCGGATAGGCGTTGGCGACGATTTGCGCCGAGGTCGAGTAGCGATCCCCACCCCACCAACGGTCGACGCGGCCCGACGTGAACTGCATCAGCTCGGCCCGGGTGCCTTCCGTGACGGTCGAGGCGCCGCCGAAGACGACGATCTTGCCCGGATTGAGGCGCGTGAGCTCGGTGGCGATGATCCCCGGCACCCGGGTGGTGTCCACCAGCAGGACCGGGCCGTCGCTCATCCCGCCGACGGGAGCACCGGACAGCGCATCCGGGAAAACCCGACCCGAGGCGACATACGCCGTGGCGACACCGGCGGGATAGCTCTCGCGGGAGATGGCGGCCGAGGTCGCGTAGCGATCGCCGCCCGACCAGCGCACCACCGTCCCGGTGGTGTAGGCATCCAGCGCGCTCTCCACGGCCGGGCTGATCGTCGCGGGTCCACCGAAGATCACGATCCGTCCGGGGTTGAGCCGCGTGAGTTCGGCGGCGATGACCGAGGGGATCGCGTCGCTGTCGACGAGCAGGACCGGGGCGGACTCCATCCCGGCGACCGAGGCACCGGAGAGGGCGTCGGTATAGACCTCACCCGAGGCGATATAGGCCACCGGGACGTTGCTGCCATAGCTGCGCCGGGAGATCTCCGCGGAGGTCGCATAGCGATCCGAGCCGGCCCAGCGCTCGACGCGGGCCAGGCTGGGGAAGCTGAGGTTGACGGTGGCTCCCGCCGCGGTGGCCGAGGTGACGTTCAGGGCGAACAGGCCCCCCGGTGCCGTGAACGATTCGCCCGCGGCCAGACCGGGGTGGCGCGCCGTGCCGCTGTTGACGGTGTCGGGGTGGAAGTCGAGCACCAGGCGAGCGCGGACATAGGGTTCGGCGTTGAGGTCCTGCCGGTGCACGATGACGCCACCGCCCGGATCGGCGAGCCGGCCGAAGGCCCCGTCCCAGACCTTGTCGTCGATCCAGGCGTCCTGGCCTACGGGGATGCGGTAGTCCACCACGTAGCGGTAGCGCCCGAGGACGAAGGAGAACCCGCGCTGCCCGCTGGTCGCTGTGAGCGGGGCGATGGTCAGGCTGCGGTCCGCGCCCGGGTCGATCTGCGGGAAGTCGCTGGCTCCCAGCACTCCCAAGGTCGCGAGCGTGTCGGCCAGGGGGGTTCCGACCTGGTTGTAGGGGTGGTCGCTGGCGGGATCCCAGGGGTTGTTGTAGGGGTCGAAGGTGCACGTCGTGGACAGCGGGACCGGGGCGATCCCGTTGACGCAATTGAGCGAGCCGGCGGCCGGCACGCCACCATTGAAGGCCAGTGCCTTGAGCGCCACATCGCGCTCGAAGCCGATGTTGATGATCGAGTAGCCGTCGCCGCGGCCGGTCAGGCCGAACTGGTAAAGATCGGAAAAGTCGCACTGCGGCAGATCGTTGAGTATGACGACCAGGTGGTCGCGCTCCCCACCCGAGCCCACCTTGTCGCGGGCCGCCTTGTGAATCGCGTCGCGGTCACAGCTGTCCACTTGGGCAGCGGTCAGGTCGAGCTTGGTCCACGGGGGCATCGCCCACCCCGCCCGCACGGTGATCTTGCCGCCGGTGACCCCCGACCAGTAGCTGTTCGCCGCGCTGATGGCCCCCTCGTAGTCCGCCTGCGGGAGCTGGGTGGGGCGCTCGCCACTGAGATAGACCGGCAGCGGATAGATCCCGTGCGCGCCCACTGGCCCGCGGCCGCTCGCACCGGGCAGCCGCAACCCGGAGCTGCCGCGGCTGGCCGCATCGGCGCCCGTGGCACCGATCGTCGCCGCGCTCACCGGACCGGAGGTGACCGACGCGGCGTCACCCGCGGCGCCCACGCCACCGGCCGCACCCGCGGCGCCCAGAGCCACAGAACTCACACCCACGGCGGCGACGGCCACCCACCGCCGCATCGCGCGGCGAGGCCGCACGACATACCCCGGCTTGACCTTTCCCGACATACGCATGGGGCGAAGGTACTCGCCGACGCCGAAAATCGCCGCTCAGACCCGCCACGCGTTGCCGAATCGCAAGCAGCCACAGGCGACCGCGGCCTCGGTAGGAGCCGCGCTCAGGCCTGGCTCTCCGGTTGCTCGACCCACCACGCACGAAGTCGTTCGGCGGCGACGTCCGGTTCGAGCGGCCCCTCGTCGAGACGCACCGCGAGCAGGTAGTCGTAGGCACGCCCGAGAATCGGTCCGGGACGGATGCCGAGGACCTGGGCGATCTGGTGGCCGTTGAGGGCCGGGCGCACCGCGGCCAACTCCTCGGCGGCCTGCAACTGGGTGATCCGCCGCTCCAACTCGTCATAGGTGGCCGCCAGCCGCCGGGCCTTGCGCTGGTTGCGCGTGGTGCAGTCGGCGCGCGTCAGCAGGTGCAGCCGGCCGAGCAGTTCCCCGGAGTCGGTGACATAGCGCCGCACTGCCGAGTCGCTCCAGGCACCCTCGCCGTACCCGTGGAAGCGCAAGTGCAACTCCACCAGCCGGGAGACCGCGCGCACCGTCTCCTTGTCGTAGCGCAGCGCCCGCAGGCGGGCCCGCGCCAGCTTCGCCCCGACCACCTCGTGGTGGTGGAAGGAGACACCGCCGCCCCCTTCGAAGCGCCGAGTGGCCGGCTTGCCGATGTCGTGCAGGAGCGCCGCCAGCCGGAGTATGAGGTCCGGTCCCGCCACCTCCGGCGGCGCAGCCCCGGCCGGGGCCTCCAAGGCGATGGCCTGATCCAGCACGGTCAGGGTGTGCTCGTAGACGTCCTTGTGACGGTGATGTTCGTCGATCTCCAATTGCAGGGCCGGCACTTCGGGCAGCACATGCTGCGCGATTCCGCTGTCGACCAACATGACCAGGCCCCGCCGCGGCATGGGGGCCAGGAGCAGCTTGCTCAACTCATCGCGCACCCGCTCCGCGGAAACGATGCTGATGCTCGCGGCCATCTGCTGCATGGCCTCGGCCGCGTCCGCGGCCAGATCGAAGCCGAGCTGCGCGGCGAACCGCGCGGCACGCATCATCCGCAAGGGGTCATCGCCGAAGGAGACCTCGGGGGCGGCTGGGGTCCGCAGGCGCCGCTTGGCGAGCGCGTCGAGGCCGTCATACGGGTCGCTGAAGCGCAGGTCGGGCAGCCGCAGGGCCATGGCGTTGATGGTGAAGTCCCGGCGCCGCAGGTCGTCTTCGAGCTTGTCCCCGAAGGCGACGATCGGCTTGCGGGTCACCCCGTCATAGGCATCGGCGCGATAGGTCGTGATCTCGACGCTGGTCTGACCGCGGATGCCGCCGATGGTGCCGAAGTCGCGCCCGATGTCCCAGGTCGTATCCGCCCAGGGAGTCAACAGAGCCTCGATCTCGGCCGGGCGCGCACTGGTGGTGAAGTCCAGGTCGATGGCCGTGCGCCCGAGGAAGGCATCGCGCACCGGGCCGCCGACCAGCGCCAACTCGTGTCCGGCGGCGGCAAAGAGCTGCCCGAGCTCGGTCAGCAGGGGCAGCGAGGGGCCCAAATGCGCCACCGCGCGGCGCATCGCCTCGGGGTTGGGGGATTCCACGAGAGCCAACCGTATGCCGCCGCTGACGGTTGCTCCACCACGCACCGCGCGCCGCGGCGGCTGGTGTCGCGCCGCGACCACGGCTGTCCGCGTAAGTCATCCCCTTAGAGTGACCCCATGAGTCAGCCTGCCCACGGACGAGTCCCCCGGCGGTTGCCCGCCGTGGAGGAGCGTTCCGCTGGCGGGGTGGTCGTCGACATTCAAGGTGGCGTCGCCCATATCGCCGTCATCGCCCGGCGCAACCGGGCCGGGCGTCTCGAGTGGTGCCTGCCCAAGGGGCACATCGAGGGGGCCGAAACGCTGTGCGAGACCGCGGCCCGTGAGGTCGCGGAGGAGACCGGGATTCAGGCGCGGGTCCTGGTCAAGCTCGGGACCATCGACTACTGGTTCGCCACCGGAGACCGGCGGGTGCACAAGTTCGTGCACCACTATCTCCTCGAGGCGATCGGTGGCTTTCTGACCATTGAGAACGACCCGGATCAGGAGGCGGTCGATGTCGCGTGGCTGCCCCTGCAGGACGCCCACCGCCACCTGACCTTCCCCAATGAGCGGCGCATCGCCCGGGAGGCATGGCAGCGCCTGGCAGGGGGGGAGTGACCCGCCAGCGGGGCCGCCTGCTCGCCGCGGTCCTGGCGCTCCTGGTTGCCTCGGCACTGCATCCGCTCACCGCCGGCGCCCGGCCCGTCGTCGACTCCGCAGCTGCCCTGACGATCACCATGACGCAAGTCCTGCCCACCATCGCCGTCGGCGACGAGGATGTGGTGCTCACCGGATATGTCACCAATATTTCGGGCGCCCCGCTCCCCGCTCCCGACGTGCAGCTCACCGGCTCCTTCGCGCCGCTCGTGGGCCGGGCGGCGGTCGCCGCGTGGGCTGCCGGTCAGACCCGGGGCGTGCCGGTGGACGGGATCGACCATGACGCGCTCGGCGGCACCTTGGCACCCGGGGGCAGCGCGACCTTTCGGCTGACCGTCTCGGCCCCAGCCACCGCCTCCGACGTTCCCTTTGCCGCTCTGCCGATGGCCATCAACGCCGGCGATGCGACGCTGACGACCTTCATCACCGTCAACCGCCGCGTCGAATATGAGCCGCTACAGCTCGCCGTGCTCGCCCCGGTCACCCTGGAGCCCGACGCGGCACTCGTCGCGCCCTACGGCCCGCAGCGCCTGGCCGCGTGGCGAACCCAGCTCAGCACGACCTCCCGGGCGCAGCGGCTCCTGGACGCCACCCGAGACCTGCCCGTGACCCTGGCCATCGACCCGACGCTGCTGACACCGCCCGCCGACATCCCGCAGGTGCGGCCCACCGACGCCGCTGCGGGCGCCGCCTGGGATCGCATCACCGCCGAGCAGCGGACGGAGACCACCCTGCGGCGCGCAGCCGAGACCCAACTGCGCGCGCGGCTCGCGGGTCAGCCGACGGTGATCTTGCCCCAGGCCGATGCGGACCTGGGCGCCCTGCTGGCCAATCCCGAGCTGAGCCCGCGGATCGCCCCTGCGTTGCAGGTCGCCCAGGGCGTCGCCGCCACCCTGCCCGATGCCACGGCGCAGATCCTGTGGCCAGCGGACGGTCGCCTCGGGAGCGAGCGGATCACCGCGCTGACCGAGGCCAGTGGTTCGCTCCGGCCGCGCGCCGTGATCGGTGCCGGATCGGCGCTGGGTGCCGGGACCGTTGAGGCCGCTCATCCCGGCCCGGCCGGCATCGCCGCCCTCGCGTATGACGAGCGGCTCAGCAACTCCCTTCTGGACCTGGAGGCCGACCCCGTCGGCGCCCGTATGACGCAACGCCTCCTCGCCGACTCGCTGGCTCTGCTGGGCGAGTTTCCCGGCCGGCAACGCAGCGTGTTGATCGCCGCGCCGCGCACCCTGAACCCCCGGGCGAGCGCCCTCGAAAGCAGCCTCCGGGCGCTGCTCGAGGCGCCGTGGGTGCGACCCGTCCAGGTCTCGGAGGTGATCGCGGGGGCGGCGGGGGGCAGCGTCATACCCGCTGTTGCACCGGCCACCCTGCCCCGGATCCCCGGCATCCCACGCGACCCCAGCGTGGCCCGGGAGGCGTTGACGCCCTCTCGCAACACCGCCCTGACGGCGGCCCTGGATGCCCTTGCCCCGGTGGCAGAGGTGCGCGCCGATGGGGCGGCGAATTGGGCGTTCTGGACCGAGGTGTCGGCCCACGCCGCCTCGAGCCGGTGGCGCGCGGACCGCTCGCTCCTGCTCCCGGTCATTGCCAGCGCCCGGACCGCCGGGGCGCAGGCCCGCACGGCGATCGCCGTCGTCCCGGATCGCATCAACTTCTTCGCCGATTCCGGGCAATTGCAGGTGACCATCACCAACGACCTGGATGTCGCCGTCGAGGAGGTCCAGGTGGTGCTCCCCTCGCTCGTTCCCAGCTTTCGGCTGACGGGGCCCCCCGAGCCGGTGACCATCGGGGCCCGGTCACGGGCGACGGTCCGCGTGCCGGCCACCGCGCTCGCCGCCGGGAGTGTCCCCATCCGCGTGCGGCTCTTCAGTCCGGGAGAGCAGCACATCGGCGTCGACAACACCGTCCAAGTGCGGGCCTATCCCACGGGCTCGTGGTTCTACTGGCTGCTCGCGGGCGTGGCACTCCTGCTCTTTGCGGCCGGTCTGTGGCGGGGCCGTCGGCGGCGGCGCGCGGCCGCGGCGGATTCGGTGATCGGGACGAGCGGGGATGCGCCATGAGTGAGTCCACCGGCGCGAACCCGCCGGCCAGCTTGGGGCGCACGAGCGCCCTCATGGCCTCGGGCACCTTCGTCTCGCGCATCCTGGGCCTGCTGCGGGCGACGCTGCTCGCCGCGGTGCTCGGCACGACCGGGCAGACGGATTCCGTCGAGATGCTGTCGGGCACGTCGCTCCAGGTGAGCAACGTCGAGACGGTGCTGGGGATGCGTAACGGCGGCTACCGCGTGTCCGACTACACCC
>CALLZC010000156.1 GCA_937858995.1 uncultured Nostocoides sp.
ATCTACACCTCTCTATTCGTCGGCAGCGTCAGATGTGTATAAGAGACAGGCCCTGGCTGGAGATCGACGGCGACCGCTATCCGCTGATCGGCCCCACCACCGTGCTCGGCCGCGACATCGGCGCGGGGATCGTCGTGGACGACGCCAATGTCTCTCGGCGGCACGCGGAGATTCGCGTCACCCCGGACGGGCCGCACCTCGTGGCCCGGCTCAAGGATCTGACCTCCACCAATGGCACCTGGGTCAATGGCGAACGGATCACCAGTGTCCGGTTGGCCAGCGACGATCGGATCACCATCGGACAAACCACCTTCACTTACCACGCCGGGCGCCGGTGATCACGGCGTGAGCGAGCTGACCCTGACGGTCCTGCGCTTCGGGCTGCTGGCGCTGCTGTGGTTCTTCGTTTTCAGCCTGGCCGCGGTCCTGCGCGGCGACCTCTTCGGGACCCGGGTGGTCAGCCGGGTGACCACCCAGAGCGGCCGCGTTGGGTCACCGGCAGCACCCGCGGCGGCGCCCTGGCGCAACCGACCGGTGGACAACATCGTGGTCACCTCGGGCCGCCTGGCCGGCACCCGAATCCCCTTGGGTGACAACGACATCCTGATCGGCCGCAACGCCGATTGTCATCTCGTCCTCGATGACGACTTCTCATCCGGGCATCACGCACGGATCTTCCCCGCGCAGAACGGCTGGGGTGTCGAGGACCTCGGCTCGACCAATGGCACCTTCGTCAACGGGCAGCGGATTGCCGAGCCGGTGCAATTCGAGCCCGGCGCCCAGTTGCGCATCGGCCGCACGACCATCGAGTTGCAGAAGTAGTCGTGTCGCACGCCCTGCACTACGCCGCGCGCTCCGATGTCGGCCTGGTTCGCTCGGAGAATCAGGACTCGGCCTACGCCGGTCCCCACCTGCTGGTCGTGGCCGACGGGATGGGCGGCCATGCCGGGGGAGATATCGCCTCGTCAACCGCGATCGGCTACCTCGTGGAGCTCGATGACGAGTCGCACTCGGCCAACGAGAGCGGCGATGAGTTGTTTCAGGCCATCGCCAAGGCCAACGCCGAGATCGGGCGGATCGCCGTCGACCGGCCGGAGTTGCAGGGGATGGGCACCACCGTCACCGCGCTGCTCCGCTCGCGTCATACCCTCGCCATCGCCCACATCGGGGATTCGCGCGCCTATCTGCTGCGGGGCGGGACGCTCTCGCAGATGACCACCGACCACTCCTTCGTGCAGACCCTCATCGACTCGGGTCGGATCACCGCCGAGGAGGCCAGCAGTCACCCGCAGCGCTCGCTCGTCACCCGGGTCCTGACCGGCAATGCCAATGACCGCCCCGACCTGGGGGCGCGCGAGGCCTACCTCGGCGACCGCTATTTGCTGTGCTCCGACGGACTGTCGGGCTTCGTTGCCCCCGACACCATCGCCGAGATCCTCGGCTCCGGGGACCCGCCCGCCGCAACCGCCGACCGGCTCGTCGAACTCGCGCTGCGCGCCGGGGCTCCCGACAATGTCACCGTCATCGTGGCGGATGTCGTGGACGTCAATGCGCAGCAGCCACCGATTTCACCTCAGATCGTCGGCGCGGCGGCGCAGAGCCCCGATGGGACTCGGGCCCTGCGCGAGACCCCGGCGGCCAAAGCTGCCGCGTTGCGCCCCGCCCTGGGGCTGGAGGAGGAGAGCGAGCACATCGAGCGGCTGGCGCTCGCCGAGGAGGGCACCAGCAGCGGCCCGCGCCGCGCCATCCGGTTGATCGGCGCCCTGGCCGCCCTCGCCATCGTGTGCGCCGGGGGGGCCGCCGCGCTGTATGCCTGGTCGCAGCGCCAGTTCTTCATCGGTGCGGTCGACGGTCGGGTCGCCATCTTTCAGGGCCTGTCCTCCGATCTCGGGCCGATTTCGCTGTCGCGACCCATCGAGACCACCGACATCGCCGTCAGTGACCTGCCGGATTTCTGGCGCACCCAGGTGACGGACAGCATCAGCGCCGCCGATCGCGCCGACGCCGACCAGCGGGTGGCCACCATCCTCGGGGCCGCCCAAGCCTGCGTCAGCGCCCGCTCCCGGGGCCTCGAGTGCGGCGCCGCCACCGATACCCCCACCACCTCGCCCACCGCGGCATCCCCGAGCACCACGCCCTCGACCCCCACGCCCTCGACCCCCACGCCCTCGGGATCCCGGGGCGCCACATCCCCCGGCGCCACGTCCCCTAGCGGCACGTCAGCGGGCCCAGCCACCAGCGCGACCTCGCGCGCCCCGACCAGTGCCCTACGGCATACCTCATGAGCATCGTCACGAGCTGGCGCCCCCGCCGCGGCCGCAACGTCGAGTTGCTGCTGCTGTGCCTCGCGGTCGCGATCGTCACCATCGCGTATGTCAGTGTCGAGGGGGCCACCCGCGGTTCGATTCCGGCCAACCTCGGCGCCCAGGCGGGCGGGCTGCTGGCCATCGCCGTGGCCATCCATCTGGTGCTGCGTTTCACGGCCTCCTATGCCGACCCGCTCCTGCTGCCCATTGCGACCCTGCTCAATGGCCTGGGGTTGGTGATGATCCACCGCCTCGATATCGCCCAGGGGCGCTCGCTCACCGAAGGGATGGCGCTGCGACAACTGACCTGGAGCGCCCTCGCCGTCGGAATTGCCATCGCCGTGCTGCTCTGGTTGCGCGATCACCGCACCCTGCGCCGCTACACCTTCCTCGCCGGGGCCGCCGGTGTCGCCCTGCTCCTGCTCCCCCTGCTGCCCTTCATCGGGCGCGAGGTCAACGGCGCGCGCATCTGGATCGGCCTGGGGCCCTTCACCTTTCAGCCCGGCGAGATCGCCAAGATCGCCCTCGCGGTCTTCTTCGCCGGCTACCTGGTGCGGACCCGCGATGTGCTCTCGATCGCCGGTCCCAAATTCCTGGGTATGCAGTTGCCCCGCGGCCGTGACCTCGGACCGATCGTCGTCATGTGGCTGATCAGCCTGGCCATCCTGTTCTTCCAAAAGGACCTCGGTTCGGCGCTGCTCTTCTTCGGCCTGTTCGTGGCCATGCTCTATGTCGCCACCGAACGCATCGGGTGGATCACCATCGGCCTGCTGCTCGCCGCCGGTGGGGCCGTCATTGCCTACACGCTCTTCGCCCACGTCCAGCTGCGGGTCCTCCTGTGGCTGCACACCTTCAGCAAGGACGCGCTGGATGCCTCCGATCAACTCGCCAAGGGCGTCATGGGGATGGCCAGTGGCGGGCTCTTCGGCACCGGCCTCGGGCGCGGCCGCCCGGACATCACCTATTTCGCCGAGTCCGACTTCATCTTCGCCAGCTTCGGCGAAGAGCTCGGGCTCACTGGTGTCTTCGCGATCCTGACGCTCTATGCGCTGCTGGTGGAGCGCGGCCTGCGCACCGCCATCGGGGTGCGCGACGGCTTCGGCAAGCTCCTGGCCGCGGGGCTCGCCTTCTCCGTCGCGCTCCAGTGCTTCGTCGTCGTCGGCGGGGTCACCCGGGTCATCCCGCTGACCGGGTTGACGATGCCCTTCCTGTCCTCCGGCGGCTCCAGTCTGCTGGCCAACTGGACCCTCGTCGCCCTCTTGCTGCGGATCAGCGATCAGGCCCGCCAGCCGCTAGCCGACCCCAGTTCGAGCGGACCGATCCCGACCCTGGTGACGAGCCGATGAACGCCCCGATCCGCCGGCTCTCGGCCCTGGTCGCGCTGCTCTTCGTCAGCCTGTTGGTCTCATCCACCTGGATCCAGGTGGTCTCGGCCAAGTCCATCAACGACCAGCCGGGCAACCGCCGCACCCTGCTGGCGTCCTATAACCGGGAGCGCGGCTCGATCATCGTCGGCGGGGAAGCGGTGGCCCGGTCGGTGGCCAGCGACGACGAGCTGGCGTGGAACCGCGAGTATCCGCGGGGGCCGCTGTATGCCCATGTGACCGGCTACTTCTCCTTCCTCTACGGCGCCGGCGGCGGTCTGGAGGGCGCCCAGAACGACCTGCTGTCCGGCCGGAGCGACCGGCTCTTCTACCGCCGGGTCTCCGACCTGCTGACCGGCAAGAGCCCCGTCGGTGCGAGCCTCGAACTCACGATCAATCCCGCCGCGCAGAGCGCCGCCGAGCGCGCGCTCGGCAACCAACGGGGCGCGGTTCTGGCTCTCGACCCGCAGACCGGCGCGATCCTGGCGATGGTCAGCCACCCGTCATACGACCCCAAGGTCTTGAGTTCGCACGACCTCGGAGCCGTCGAGAGCTCCTGGGTGAAGCTCCTGAAGGACGACGGCGACCCACTGATCAACCGGGCCATCGCCGGTGACCTGTATCCGCCGGGGTCGATCTTCAAACTCATCACCGCGGCGGCGGCGCTCGAGTCGGGTCAGTACACGCAGGACTCCAGCGTCCCGGGACCGGCGGCCCTGGAGCTGCCCGGCGTCAGCAAGCCGCTGCCCAATCATGATGGCCGCGCCTGCGGTCCCAATGACAAGACCACCCTGCTGGGGGCCATGGTCATCTCCTGCAACACCGCCTTCGCCAGTCTCGGTATGACGCTCGGCGCCGACGCGCTGCGGCAGCAGGCGGCCGCCTTTGGGTTCGGGGAGCGGGTGGACATCCCGATGCGCGCCACCGCGAGCACGATGCCGGCGACGATGGACGAGCCGCAGACCGCGCAGGCCGCGATCGGGCAGTTCGATGTGCGGGTTACCCCGCTGCAGATGGCCATGGTGGCGGCCGCGATCGGTAACGATGGTGAAGTGATGACGCCCTATCTGGTGCGCCGGGTGCTCGGCTCGCAGTTGCAGACGATCGATGAGGCCTCCCCGGAGACGCTCTCGGATGCCGTCTCCACGAGCACGGCCCGCCAACTGACCACGATGATGAAGGCCGTGGTCAGCCAGGGGACCGGTCAGGCCGCTCAGATCCCGGGGGTCGAGGTCGCCGGCAAGACCGGGACCGCGCAGCACGCCGTGGGCGCCGCCCCGCACGCCTGGTTCGTCTCGTTCGCGCCAGCAGCCGACCCACAGGTCGCCATCGCCGTCGTCGTCGAAGACGGCGGCAATGCCGGCAACGAGGCCGCTGGCGGCTCCGTCGCCGGCCCGATCGCCAAGGCCGTCATGGAAGCGGTGTTGGCCTCATGAGCAGCTCCCCCACCTCCCACAAGGGGCCAGCATGACAGTCCCGGTGCCCAAACTTCTCGGCGGACGTTACGAGGTGGGTGACCTCATCGCCCGCGGCGGAATGGCGGAAGTCCACCACGGCTACGACACCCGGCTCGGACGCGCCGTCGCCATCAAGATCCTGCGCAGCGACCATGTGCGCGACACCCACTTCCTGAGCCGGTTCCGCCGCGAAGCCCAGTCGGTCGCCGGGCTCAACCACCGCAACATCGTGGCCGTCTATGACTCGGGCGAGGACTTCCTGCTCGAGACCGGCGGTGCCCAAGTGCCGGTTCCGTGGATCGTCATGGAGTATGTCGAGGGGTTCACCCTGCGGGAGATCCTCACCTCGAACGGGCCGCTGCCCGCCCAGGAGGCAACCCGGATCACCGAGAGCATCCTCGACGCACTGGCCTACAGCCACGAAATGGGCATGGTGCACCGCGACATCAAGCCCGCCAATGTGATGGTCTCGCGGGATGGCTCGGTCAAGGTCATGGACTTCGGGATCGCCCGCGCGGTCGCCGACACCCAGGCCACCATGACCCAGACGTCGTCGGTCATGGGAACGGCGCAATACATCTCGCCGGAGCAGGCCGAGGGACTGCCGGTGGACTCGCGCTCCGATCTGTATTCGACCGGCTGCCTGCTCTTCGAGCTGATGACTGGACGCACGCCCTTCATCGGCGAGCCGGTGTCGCTGACCTACCAGCACGTCAGCAAGCCGCCGCCGGCGCCCTCGCAGTTCAACGAGGCGGTGCCCGAAGCGCTCGACGCGGTGGTGGCCCAGGCCCTGGTCAAGGATCGCGAGCTGCGTTATCAGCATGCCGAGGACTTCCGGGACGACCTGCGCAGCGTGCGGCTGGGCCGGCCGGTGAGCGCCGCGGCATACGCCGCCCTGCGCGCCGAGGCCCCGACCTACGTCGTGGCGCCGGCGGAGCAGGTGCCAGCCGCGCTCTCCCCGAGCGACCAGCAGGACAGCGACCCGCCGTATGCCGAGCCGCGCCGCCGGTGGGGTGCCCTGGCCATGATCTCGTCGCTGCTGCTGGCCGTGGGGGTTCTGGGGTTCTTCGCCCGCACCTACCTCGACTCCCGGCCGGACCTGGTGGTCGTCCCATCGGTGGTCAGCAAGAGCATCGCGACGGCGACGGCCGAGCTCAAGGCCGCCGGATTCGACGTGACGCAGACCTACCAACCCTCGCGAGAGACCGCGCGGGACAAGGTCATCGAGCAGCAGCCGCGCGCGGGCAGCGAGCAGATCCGGGGCACCCAAATCGCCCTGATCGTCTCCGGTGGCCCGGCAGCGACCAAGGTGCCGCCGGTCAACGGGCTGCAACTCGACGAGGCGACCCAGCTCATCGAGGATGCCGGGCTGACCCTGGGGGATGTCACGGTCATCGATCGCGCGGGCTATGTCACCGATCGGGTGGTCAGCGCCACGCCGCCGCAGTTCAGCGATGCCGCGGAGGGCGATGTCGTCACGCTGGTCATCGCCTCCGGGCGGGTCAGCCTGCCTGACCTCAGTGGCAGGACCCAGGACGAGGCCCGCGATGAGCTCTCAAAGCTCCGGCTGCCGGTCAAGACGATCTTCCGCGAGAGCTCACAGGCCGAGGGAACCGTCATCCAGACCGATCCGGAGCCCGGCAAGGTCGACGTCGGCACCACGGTGACGGTCGTATTGGCCAAGCCCTTGCCCGTGACCGCGACCCGCACCGTGACAACGACGCCCACGGCCTCCGCGTCGTCGCCACCCACCTCGACTGGCACGAGCGAACCGTCCGAAACCTCGACCAGTCCACCGCCGAACAGTCAGACGTCAGCGCCGGCGCAACGCGGCACGGCCTCGGGGCGCTGGGGCGCGCAGCACCGAACCTCCCGGGCTCGGTTCGAGGTAGCGGGTCCGGCTACCCTGCTGAGGTGACCCGAATCCTCGTCGTCGACAACTACGACAGTTTCGTCTTCACGATCGTCGGTTACCTGCAACAACTCGGGGCGCAGACCACGGTCGTGCGCAATGACACGATCTCCCCGGCTGACGGCACCGACTTTGACGGCGTCCTGATCTCCCCCGGCCCCGGCACGCCGCAGGAAGCCGGCGTCTCGATGGCAATGATCGAGGCCTGCGCCGAGCGTTCCCAGCCGATGCTCGGCGTCTGCCTCGGGCATCAGGCCCTCGGTGTGGTGATGGGCGCGACGGTCGGGCGCGCCCCCGAGCTCCTGCACGGCAAGACCTCCGCGGTCCACCACGACGGGACCGGCGTCCTGGACGGGCTGCCCCAGCCGTTCACCGCAACCCGCTATCACTCGCTGACCATCGACCCCCCGACACTGCCGGATGAACTCATCGCCAACGGCCATACGACGACGGGGATCATCATGGCCGTGCGCCACGCAACCCTGCCGCTGGATGGGGTGCAATTCCATCCGGAGAGCGTGCTCACCCAAGGCGGCCATCGGCTGCTCGCCAACTGGTTGGCCGGGTGTGGTTCCACCACTGCCGTCTCCGCTGCGGCGGGTCTTAGTCCGCTCGTGCGCGATGCCGCGGGCGTCGCGCGGATCGTCGCCTCCTGAGCACCTACCCCTATTCGAGGACGTTCGCGTAGCTCAGTCCGAGCCGCCCGGCGAAGGCCGGAAAGGTGCGCTCGCCGGTGCGCTCGACGGCATACCCCAGGCCGAGCGCAGCGACATACTCCTGATAGCGCGCGATCGTCGGGTCGGCCGCCAGGGCCGCCTCGAGAGCCGCGGGATCACCGATCGCGCGGATGATGAAGGGGGGGCTGTACACCCGTCCTTGCAGGATCAAAGTGTTGCCAACGCAGCGCACGGCGCTGGTGGCGATGACCCGCTGATCCATGATCGTCATGGCTTCGGCGCCCCCGCGCCAGAGCGCGTTGACCACGGCCTGCACATCCTGTTGATGGACCACGATGTCATCGACGCTCGCCCACTCGGGCAGCTGATCTCCCCGCAGCGGCGAATCGTCCAACGCCACGGTGATGCTCGGCCCGCGCACCGGCTGGGTGCCCACCGCGGCGGAGCGGACCTGCGCCAACGCGGTCAGGTCGGCCAGCTGCTGGCTGCCCGGCGCGGCCGCCTCCGTGAGCCCGTCCACCTCCCCCTGGATCGCCGTCAGCTCCTGCTGGCGTTGGGCATTGGCGAACTGCCGCTCGCGGATGAGGCCGGGCAGCCCGGAGACCTGCGAGCGCAGGTCCGTCCCCCGCGAGGCCTGGCTCGTGGTGGTGAACAAGATGCCGGCCAGAATGCCGACCAGGGGCACGAGCGCGGACCAGGCGCTCGGCCGCCGGGCCAGGACCAGCCAGCGCCGATCACGGGTCGGCTGGGACGCCTCCTCGGTCGAGACTCCGGGGCCGGGCTCTTCGCTCATGACAAGGCCAAGCGTAGTTCCCGACACGGCCCGGGTGGCTCCTCAGCCTGGGTACGGGTCGGTGGGCGGGACGGCGGCGGTGCCTGGACTACCCTTTAGGCCAGTCCATGCCGATCAGTTCAGGGAGAACCAGCCGTGCCGGAGTCCAAGGGCCGCGACAAGCCCGCATACACCCCGCCGCCGACCCCCAAGCCGCAGAAGGTCAAGGTGGGCAATGCCGCATGGTTCACGCCGGTCATGCTCGGGCTGATGATCCTCGGCCTGCTGTGGGTCGTGACCTTCTATGTCACGCGCCAGCAGTACCCCGTCCCGTCGCTCGGCCGCGCGAATCTGCTGGTCGGCTTCGCCTTGATGCTGGCCGGGTTCGGAATGACCACCCGCTGGAAGTAGCCGCCTGCCGGCAGCCCCCCAGTCGCGACACCCGCACGTGCGGGCAAGCCGCTCGGCAGGTTATCCACCGGGTTGTCCCCACCTGGGGACGAAATGACATCGCTGTGATTTCTCACCTGCCCGGTCCGCCTGACGTGCCCGGTCCGCCTGACGCAACCTCTGCTAGCAGCAGGTGCGCTCAGAACCACAGGTTGCATCATGTGGATCTGAGCGCAAGGTCTGCTCAGATGCGCCGGGCCGTATGCCGTCAGCCCACCCGGGCGCCGCCGCCCCGCGCTGTGACCGCTGCCCGCTGCCCAGTGCCGTCAGCCCACCAGATAGCGGGCCGCGCCCAGTGCCCCGATGGCCAGCGTGATGGCGGCGGTCCCGCCATAGGCCAGCGTCTGGTTCCGTCGGGCCCGGGCATAGACGAAGGCCAGGGCCATACCGGTGAGGAAGCCCCCGACGTGGGCCTGCCACGCGATATTTGGATAGACGAAGGGCAGGACCGCGTTAATGGCCAGGTTCACCCAGATGCCCGCGGTGTCCCGGCGCAGGGCCTTGTTCAAGATGATGACCGCCCCGAACAGCCCAAACACGGCACCGGAGGCGCCGACCGCTCCGACCCGGGACGTCAGCGGCGTCAGCAGCACATAGGCCACCCCACCACCCAGGGCGCTGACCAGATAGAGCAGCACGAACCGCAGTCGCCCCAGCATCGGCTCGAGATAGCCGCCGAGCAGCCAGAGCGCGAACATATTGAAGACGATGTGCATCAGCCCGCCGTGCAGGAAGGCCGAGGTGATGAACCGCCACGGCTCGCTCCACCCCAGAATCGGCAGGAGCGAGAACTTCTGGAACAGCCAGCCGCTGCCGCTCGCCGTTTGCAGCACATAAAGCGCCGCGCATACCCCGATCAGCGAGGTCGTGACCACGGGGCGCGCATCCCCGGCCCGGCGTCCCCCGAGCACGGTGCGGGCGGTGGGATGGGTCTTGGCCGCCTCGGCGACACACGAAACACACTGAATCCCGACGGCTGCGGGGCGCTGACACTGCGGACACGTCGGGTTGGCACACCGCTGGCAGCGCACATACGAAACCTGGTCGGGGTGGCGCGGACAGACGGGCAGGGGCATCGGGGTGCCGGGGTCGGCATACGGCTGGGTCATGCGGCACCCCCGGTGCCCTGCGGGCTCGTCATGCGGAGTCGAACGAACCAGGCGTTAGGAGAGTTCGACGGACTCGATGACCACGGGCTCGACCGGACGGTCGCCGGTGCCGGTGCGGACCGCGGCAATGGCGTCGATGACCTCCCGGCTGGCGGGATCGGTCACCTCGCCAAAGATCGTGTGCTTGCCCTGCAACCACGGCGTCGGCTCCACGGTGATGAAGAACTGCGAACCGTTGGTGCCGCGCCCCATGCGCTTGCCGGCGTTGGCCATGGCCAGGAGGTACGGGCGGTCAAAAGCAAGCTCCGGGTGGATCTCGTCGTCGAAGGTGTACCCCGGGCCGCCGACGCCCTGACCAAGGGGGCAGCCGCCTTGGATCATGAACCCCGGGATGATCCGGTGGAAGCCGAGGCCGTCATAGAACTTCGTCGGGTTGGAGCGTCCCGCGTCATCGGAGTACTCCTTCTCGCCGGAGGCGAGACCGGTGAAGTTGGCGACGGTCTTAGGGGCGTGGTTGTCGAAGAGCTCGACCTCGACATCGCCCATGGTCGTGTGCAGGGTTGCCTTCATGTCGCTCAGTCTTTCACGCGGGGCCGGGTACTCAGCGAACCCGTGTCTCACCACGTGGAGCCCGCGGGGCCTTAACACGGCACACACGGGCCGAAACGGGCAGGATAGTGGCAGGTTCACGTTCGGCCAAAGGAGAGAACCCCCATGTTGTCTGACCCGCCAGCCACGAAGGACAAGGCACGCAAGGCCGTTTCGGACGCTGCCACCTCGCTGAGCGACCGTGCGGTACCTGCCGTCGAGGTAGCGCGCGAGCGGGCCGCGGCCGCGCGCGAGGCCGCCCAGGCCGGTATGGAGGCCGCCGCCCCGCGCGTGGAGAGCGCCCGATCGGCCCTCGTCGACGAGGTGCTGCCCAAGGTAGCCGGTGCCCTCGCCAGCGTTGCCGCCGGAGCGCTGGCTGCCAAGGACCAGGCGGCAGATGCGGCGCACCGCGCGCCCGAGGCGCTCGCCGTCCTCAAGGGCGATGCCACCGCACAGCCCAAGAAGCGATCGTTCGGCCCGCTGGTCCTGCTGGCCGGACTCGTGGCCGGCGCGGCATACGTCATCAGCAAGCGCAAGACCCCGCCCAGCGACCCGTGGGCGGTCCCCGCCACCGATCCGTATGCCGCGGGCGAACCCGCCGCTGCCGGCGCCAGTCTCAAGGACAAGGCCGCGGCCGTCGCCACCGCGGCCAAGGACAAGGCCAGTGAGGTCAAGGACACCTTGGCGCACAAGGCGGGCGGGGCCAAGGACGCGGCGACGGACGCGGCTGAGCAGGCGCAGGAGGCGGTCGAGGACGCCGCGGACACGGTCGCCGACAAGGCCGAGGACGCGCTCGAGGAGACCACGGACGCGATGGCAGATGGACGAGAGGCCGCTGGCGACGCCCTGGATGAGGCGGCGGAGAAGGTAGACCAGCTGCAGGAGGCGGGCGAGGACGCAGGTGACGAGGCCGGCGAGCGGCTGAAGGACGCCCAGTCCTGATCCGAGAGACCGGTGACCGGTGCGCCCGCCGGCGGGTGGGCGCACGGCATACGGGGTTGACAGATGTGACCCCAAAAATGGGGACAGGCGTCGGGGTTGGCTGATCGCTAGCGTCGCAGTTCTAGCTGCGACAACGAGAAGTGTGCCCGGGATGGCCGGGCGGCTTCGCGCCCCCGAAATGGTGATCCGCCCTGCGAATCAAGGTCACATTGCGTCAGCCGGGCGCGGCCCGCGATACCCATGTTCAGATCACGGCGGACGCAACGGCCACGGTGGGCGATATTGCCCGGACCCTCGCGGCCGGGCCGGACGCCACGGCGCCAGAGCGTGGACGACCTCTCACCCTGCGGGTGCGGGATGTGCGCGGCAGCACCGAGCAGGTCTTGTCGCCGAACGCCCCGCTGTGGCAGTCCGGCCTGCGTTCGGGCGCCGTCGTGGAGATCGACACGGTGATCTCGCGGCCGACCGTCGATCGCGGTCAGCCGGTGGCACTCTTGCGGGTCATCGCTGGCCCCGACGCCGGGCTCGAGCTGAGCCTGACCGCGCCGAGCGTCCTGATCGGGCGGGGCGCACCATGCGAGGTCCGGCTCACCGATAACCAAGTCTCCAAGGTCCATGCCCGGATATCGGTCAGCGAGTCGGGCATCGAATTCCAGGATCTGAACTCGGCCAATGGCGTGCTGGTCGGGGGGCAGCCGATGGTGCGTGCCGTGATTCAGCCCGGCGAGGTCGTTGTGCTCGGCGAAACCCACCTCTGCGTGACCCCCGTGCAGCCCGACCGTGCGCAAGCCGGCACCGATCACGCGTATCTGCGCCCACCCCGCGTGCTCGCTCGACCGGAGGTGCGCAAGGTCGCCGTGCCCGCGCCGACTCAGGACCAGGAGCCCCAACGCTTCCCGATCCTGGCCGCGCTCAGTCCCCTCGTTATGGGGGCGGCACTCTTTGCCTTCACCCGCTCGGCCATGAGCCTGGTCTTCATCGCCCTGAGCCCGCTGCTGCTCATCGGCAGCCACCTGGATCAGCAGCTCGAAGCCAAGCGTCGACGGGCTCGCTCGATCGCCGACCATCGCGACGCCTTGAGCGCTATGACGCGGTGGGTCGAATTCGGCAATGCCCGGGAACGGGACCTGCTCAACCTGCTGCATCCGACGGTCGAGGACTGCGTGGCGGGGGCCACGCGGTTGGCGGCGCCGCTCTGGTCGCGGCGACCTGAGCATCCGGAATTCCTCACCGTGCGCCTGGGCACCGGCGAGGTGCGACCCCTGGTCGAGGTCGAGACGACGGCCCTAACCGCCATCAGCCCGTGCCCCGACGAACTGGCCAGCCTGGAGCGCGTATGCGGGCGCACCGGCCCCGCGCCCGTCATAGCTGACCTGCGGTCGGTGGGGGCGATCGGGATCACGGGAGCGCGCGAGGTGCGCTCCGGGGTTGCCCGCGGGGTCGTAGTCCAGCTCGCGGCGCTCCACTCGCCCGCCGAGCTCGTCATGGCGACGCTGACCTCCCGCCGCGAGCGTGAGGTGTGGGACTGGCTGGACTGGCTACCGCATACCTCGTCGCCGCACTCCCCGCTCAACCACCATTTGGCCGCGGACGCGGGATCGGGGCTCGGGGTCTTGGACGAGCTCGAGCGGCTTCAGGCCACACGCTCAGGGCAGCGCCCCGACGCGGTGTCGCGCGGTCCGCAGGGTCGAGAGCCGGCCTCCCACGAGAATCCCGCGCTTCCCGCGGTCGTGGTCATCGTCGACGACCCGCCCCTGGATGCGGCGCGGCTGGTTCGGCTGCTTGAGCTCGGCCCGTCCACCGGGATCTACCTGCTCTGGCTGGCCCCAGACCCGGCGGCGCTCCCGGGGGGATGTCGGGCGTATCTCGACGTCGCGGCCGAGGACGGGTCGACGATTGCCATGGTGCGCACGGGCACCCTGCATACCCCGGTCGTGTGCGCCACGGTCGCCGACGATGTGGCGCGCCATGTCGCCCGCAGCCTGGCACCGGTGATCGACGGCGGCGTCCCCGTCGAGGACGAGTCCGATCTGCCGCGCTCGATCGCGCTGGTGACCATCCTCGGCGCCGACACCGTGGATGACCCGCAGCACATCGTGACTCGGTGGCGCGAGAATCACTCGATCCATCGCCGTGACGGGAAGCCGCCGACCAAACGAGAACGCGCCTGCGACTTGCGCGCGCTCGTCGGACACGCGGGGGTGGACCCGCTCGCCTTGGATCTGCGAACGCACGGTCCCCATGCCCTGGTCGGCGGCACAACGGGCGCCGGAAAGAGCGAGTTCCTGCAAGCCTGGATCCTTGGTATGGCGCACTCGCTGAGCCCCGATCGCCTGACGTTTCTCTTCATCGACTACAAGGGCGGGGCGGCCTTCGCCAAGTGCGTGCAATTGCCGCACTGCGTCGGGCTAGTCACCGACCTCTCCCCACACCTCGTGCGGCGGGCGTTGCGCAGCCTGGGAGCGGAGATCCGCTATCGAGAGCACCTGCTGAATGCCAAGGGCGCCAAGGACCTCCTCGAGTTGGAGAAGTCCGGCGACCCGGACTGTCCGCCCAGCCTGGTGATCGTCGTCGATGAGTTCGCCGCGCTCGTGAGCGAGATCCCCGAATTCGTCGACGGCGTCGTGGATGTGGCGCAGCGCGGACGCTCCTTGGGGCTGCATTTGATCCTGGCTACGCAGCGACCCTCGGGCGTCATCAAGGACAACCTGCGCGCCAACACCAATCTGCGGATTGCCCTGCGGATGGCCGATGAGGATGACTCCAAGGATGTTCTCGGGAGTTCGGTCGCCGCTCATTTCGACCCGGCCATCCCGGGCCGCGCGGCCGTGAAGACCGGGCCCGGTCGCCTTACTCGTTTTCAGGCCGCCTTCCCGGGTTCCCAGACACCGGCCGTGCCGGTGGCCCCCCCAGTGGAGGTCGTGGGCTTCGACTTCGGTGCGCTGCACCCCTGGCGGCCGCTGCAACGGGCGGTGGTAGCCACCGATCTGCCGACCGACATGGACCGCGTCGTGGCGTCGGTCACGCAGGCCAGCGTGCTCGCCGGGCTCCCCGCCCCCCGCAAGCCGTGGCTGGATTCGCTCGCGGAGTCCTACAACCTGGGGCTGCTACATCAACGCACGGACACCGAAATCGTCCTTGGCGTGCTCGACGACCCGGACCATCAGCGGCAGGTCACGGACTACTTCCGGCCCGACAGCGACGGCAACATCCTCGTTTACGGCGCCGGGGGCTCGGGCAAATCCACCGCGCTGCGCAGCTTGGCGATTGCCAGCTCGATCACCCCGCGCGGGGGTCCGGTGCATGTGTATGCCGTGGACTTCGGCGGCGGGGCCCTGTCGGCGCTGCAGGTGCTCCCGACGGTGGGCTCGGTGATCTTGGGGGATGACCAAGAGCGGGTTACCCGGCTGATCCGGCAACTGACCCAGCTTGTCGACCAGCGCCAGGTCGCCTACTCCGGCGTGCGGGCAAGCACCCTGACCGAGTATCGGCAGGTGGCTCGGGCTCCGCAGGAGCCGCGGATCCTGCTGCTCCTCGACGGCTTCTCGGCCTTCCGCGCGGAATACGAGAATGCCGCGGAACTCGACGCCAGCTATCTCGCCTTCCAACGCCTCTTGCTGGACGGACGAGGGGTCGGCGTCCATATCGCCATGACGGCCGACCGACCGGCAGCCGTCCCCGCGGCGCTCACGGCGGCCTTCCCACGGCGTATTGTCTTGCGGCAATCGGACGAGGACGCGTATGCAGCGCTCGGCGTCCCCAAGGATGTCCTGGGGCCCGCGAGCCCCCCCGGACGGGCAGTGCAAGGAGACAACCCGCAAGAGCTGCAACTGGCCATCCTCGGCGGCAATGGCAATACGGCCGCGCAGGCTCGCGTCATCGAAGAGCTGGCGCCGACCGTGGCCAAGCACCTGCGCAAGCGGCCGTCACCCATCACGGCGCTCCCCGTTCGGGTCGACCCCGTGGGGTTGCCCAGCAGCGTCGCCGGCTCGCCGGTGCTCGGCATTGCGGATCGCACGCTGGAGGTCATGGGCTTCGCCGCCACCGGGCCACTGGTCGTGTGCGGCTCCATCCAGTCCGGCCGCACCACGGCGGTCGCGTGGCTGGCTCAGTCCTTGGGGCGGTGGAGTCCAGGGATCCGTCTGGTCCATATCAGCCCACGTCGTAGTCCGCTTACGTCCCTCAATTGTTGGACAGACAGCGTCTGCGGAATCGAGCAGACTGCTGCGGTGATGAGTGATCTGCGAGCATTGGTCGCCGATCATGCCTCCGGACCCGCCCCGGTGGCCTTTCTTATCGAGGACCTGCCCGACTTTGCGGACACCGAGGCCGATGAACCCCTGGTCGAACTGGTCAAGGCGTGCCGACTGGCGTCCATTCCTCTCATCGCGGAAGGTGAGATCTCCAGATGGTCGGGTTCGTGGGGGCTCGTCGGCGAAGTAAAGAGTTCACGCACCGGTCTGATTCTGGGGCCCGACCAGGTGGATGGTGATGCCATCTTCAAGGTGACCCTGCCGCGCTGCAAGCGAGCGGATTTCCCGCCTGGGAGAGGCTTTTGGGTGCGGGCGGGGCGTGTCGAAAAGGTGCATCTCCCGCTGCCGGGCAGTGGGTCGGTCAACCCATCGACAGACCATCCGGGTGTTGATTCACTCGTATCACCACACAACAGGTAACCCACGAAAGGAA
The DNA here is from genome assembly GCA_937858995.1 of uncultured Nostocoides sp. Classification (GTDB taxonomy): domain Bacteria; phylum Actinomycetota; class Actinomycetes; order Actinomycetales; family Dermatophilaceae; genus Nostocoides_A. Next base: position 16,264 of record CALLZC010000156.1, read on the forward strand.
ACATTTCATGGCTCGTTTGGGTATGGATGCTGAAGCAGTTGAAGGTGTCAGTCGACGCCTCAAGAGTCAGGCGGAGCAGTTGCGCGCACTGATGAACCAGATCGGACAGAGCGTCGAGCAGGCCACCTCGGTCTGGGAAGGTTCGGACTCCAAGCAGTTTCACAGTGAGTGGACCGGGCACCATCGTCGCGCCATTGAGAAGGCCGTCTCCGACATCGAGCAGCTCAGCCAAAAGGCACTGCGCAATGCGCAGCGTCAGCGCGAGACCAGCAACAACTACAACTAGCAAGCCCCCCAATCGCGGAGCGGGCCACGACTCCCCGTGGCCCGCTCCGTCCTACTGACAGGCCGGAGGTGAGGAAGGTATGTCGTTCCAGGGCATGGACGTTGACGCGGTCGAAGCCGTGTCGCAGCGGCTGATGCGGCAGTCCAAGGAGATGCGCTCGCACATTCCTCAACTCGACCGCCTCGTCGACGAGGCGGTGGACCGATGGGACGGACCGGGCCGGGGCGCGATCCGCTCCGACTGGCTCGCCCGCCGGCGCGACCTGCTCGCGGCCGCTGATGCCATCGACACCCTGGGTCGCCGCGCCCGTGACAACGCCGCAAAGCAACGCGAGGCCAGCTCGGCTGATGGTGACACCCCGCGAGTCGTCGCATGCGTCGGGTCGTGGGAGAGGGATCGCACGCAGCTCGGTGACCCGACATCGCACGACGCAACGTTGTTGAAACTGTCCCGACTCGCGTATGACGACAAAATGGGTGAAACCCTGCCCGGTTGGACAAGAGTCCGCGACATCTCCGACGCCTCGGGTCTCCAAGCAACACTTTTTCGCGGTCCCGGAGGGGAGATGGTCCTGGCCTACCGGGGCAGCGAGAATGATCGTGGTCTGGGAGAAACAATCAAAGATTGGGGTAGCAATGCCCACGGCGCACTGGCCACGAGTGCCCAACAGCATGCCTCTATTGAACTCGCCAAGATGATGGCGAAGAAGTACCCAGACATCGTCTTTACGGGTCACTCTCTCGGTGGTGGCCTGGCCGCGATTTCCTCGCTGGCAACCGGACGCCCTGCCGTCACGTTCAACGCCGCCGGCCTCTCCGCGGGTGCCGTGGTCGTGGGAAGAGCTAGAGGTGAGTCACTAAGCATCGGCGAACGGCTATTCGTCACAGCGGATCCCGTTCTCAGTAGCACCATGGCCAAGGTCGCACCAGATCTGGGTGTCAGAGTTGCGGCCGCTTTGTGGACTGGCGTGCACAACGATGTTCTGGCAAGCGGACTTAGAGAAGGTCAGATAACTTCCTACCAGAACGCCGGCGATATTCTCTCGCTCATTCAAGAGGGAACCGACCTACCTGATGCGGTGGGTCGGACCGTGGTCGTGCCCGCTGCCGGACATTCGCTCGAAGAAATGGAGCGGGGGGCCGGCTGGTCCACCACCCCGTGAGCGTTTCAGCATCTCCGCCGTCGCAACCGCGACAAGAGCTGACGACCTGAGGGCCGCGCCCGCAGGGGGGGCGCGGCCCTTGCCGGGCAAACTCAGCACACCTTCGTCAAATCTGCGCACCTAGGAAAGTGCGCAGATTTGACTAACTTCTGCTAGCAGAGGTTAGTCGGACCGGCCCTCGGACCCCGGCCCCGGCCACACACGCCGGCAGAGCGGTCACGGGCTGGCTAGCGGCGCAGGATCTGCAACTCCCGATCCCCGAACCGAACGAGGGCACCCGGCGCGGCGGGGACGCGCTCACCCGGGACGACCCGGCGAGACGTGCCACCCAGGTCGATCACGTGAACACCATTGGTGGAGCCCAGGTCCTGCACCCAGACCCCGTGACCGGCCGCACCGATCGCCAGGTGGGTTTTGGAGATGGAGCGTCCGGGGTCCTCGATCCGCACCAACACCGCCTTCTCGAAACCGGGCAGGCCGGCCGGGTTGCGGCCGATCACGACCACGTTGGGGATCTCGTGTTCCTCACCGGTGTCCAGCAGGAGGATGGGATGACCGGGCTCCCGCCGGGTTGTGTGCTGCCAGGGCGTCATCGCGACGGGCGTCCGGGAGTGCGGCCGGATCGGCGCCGGCACGGTGTCCGGGCGGCGCTGATCCCCGCCCACGGGCGGGGGTGGACCCCAGTTCGGCCCCTCGACAATCAGCGACTGCTCGTCAGGCAAGAGGACGGGTTGCACCCCCACGCGCCGCTCCTGCCCGCTGGGAGGGCTGGCTGCGGCCTCCCGAGCGGGGTGCCGGCCCCGGCGGATGTCGATGACCGCAAGACCGGTCAGCCGATCCACCCAATGCCGGTTCCACGGGGCCTGCGCGGTCGCCACCAGAGTGATCGCGCCCAACCCGGCAGTGAGCAGACCCAGCAGGGCCTCGACGGCATACTTGGCCACCGCACGGGGACCGGCGAGGCGCCCCGAGGCCGCCTCGACGCTGCGGTGGCCAAGTACGAGTCCGCCGGGGGTGGTCGACGTCACCAGGACGACGCCCGCCCCTGCCACCACCAGCAACCCGGCCCACCAGCCGATCCGGACCAGGAGAGCCGACACGTCGTCATCGGCCCCCGGCTCGAGGACCGAGAGCGCCAACACCATCAGCACGCTCGCGAGGACCAGGTCGACCACCCATGCCGCGAGGCGGGCCGGCAGACGGGCGGGGCGACAACCGTCCAGGGCGTCGCTGGGAGGCTCGTGGTCCGGGGCGGCCGGCGGGAAAGTCGTCATACGAGCACCCACAGCCCGCGCCGAGCACCGCGCCGGCGCGCGATCAGCCATGCTCCCGACGGATGTTCCACCGACATCGGCTGCCCAGACCTCAGGTGCACCGACATCTCAGGCCCTGGACGGCTGGCCGCTGTGAGACTGGCGAGCCAGGGCATTGGCGCGGGCCTCTTGGTCGAGCATGGGCAGGTCGGCGGCGGTGACGAGCAGGGTAGTCACTGCATACTCCACCAGCTGCAGACGGCGGTTGGCCGCACTTGAACCCGCCTCACCGCGCAGCCCGGGCACTCCGGCGGCGATGAGCTTGTCGCACACATTGTCGAGCTTGCGGTTGAAACGCGTCTGGGTCCACCCCAACCGGCGAGCAGCGACGACCGCCGGTGGCACCTCGGACGCCCCCGTCCCCACGCGCCGCAGCAGCGGCTCCGCCAGGGCGAGCACCGCCAACCGCTGAGTGTCCGTGAATGCGGTCGGGATGATCGTGCTTTCGCCCGTGGCGGGCTGCCGATGCGCCTGCGGCGCATACTCGTGCGCGTCGGTGTACAGAACGATTTCGTATGCCGTCGAGCCCGCCGCGAAGGTGAGCAAGGACTCCGGGAAGACCAGCGGAGAGCGAGCACCGGGCGCCATCGACGAGCGCATCAACCCGCTGCTGTCGGTCAGGTGGGCCGCCAGCCGAGTCCCGACATTGCTCACCCACCACAAGCCCTCGGAGTGGTCGATGGCCAGGAAGTGCCGGTGCAGGTAGGGGTTATCGTCGATGACCAGATCCCCCTCCCGCCCGATGACGAACCGGCGCTCGGTCCCGAGGTGGTGGACCTCGCCGGCGAAGTCCACGATCAGCTGATCATTCATGGCTGGGCTCGACCTCCAGGGTCAGTGCGGACGTGGCTAATTCGATGACCAGAGTGACGCCGTCGCCCAGGTCCAGGATGTCGCTGGAGCGCAGTTCGTGCGGCTCCCGGGTCAAGGGGACGTCCGGCTCCCCTCTGCGCTTGAGCACGGTGCCGTTGGTGGAACCCAGGTCGAGCGCCACGATCCGCCAGCCCTCGACCCGCACCTCGAGATGGCTGCCCGAGATGTGCTCGAACGGCAAGGGGAGCAACTTCGGCACCTGCGCGCCCAGGAACCGGGGACCGCGCGGGTTGCGGCCGACCACGATCGAGGTGTCGAGGTCGAGCACCTGACCACTCGAGGCGCGCAATCGGCCGAGGGTGGGCTGCGGGATGCTAGCGGTTCGCTGGCCCACAACCGCGCCGCATACGGCGCACAGCTCGCGCCCGGGTGGGTTGGGGTGATCGTTCGGGCAGAGCGCGGTCAGGATGAGGCCGTCCCAGACCTCGTGAGCGGTGCGCTCGTCCAACTCGCGTCGCTCCATCACCAGATCCAACCGGGCGAGGGTCTCGCCGTCGTGGTCCCCGTAGATGTCGCTCGCCCCCTCGCCCCCGGCTGGGTCGGGCGAATCGCCGGTCGGCCCGGGGGTGGCCGCTGCGTGCGATCGGGACCATTCGGCACTCCATTCGGCCACCGCACCCGCGCCGCTCCTCGAACCGACACCGGGCGGGGTAGCGGACTCCCGGATCGCGGCCGCCTCGACGCCCCGGGCAATCGTGGCCTCCCACAGCGATTCCCAGGCCATCCCGGCCGCCTGCTCCGGCGTGCCGCCTGGCCCGGCCGCAGCAAGGGGCTCGGCCGTGGCTTGGGGCTCGGCCGTGGCTAGGGGATCGACCGCGACTAGGGGCTCGGCGGCCGCCGGGTCGACCGGGGCGACCCGCACCGGGGCCAGCCGCGTGGGGACGCTCGGCCCGGTCGCCACCTCCTCGCGCTCTGCGGGGATCCCCCGATCGGTGGGTCCGCCCTGGCGCCAGCTCAGCCCGATCGCCGGAACGATCCCCGCGAGCAGGAGATGCCCCTGGCCCCCGTCGTATGACGTGCGGCCCAGCGTCACCGCGCTGCCCCGCGGGAGTAGCCGTTCCACCCAGGTCGTGATCCCCGCACCCTCGAGCAGAACGGCTTCGGTCCCCGCGATCCGGGCAGCGAAATCGCCCCGCACGGCGAGGTGGACGTGCCGCTCGGACATCAGCGCCACGGCGAATCCCGGCAACCCCAGCAGGCCCGCACCGCAGGCTGCCCCCAAACCCTCCAGGAAGCCCGGCAGGTCAGCGCCGTCATACAGCAGCGAGAACATCTGCTCGGCGATTCCGGCCTCGATCGCACCGTCGAGAATGCCCAGACCGCCCGGCCATACCAGGCCGTGGTCGGAGCCTGCCGACCAGCGCACACCACCGGTCATGACGAGCCACCCAGCGTGCCGCGCGACGGCGGCGCGGTCGGGGAGTCGAGATCGACCTCGGGTGCCATCTCGTCACCGCCGCGCCCCGGGATATCGCCCGACCGGCTGGGCCCCACGACCTCCACCACGACAGCGGTCACATTGTCCCGGCTCCCCGCGGCCAGCGCCGTGCGGACCAGTCGGTCGCAGGCATCCTGCGGATCGTCGGCAACGATCAGGGTCGCCGCGATCAGCTGATCGGTCAGGATGCCGCTCAGACCGTCGGTGCAGATCATCAGCCGCTCACCGGGCTCGACCATGAGCAGCCACTGATCGACGCGCGGTACCCCCGGCATCCCCGCCCCAAGCGCGCGGGTGACGATATTGCGCTCGCCATGGACCCGGGCATCCTCCGGCGAGAGCTCACCCGAATCGACCAATTCCTGGACGTGCGAGTGATCGACGGTGATCTGCTCGACACGCTCGCCCGCCAATCGATAGACCCGAGAGTCGCCGATATTGAACACCAGCCAGCAGGCGAGATCGTCCTGTTTCGTCAGCGCCACCCCCGCCCTGTCTCTTATACACATCTCCGAGCCCACGAGACGGACTCCTATCTCGTATGCCGTCTTCTGCTTGAA